>CACEMW010000055.1:0-16367 GCA_902560705.1 uncultured Verrucomicrobiota bacterium
GCCTGTTACTCAAACCAGCTCATCAGACTTCACAGGAAGAATGGAATGATGTCATGCACACTCACGTAAGCACCGCCTTTGGTATTTTGGGAGCTGCCGCTCATGCGATGATGCGCACCGGCGGTTCCATTGTCCTGACGGCTTCAGCAGCTTCAAGGATTGGCATAGCAAACCACGAGGCCATTGCCGCCGCTAAGGGAGCCATCATGGGACTCACTCTTTCTGCTGCAGCGACGTATGCTGCAAGAGGTATCCGGGTTAATTGTGTGGCACCTGGTTTGGTCGAGACACCCCTGACAGAATCTCTCCTTTCCAGCGATGCCAACCTTAAGGCGTCCCAAGGCATGCACGCCTTAGGCCGGCTGGGTTCTCCCGAAGACGTGGCTTGCAGTATGGCCTGGCTTCTATCGGAAGAGGCCTCATGGGTGACGGGGCAAATTCTGGGCGTCGATGGAGGCCTTGGGAGTGTTTTGCCCAGAATGCGCGCCTGATGGCCAGCATGACTTTGGATGCATGCTCGGGGGCCTGAGTAAGCAGGGCTTCTCAGCTTCCTGCTTGATATTTACGGCCTGAAACTCCATGGTTTTCGCCAACCCATTTCAGACTATGAAGTCTTCGCGTGCTTTTACCCTAATTGAATTGTTGGTGGTGGTTGCAATCATTGCCATCCTTGCTTCCTTATTGCTTCCCGCCTTGGCAGGAGCCAAGGTCTCGGCGCGCAAGATTCTCTGCATGAACAATCAGAAGCAAATTGCCCTTGCCACCATGATGTATGGAGATGACTTCAATAGTCATTTTCCAAAAGCCACTAATTCAGACCATACTGACTGGATTAAATCCATGATTCGTGCAGGCTACTTTGAAAATCTTAAATCTTTTGAAGATCCAGCTGAGCATGAGGGACCTCACGATTACAGCGATCTTAGGAAGGTTAAGATGCGCATGAGTGGTCGAGGGCCCGATGCCAATATTGTTGAATTCACGGCCTCTTATGGAATCAACGAACGATTGGCTGGTCCTAATGGCATTATGATGCCCAAGTTCACCTCTGTGCCCGAACCTACGTCGATTTTCTTCTTTGGGTGTGCCACTTATTTTATTGTTCCGGATTGGGATCATGAGAGGGTCTATAATGCCGGCGGACCGCACCCTATAGGTAGGACTATCAATCCCCCCAATAAACAGTATGCTCGCCATGGCTCGGGTAGTGGTTCCAAACCAGGTAGTGTGATCACGTATGTGGATGGCCATTCAGAATTTGAAGACCAAGAATTTATCCAGAAGGATCTCCTATGGTTTCAGGGGGACTCTCGAAGATAGTATTTTTTGTCTCTCTGAGCGTGCTTGATCTGATTTTGAACCCAATGAAGACACCGAGAGAGGTTGTCATCCCAACGAAAAAGGGTCCCTGCACCCTTTGCAGAGGCTCGCTTTTGATGAATCACTATTAAGGAATAGCTTCATTTAATTTACACAAGTTTAACTACATGTGTACAAAAATAATGAGCCTACCTTGCTCTTATAACCCATTTGATTGCAATGATTTTAAATTGTTGATGGTAAAGAATAGGCATCATCCTTTCCCAGTATTTCAGCCTTAATTCTAGGTTTCTTCGGAATGCATTGCCCTAAGGCCTTCATAGGACTCTTAGCGAGTCCAAGCATAGAGATATCTGTGAAACTCACTCATATTTTTGATAAGGCTGTTTCTGATCACCTCCCCATGGCGTGCCATGATCAGTCTTTGTAGCAAGCCGGCAACCAGGAGGCGCTTTCGGAAACGTTTGTTCGTGGCTCGGTTCATTTGCTGACAAACCTCCTTCCATTGGAGATCCCCCGCAAAATAGTTCTGGATGAAGGAGGTGGCCAGATGAGCGGATTCCACCGCCATGGACATGCCATTGCCTGTAAGCGGAGGTATTAGCGTCCTATGGTCTCCAATTACAGCTTTTGTGCGTGTCGTTTCAAACCACCGCGCTTTGTATTGCAGACCGGCCGTGTAGCAAAGGCTGTCCTCAAGGTATTCTGCTTTCTGGAGGTTCTTGTGTTTTGAGGGGTGAAGGGATGACAAGGCCCATGGCAGCCAACGGCCTTTTCCAGGCATCCCTGATTCCCGTTCTGCCATGCGCGTCAGTCCGCATACATTGATTTTTCCATCTTCCACACGGCAAAGACCCACGTAGCCATTTCTGCCAAAATGCATCTCCAGATCAGCTGCCAATGGGTAATCCTTAATGTGACACTTGTAACCAATCCAAGGGCATTTTTGACGTGTTTGAGCGAGTCGACCGTTTGCCCAAATCGTTCCCTCATTCTGCTCAAAATTAGCAGGATGAACGCGATGCCGGGTGATGAGATGGCCGCCTAGTTCTCTGAAATGCTCTGCCATGAAGTCATCCATGCGATAACGAGAGAGGCACAAGGCAGGCGATGGTAAACGCAAGACTGGAGACATGCCCGCTGGGCCATAACATTTAAAGTGAGTTGCTTCGACGGCACCGGCCGCCAGGAATGACTTGGCCAACCCCCATTCCTTGAGTTGGCGATAACCTTGTCCGCTGAGAAATTCACCGCAAACCCGATGGCGGGGGTAATCGCCAGCTTCAAAAAGATGAACTGGCAAGCCTTTTAGTTGGAGATCAATGCCTAAAGACAAACCGCTGATCCCGCCGCCGACAATGGTGATAGGCCTGAGACTCATGATGATTTATCGGGGAGTTTTTTAGCGGAAAAAAGGTGACTGAATAGACCGGCTGAGCGCTCTTCCGTATCCCATGATGTTTCGGTGTTCTGCATCCAAATCTGGGAGAGCTCTTGATTTAGGAATCCAGCGCGTACGCTGATGCATGCATCATTCAAGGTGACCGGATCGCATCGGATGCACCAAAGGGCCCTGGCCGCTAAAAGGCCTTTCCAATCTCGTCGAGGTTCAAGACAGACAAAGGCTTTTGTCTTGGTTTTCAGTTGATCAAACAAGCGAGTGATCTCCTCAAATGTAAAATGATGCATGAAAAGAATGGCAAAGCACAAATCGATTTCAGAAGCGTCTCTTTCGAACCACTCAAAGACGTCCATCACCTGGTTGTCGACTTCCCATCCCAATCTGCCGAGTTGCTCCACATGATTTGTTTCCAAGCAGGGAGACTGATCCACAAAAATGATGCGGCTTCCATCAGCTACCTTACCCCATCTTAATAACATCTTGCACGCGAGGCTACCATCTCCGCTTCCCAGTTCGACGACCCGAACAGGACTTTTCTTGGCTTTGTCCTGGATCCAGCGTGTCTTCCGATCGAGACATGATGCGTGATTCATCAACCGATTGATGATTCTCAAGTCCTTTCTAGATGCCACTGCTGCAGGGTGATCCGCGGGTAACCCATCCAGAACTTCAGGCTGTATGATCCTTTGCATGCTTTTAGGTGACCTCAAGCATCAAGCCATGGCTGCTGAAGCCAGCACCAAAGGTGTTCATCCACCAAAAACCCGCGGGGGAACCCTGTTTCAAATTTTCCTCAAGTGCCATCAGAACAAAAGGGCTGCTGGTGTTTCCGTATTGAGCGAGTAATTGGCGACTGATTGTTAAGTCAGAGGGTAAAAGATTCATTGACTGGGTAATCGCATCCAGAACGCGCCGACCTCCAGCGTGGGTCACGAAAGCCCTGACCATGGAGGGGTCCATCTTCTCTTTCATGAGAGCTTTTTGAAAATCCTCATGGGCGCTTGTCGCAGCCAGAAAGGGTGTTTCAGGCGAAAGAATGTTTCTTAGCATGCCTTTGCGTTGTTCGAAACGAAGCGCATCGCGCTGATGCGCCTTGAGCTGTGAGCACCAGGTCACGGTCTTGACACTGCGTTGGTCCTTGGGTGGGGTAGTCGATGAAACAGCTGCCCCGGCGGCGTCTCCAAAAAGACACGCGCTGATCAGGACTCCCGGGTCATCATCCAAATAAAAAGCGGCACTGCAAACTTCAACGCATACCGACAGTACGTTTTTGGCCTGCTGAGAGTCGATGAGTGCTTGGGCTTGCCGCAAGTTGGGAACGGCTGCGCCGCATCCATGTCCCACCAGATCTAAAAGGACATGGTCCGCTGGAATCTTGAGATTGTCAGCGACATAACTCGTGAGTCCCGGACACAGATATCCGGTGCAGGTGGAGATTAGCAACGCATCGATTTGCTTCGGGAGGAGCTTGGCCTTATCCAGTGCCATGAGGGCCGCCTGAGTCGCCAACTTTGGTGCATTCTCTTGAAAACGCTGGTGAAGCACATCGGGTTTCGCTTCAAAAGCTTCCTCAATCCGTTCAAGGCACAAATGCCTTTGTTCGATGCCATTGTCTCGGCTCAACACATGTTTGAGAAGTTTCTGTGAAGATGGTTCGAGCTGATGAAAACAGGGAGCTTGCTTAAAGGCATGAAGGCAATTGGCCTGGGAAAAGTAAGTTTTTGGAACGGCGTGCGAGACCGAATGGATGAACATATCCCTACCTTGAACCTTTAAGGGCGATTCGCCAATGGCTTCCTTGAGGCTTTTTCATTAAAAACTCCACTTTTCTGTCAGGAGAGAACCTTGCCGGGCGTCACAGGATTGTAATCCATTCAGTTCTTGCTAAGTATTCTATGCCACGAAAGCTGGTTTTGACTGGGTCGTTTCGGCCTATGGGCAAGGTAATCAGCGACAACATGAGAAGCATGGTTGACGTGGTCCTGTGGTACTGACGTAACGAAATCACCATCGGACTCTAATGAAAAACATGCATAACTTTGCAAAAGCCGGAAATCCCCTAGAGTCTTTCAAGCCGGCTTGGGTCTTGCTTCTACTGGCAGTGCTTTCTGCTTGCAACGATTCCAGTAAGTCATCGAACAACATCACGGCTGATGCACCAGTGCCCGGCGAGAACTTGTCTCATGTGACAGAATCTAATGAGGAGAAAGCTTCGGAATACGAAGTGCGACGACAACAATGGGTCCAAAAATTTGACTTAGATACCAATGGTTTTTTGGACGTTTCAGAGCGGGAAGCCATGAGAAAAACCCCCAAGCCAAGGGGAAAATCCTTTCGACGAGAAAAAAGAGGCGAGAATGAAAAAGAAGGGAAAGAGGGCGTTCGCTTTGATGCCCCGGATCATTGGGTCGAGAAATACGACAAGGATGGAGATGGAGGCCTTTCGGGCGAAGAGTCTGAAAAAGGTTATTGGAGTGAAAGGAAACGACTCTTTGATCTGTATGATCGCAATGGCGACGAAACCCTGGCACCGACTGAGATAGCCAAACTCGCTTCAGATATCGACGAGGGTGTCTATGAGAGCTGGGATCATTTTGTGGCCACCGCCACCTTGAAGGACCATGCTGCCAAAGCAGGTGTTTCTCAGCCCAGGCTGGACGCTCGGCAGCGCGAGCGGTTGCAGTCCGATTTGGATGGTGATGGTAAGGCAAGTGCCGATGAACTTAAACGCATTCGAAACCTTGCAAAGCCATGAACCAGCGCTTGTATTTCGATGGTGACAGGGACCTTAAAAGGAGCTTTCAAAGCATGAAAAACTTTATGGCTCTGTGTGGCGCTTTCTGCGCCCTTTCCCTTTCGCTCCAGGGCTCCCAGGCACCCTTGGTGATCAGTGAAATCATGGCTGAGAACGATTCGGGTCTGGTGGATGAGAATGGGGATCGAGTGGACTGGATTGAGATTCAAAATGTTAGCTCAGACATCGTTGATCTTGAGAATTTTGCTCTCTCTGATAATCGCGCAAACCCCACCCAATGGACCTTTCCCGAGCAATCCTTGGCACCTGGAGCCTTTCTTATCGTCTTTGCATCTGGAAAAGATCGAGCGGCGGACCAGAGTGCCTTGCACACCAACTTCAGCCTTTCCAATAAAGGAGAATATTTGGCTTTGATCGACAAGTTAGAAGGCCGACCGATTCATGAAATGACTCCGTCCTTTCCACCTCAGCAATCGGATGTCTCCTTTGGTTTGCCTGCGGACTGGCGAATGGGGCAACCCCTGGTCATGCAAGCCCTTCTCGAGGCGACACCCGGCAAATCCAATGTCTCCGCTGCCTTGGGCCGGCTCTCCAAAATCCGATTCAGTCAGAAGCGTGGCTTCCAATCACAAGCCTTCGAATTAAGCCTGGAGCTGGAAGAGGCAACGGCTCGTATTCGGTATACCACCGATGGATCTATCCCGACCGAGGAACATGGAAACCTTTATGAAGGCCCATGGTCCATTGCCCAAACGACGGTGATTCGTGCGAGGGCCTTTGGTGATGCTTACCTTCCATCGCGAACGGTTACCAGGACGTTCTTATTTCCATCAGATATTGTGCGTCAGTCACCAGATGGTTTGCCACCCGTTGGTTTTCCCTACCACTGGGGAAGAAATCGAGTGGATTACGGAATGGACGCACGTGTGGTGGACGACCCGGCCTACCAGGATGAATGGGAGAAAGCCCTTCGATCCATTCCCTCTTATTCTCTGGTCACTGACACGGATCATCTCTTTGACCATAAAACCGGTATCTATGCCAATGCACAGGAGGACGGTCGGCCATGGGAGCGACCCACTTCAGTGGAGTTGATCCATGGAGATGGAAGCAAGGGGTTCCAAGTCGATGCAGGCTTGCGTATTCGCGGAGGCTTCAGCCGTCGAGAAGACAATGCCAAGCATGCCTTTCGTCTATTTTTTCGAGATAGTTATGGGGAAGCCAAATTGAAGTATCCGCTCTTTGGTGAGAAGGGAGCAGAGGTCTTTGACCACCTGGACTTGCGATGTTCTTCCAATTATTCCTGGAGCATGGGGGGAGACCCTCAAGCCGCTCTTTTTCGGGATCAGATCAATCGCGATTTGCAGGCTTCGCTGGGGCAACCGGCGATGCGTGGCTACTTCTGTCATTTGTATATCAATGGTCATTACTGGGGACTCTACAACACATGCGAACGTCCCAAAGCGGGACATGGAGCTCAATATTTTGGGGGTAAGGACAAGGACTACGATGTCGTCAAGGCGAGTAAGGAAGGGGGCATCATGGCGTCTGATGGTTCTCTGGATGCCTGGAGACGTGTCTACGAGATCGCTCGAGAGGGATTGGAAAAAAATGATGCCTATTTCAAACTTCAAGGTAGAACCCCAGAGGGTGAACTGGATCCAGATGCTGAAGTCCTCATTGATATCGACAATTTGATCGATTACAACATGATCCTCTTTTACGGAGGTAACTTGGATGCAGCCATCACTTGGTTTGGCGGGGATCGCTGGCACAACAACTGGTATGGCATGCGGCATCGTTCTAACCGCCAGGGGTTTCAGTTTTTTATCTGGGATGCCGAACATACCTTCCTCATGCGTGGAATGAACCAAGGTATCGAGGAAGATCGCACCGGCCCTTTTCCAGCAGGCAAACAGTTTGAATCGAGTAATCCTCAATGGCTATGGCAGCAATGCCTGGACAATGCCGAGTTCCGGATCCGAGCTGCGGATCGCATTCATGCCTTGTATCATCAAGGTGGCTCACTGACCCCGGGTGCCGTTCATGCCGTCGTCCAACGCCGAGCGCAGGAAATAGAATCGGCGGTGATTGCGGAATCGGCTCGTTGGGGAGATACGGGCCGCGGAGGGGATGAGCCTAGGACTCGCGATGAACACTGGCGGGAGGAAGTGGACAGGATTCTTAATAAATACATTCCTCGCCGCAGTGACATCGTTTTGGCTCAGCTTTTTCGCCAGGGGCTTGTGCCTGATTTCAGCCCCGCTGCCTGCGAGCGTCGGGCCGACGATTGGCATTTGAGTGCTGAACGAGGACAGATCTTTGTGACCTTGGATGAAAGTGACCCCAGAGCCATCGGGGGCAAGCCTTCAGAAAATGCTAGGGTGGTTTCCATGCCCATCCCTGTTAAGGAAGGGAAGAAACTGCGAGCCCGTGTTTACTTTCAGGGCGAGTGGAGTGTCTTGACGGAATGTTCGCCTTGATGCAATGAGGCTGCGCGATCCCGTTGGTCGGTCCATCTTGATTCGATCTGCGATGTCAGAAGTGGTTCCAGTCTTGCTGGAATGATTGCTATGGCTTTTGATGACCAGTGATGATGAAACTTTTCACAGCTCCCAAGGTGGTTCTAAGTGTCATTTTTCTCACCGTTCTTCTGGCTTTCATGGATCACTTGCTGACCCCTTTTTGGATGGAAAGTATCAGCTGGATCGTCCTGATCTACTTTACCCTCGAAGTCGCTTGTAAAATTCATCTCGAAGGATGGCGCACTTATGCAAACTCCTGGGGGAATCGGGCGGATTTGTTCATTATCGCGGCCAGCCTTTTATGGGTCTTCGTGCATGGAATGGGAGAGGGCAGTTTGGCTTTTTTGAGGATGTTTCGATTTCTATCCATGGTGCGTATCCTTAAATTGATGCCGGACACTGCACAGATGGTTCGAGGGGTGCTGCGTGCCATCAAAGCCTCCCGAGCCATCGTGATCTTATTGGGGATTCAGTTGGTCTTTTTTTCTCTTCTGGGCTTTACCCTCTTTGGCCAACCTCTTCCCGAATTCTTTGGAACCCCCCTAAAATCACTCAACACCATCTTTTCGGTTTTTACCGTTGAGAACTGGGCAGCAGCTCCCGAAGCGGCGAGTCTGCTGGGTCATCCATGGCTTTACTATGGGGTGAATTCCTTTGTCATCCTGGTGTTGGTCATTGGTGGGTTTATTTCTCTTTCCCTGGCCAATGCTATTTTTGTCGATGAAATGGCCAGTGATAACAATGATGATGTCAAGGCGCAGCTGCTGCTTCTCAAGCAGGACAATCAGGCCATGCAGACTCAGCTTGAAGAAATTCTGGTCACGCTGAAGTCCTCCAAGCCCTGAAAGTCCCAGGTTCCTTCATGCGGCCTGATCGCGAAGAAAGACCCACTGGTCTGGGGTAGAACGGGCTTTTTCGTAGCGATAGCCCATGCCATCAAACCCTTTCAGATCCTCCGGTTTTTCCAAGCGGTTTCGAATGATGAAATCCGACATGGTTCCTCGGGCCTTTTTGGCAAAAAAGCTGATGATTTTGTATTGTCCCTTCTTCAGGTCCTTGAATACGGGAGTGATGACCTTGGCCAAAAGTTGGTCTTTGAGGATGGCTTGAAAATACTCATTTGAAGCCAGATTGATGAGGGTGGCTTGGCCCGAGTCAGCAATCGCCTGGTTCAGTTCCTTGGTGATGAGATCACCCCAGAAAGCGTAGAGGTTGTGACCTCTTTGGTTCTTTAGAGAGGTTCCCATTTCCAGCCGATAGGGTTGGATGAGATCTAGAGGTCGCAACAAACCGTAGAGACCGGAAAGAATGCGAAGGTGCTTTTGTGCAAAGGCATAATCAGCGCTCTGGTAATCTGTGAGCTGGAAACCGGTGTACACATCCCCCTTGAAGGCAAACAAGGCCTGCTTGGAATTCTGCGGAGTAAAGAGTGGGCTCCAGGTCTGATAGCGTTGGCGATTCAGTGCGGCCAATTTCGTGCTGATCGACATGAGCTTGCAAAGTTCCCCTTCGGAACAGGCCCTCAGACGCTGGATGAGTTGCTTTGAATGCTTCAGGTAAGCCGGAGAAGAGTGTTTGCGGGTCAACGGATCCGATTCGAAGTCCAGCGTTTTGGCGGGTGAAATGACACTCAACATGGAAGAAAAGATCACCTAACCAGGCAATCGGTGCAACTCCTTAAGAGGATTTTAAACTACTTTTTCGGGGTGTCGGTTCGTGGCGCGGCGTATCATGACCTCATGTGATGCAACAAGTTCCGAGTGATTCGCTGCACGCGTGGATCCGGCCCCATTGGTTGCGTGTAAACCGAGGGTCTGACATAGCCCGGGGGTTCGCTGAGCCCATTACCCCACCAGATGGTAGCTGCGTTGAATACCAGGTTCCCTCGGGGTCCATGATAGAGAGTTGCCGTGTATTCGCCGCCATTGGGTTGACCCGGGGCCCCTTGTGTGGGGCCAGAGGCCACGATTTCCAAACCCGGAATGGGGGCTGGATCTCCATGCCACTCCCAACCCACCAATCCGGGAATGCCCTCCCCCTTGACCATACCGCTACCCTCAAAGATCCAATGGTCCGGTTGTCGACAAATCCAGTCGGCTCCGCCAGTTACAGGCCCGGTACTCTGTGCCCCCATGAGTTCGTTCGCATAGGGCCTTTCATGCATCAGATGGGACATGGAGTCGAATTCCCGGGTACCACCCGGGGGACCAAAGACCCCGACGCGCTCAAATACCCGATTCGGTCTGCCATGGGTATCAGCCCTCATCTTGATACGGCCGCAAACCGAATTGCCGGAAAGGAAGGCGACGTGCATGCCCTCTTGAATGGCTCTTTCCAGATTTCGAAACATCTCTAGCGTCCAATACTCATCGTGTCCCACGGAAAGAAACCCCCTGCAACGATCCAGCTCTTCGGGATATTGGTGGGTGTCCTGGTTGGAGACATAGGTCAGATCGTAACCGCGGGACTCCATCCAATAAGCCAAGGGGAACTCCCAAAGCAGGAATTCACCGGACCCTGTGCTCAGGGGTGCGTCCAAGATCTGGCAGTACTTTCCATAGGGTCGATTGAACCCTACTTCCACGCCGCCTCCCCAATACCATTGGCTTTGCCCGTTGTCATAAAAGGAAAACTGATTGGGCCAGCGATGTTCCTGCTGCCATGCGGGCCATACGAGCCATACGAGCCATCCACCTGCGCCGACTTTGGCCTTGGGGTGGATTCCAGTTCATGAGAGTTGATAGAAAGACTCCCAACCCCTGCGAGGCGGAGCCCCACGAAGCCATTGGTTGGCGGCTTCATGATTGGTGATTTCTTTCTTGATGGGGTCAAACTCCAGGCGAGCATGGAATCGTTGTGCAGCCACTCCGAGGCAGAAAACCTGACTCAGCGGAGCGGCCACCTCAAAGGGCGAAAGACAGGGTTCCAAGCCCTTGCAAGCCTTCAGAAAATTGGCGTAGTGATTGGTGGGGTTGCGGGGATAGTCCAGAAGGTCTTTGGGCAGATCAGATGCCTTTTCTTTTTCCAGGATACTCAGGGTGCTCCCATGCGAGTGTCCCTTGAAGGTCCAGTCCTTTCCGTAGATCTCCTTGCCCGCTGGCAATTCCTGAGCTGGCATGACTCTGCCATCTGCGGTTGGAATATCCTCTCGGGTCGCGATGTTGCCGTAGCTACTTGGCACAAGGGGATGGTTTTGTTTGCCATCATACCAGGTCACTTTCACTGGAGGCATGGAATCTCGAGCCGGAAAACGAAATTCCAGGGTGCTGGCCTGAGGGAAAAACAACGGATTGTGGCCATCCAATCGTAGCGGGGTGATCTCTGTTGGGAGTCCCAATTTTAGAAACTGATGGAACCCGTCCATGATGTGGGCTCCCCAATCACCCAAGGCTCCCATGCCAAAATCATACCAGCACCTCCATTGGCCTTGAACAAAGTTGCGATGATAGTCGTGCGGTTGAGCCGCCATGAGCCAGGTGTCCCAATCGAGGGTTTCGGGGATGGGCTGAGCTTTTGGAAAATCAGCCATGCGGGTGTCCCAACCATGCCAACGGCGTCCTCCGTTCATGTGGGTTGTGATTTCCTCGACGCCGCTGATCACACCCTTTTCCACCCATGTTTTGAATTGGTAGTAATTGTCCTGACAGTGCCCTTGATTGCCCATCTGAGTAGCTACGCCATATCGGGAGGCAGCCTTCATCAACAATTCGGATTCGTGGAAAGTGCGAGTCAGGGGCTTTTCGACATAGACATGCTTGCCTAGGGACATGGCGAGCATGGCGATGGGAAAGTGGGAGAAGTCGGGCGTGCCCACAGTGACGGCGTCGATTTGATCGGCCATGCGATCGAACATCTCCCTGAAATCCTTAAAGCGTGGTTGTGAGTCAAAGCTCTTGAGGTTTTTCAAGGTATGAGGGCCACCCATGTCCACATCACAGAGTGCCACGATTTCAGCAAGCCCCGTTTGATGCATTGCTCTGAGATCGCCTCCTCCCTGGTTGCCAATGCCGCAGCAAGCGAGCCGCACTTTTTCGTTCGGTGTTTGCGTGGCAGGCTTGATGAGGCGGCCCTGGTCATCACGTTTTTCGGATTGAGCCCGAATTACATGGGATGGGACAGTGGAAATACTGGCCAGTGCCGCAAGACTGCGGCGACCAAAACGACGACGGGAAAGACGTGAACGAGTCATGGGAATTTTTGTTTCAGGAATTACTCTTAACTTAGGCCTGTTGAAGGCTTGCTTCCAGCCTCAATTCGGGCGACACCGCCAGCTTTGCTCTTGTTCCCTGAACGGTCGATACTTAACCTTTGGAACAATCCAATGAACATCCTCCGTTGGCTCCTATCTTTTTTAATGGTTTCTCTCCATTCTCTGATCGCAGAGAAAGCACCAGATGACTTTCGCTATCAGGTGGAGGTGCTCGATCAATCCATCCGCCAGCCTATGGAGCTGGAGTTGGCTCCCGATGGCCGTGTCTTCGTCAACGATTTCAAGGGCGGACTGTATCTGATAGATCCAAAGTCGGATGAGCAACCTATCCAAGTGGCTCAACTTGAGGTGTTCAACGAGCAGGAGAATGGATTTCTCGGGTTTGCGCTCGACCCTCAATTTGAGAAGAACCATTGGATCTACTGCTTTTACTCCCCGCCCGATTACAGTGGCCAGCGGTTGAGTCGCTTCCGCATCGATGACGATCAATTGCGTTTGGATTCAGAAAAGGTGATGCTCGAATTTGAAGAGCAGCGGCGACAGTGCTGCCATCATGCGGGTTCAGTGGAATTCGCGCCCGATGGTTGTCTCTTGATTTCGACTGGAGACAACACCTTTCCCGGCGCGCCTACCGGCGGATCGGCACCCATTGACGAGCGTCCAGACAACGATCCTTGGGACGCTCAGAAATCCAGCGCCAACACGCATGACCTTAGGGGTAAGATTCTCCGGATCCATCCAACTAATGCAGGAGGATACGAGATCCCCGAGGGAAACCTCTTTCCCAAAGATGGGTCAGAGGGGCGTGCGGAAATCTTCGTCATGGGATGCCGCAATCCATGGCGCATGAGTGTCGATGAACGCACGGGGTTTGTCTATTGGGGCGAAGTGGGTCCCGATGCAGGAGGCGATACCGAGCGCGGTCCACGTGGATATGATGAACTCAATCAAGCCAAGGCCGCAGGCAACTTTGGCTGGCCGTATTTTGTCGGCAACAACTTTGCATACGCCGAACATGACTTTGCTTCCTCTGAAAATGGACCTCGCTACGATCCGCTTCAGCCCATCAACAACAGCCCCAACAACACCGGGCGCAAAGTGCTTCCTCCGGCACAACCTGCGCTGATTTACTGGCCCTATGGGGCTTCGACCGAGTTTCCCATCCTCGGCAGTGGTGGGCGGACGGCTTGCGCTGGACCGGTCTTTTATCACCAGGCTGCTTTTGAGGAGACTCAGGGTTTCCCTAACTATTATGATCACTGCCTTCTCTTTTGGGATTGGCAGCGTCCTTTTCTCTTCTGGGCGCGCCTGGATGAGGAGGATGAACTTTTGGGTATTGAGCCTTTTTCCGAGGCGGTGGTGTTGCGCAACGATGGCCAATCGGCACCAGGAGGAAAGGATGCACAGCGTTTTCTCATCCAGCGGCCCATAGACGCCGAATTTGGCCCGAATGGTTGTCTCTATTTACTCGATTATGGGCGCACTTGGGGAGCCAATGAAGACGCGCGATTGCTCAAGATCAGCTACCTGCGCGGCAACATGCCACCCAAGGCCATCGCCTCGGTTGAGCCCGACGCAGGCAAGTTACCCTTACAGGTCAGGTTGTCTGCTGAAGGAAGTTATGATCTTGATGGGCATGATCTTTCCTACCACTGGACACTTCATCCGGGTGGCCAGAAGGTCGCCAGTGGAAAGGAGGCCACCCTTGAATTGAAGGATGCAGGAAACCATGTTCTTGCCTTGGAGGTTCGAGATGCTCTGGGGGCCAGTGCCTCGGTCAGCGTTCCTGTCAGCATCGGTAATGCTCGACCCTCGGTCCGTTTTGAAACCCCACAGGATGGAGATTTCCTGGATGCTAATGGACGCGTGGCTTACCAGCTTCGGGTGCAGGATGAGGAAGATGGTGATTCCAGGTGGAATGATGAATTCATGGAGTCTGGGGCACGCGTGACTGCTCAGCCCATGCCCTCGGATGCAGCTCAAGCTGCCATTCCTCCGGGGCAGCAGGCCATGTTGGCAAGCGACTGTTTCAATTGCCATGCCATCAAGGAAAAAGTGGTTGGGCCCGCATTGCTGGATATCGCTCAGCGCTATCGCCATCAACCTGAGGCCTTGCCGCAGTCGGTTCAAAGAGTGCTCAAAGGTTCGGCAGGGGTGTGGGGAGAAATTCCCATGCTGGCGCATGCCGAACTTGCCGAACAGCAGGTGGAATCCATGGTTCAATGGATTTATTCTCTCGAGCCATCCGCCTTGGCATCCAACACACAGCGAGGTCTGCAGGGAGGCCTCGATCTCGGTGAGGTGGGTGTTGGCAAACCCTGGATATTGAAGGCGACCTATGTGGATTTTGGCTGGGAGTCCGTCGCGCCGCTCGCGGCTTCGGCCACCATCCAACTGCGCCACCGGCGGATCGAAGCAGAACATTGCAGTGACTATCGAGGGCTTCGAATCCTGGGAAACAAACTCGGAGCCATCGAGCATGGTTCCTATGCCAAGTTCGGGAGTATCCCACTTCATGACGTCGGCAAAATCACCGTAAGAGTCGCCTCGGGAGGAGCCGGCGGGCAGATCGTCGTAAGAGAGGGAAGTCCGGACGGACCTGTCGTGACTTCCTTTGAAGTCACCTCTACCGGAGGGTACGATCAGTTTGTTGAAAAAACCTCTCCACACCTGGATCGGAATGGCCGAAGGGATCTTTTCTTTTGTTTTGTAAACCCAGGTAAGGGAGGGCTCATGGATGTGGATTGGGTGGAATGCCACCCTTAGGTTTATGCGTTGAGAGAACAACTATCAGTGTTAATGACATTGACGCCTGCACTGGGTGCGGGATAATCCCATAAATTCCCAAGAGCTTATCAGCGCACCAAAATACCTCCCCTAACTCTTTTCGGGCTTCGTCGCCCATGAAGACCAGACTGGGAGTGCTGAATATGAAGGTCATGATGCATCCACTGTTTGTTCGCCCCTGTCTCAGGCTTCTGCTGGTTCTGATCACTCAAACGAGCATCGCTGTCCTGTCCGTATCGAGTGATGACCTCAGCGAAGCTTCTTTTTTTGAAAGTCGAATCAGGCCATTGCTTTTGGATCATTGCCAAGACTGTCATGGCACCCTGAACGAAGGGATGCCCCATCTTTCCCTTTTGGACTCTCGAGAGGCATTTGTGGGTGACTGTGCTTTGGTGGTTCCCGGAAGCCCGGCAGAAAGTCGACTGATCCAAGCCCTTGAAAATCCAACGGTGCTGGGCAATCACCCGGATTGGCCAAAACCCATGATGAGTCGTCAAAAGCAAGATTTGGAGCGATGGATTAAGATGGGAGCTCCTTGGCCTGCCAGCCCGTCTGAGCAAAGGGATGCAAATACGAATGGGAACACATCTGGTCCAGAAGGACTCCACTGGTCGTTTCGTGCACTTGTTCGTCCCGCATTGCCGGATGTTCCAGATTCCTTTCGTATCCATAATCCCATTGATCGTTTCGTGGTGCAAAAACTCATCCAGAGCGATCTTCCTCAAGCCGCCCCAGTACCCTCGAGCACCCTGATTCGACGGATTTATTTTGATCTCCTTGGCCTGCCTCCTTCACCCACGGTGATGCGCTCATGGCTCGATCGAATGAGCCGGGCCAAGGATGCCGCTTCAGAGGATCAAGTGGTGCGAGATTTGATCGAAACGCTGCTGGCACATCCGGCCTATGGCGAGCGTTGGGCACGACACTGGCTCGACGTGGCGCGTTATAGTGAAGTAGGAGGCTGGACTCAGGACAATCGTTCCAATCCCAAGGCATTTCACTATCGGGATTGGGTGATCCAAGCCTTTAATCAGGATTTGCCTTTTCATCAATTCGTCTCTTACCAAATCGCCGGAGATCTCTTTAAAAACGGGACAAGCGTGGCTACGGGCTTTTTTTCTCTCGGGCCCAACTACGCATCCGATGGGGGTGATCCAGAGAGCATTGCGCAGGCTAAAGGAGAAACGCTCGATGATCGGGTGGATACGTTTTCTCGGGCTTTTCTTGGCTTAACGGTTTCATGTGCACGATGCCATGACCATAAATTTGATCCGATACCCATCGAGGATTACTACTCGATTGCCGGTGTTTTCAATAATACGAGTGAGGTTGAAATGCCATTGGTGGATCATGAAATTGTCCAGGCCT
>CACEMW010000056.1:0-16065 GCA_902560705.1 uncultured Verrucomicrobiota bacterium
CGTGCTGACGACCGAGGAATCCCCAGCGGACTGGCCTGAAAGCATCCTGAACATCCAAATTCATTCGGCATTCAAAAACACTTCGAGTATCCAACCTGAGACGATCGGAAAGGCATCCGAAAACCTTGCCTACGTCATTTTCACATCCGGTTCGACAGGGAAACCAAAGGGTGTCATGATTGACCATCAAAGTGCCATCAACTCGATACTGGATATCAACCAACGGATTGAGCTGACTTCCGAGGACAGTGTCTTTGCACTATCATCCCTGAGTTTTGATTTATCGGTTTATGATATTTTTGGATCCTTGGCAGCGGGGGCAACAATCCTGATCCCCACCGACCACGATCGAAGCGAGGATCCTGCCTATTGGTTGGAATGTCTCATTAAACACAAAGGGACGGTTTGGAATTCTGTTCCGGCGCTCGCTCAACTTCTGGTCGGAAGCCTGGATCACCATCAAGATGCAGCAAATGAATCGCCCAAACCGGACCTCAGGTGCCTGCTCTTAAGTGGTGACTGGATCCCTTTGAGTCTTCCCGACGCAATCAAACACCACTTACCAAACGCTCAGGTAATGAGTCTGGGCGGCGCAACGGAAGCGTCGATATGGTCCATTTCACATCCTGTCGAAAAACTCGAACCAGAATGGCCCAGCATCCCTTATGGCCGACCGATGTCGAATCAAACGTGGTATGTTTTGGATGAAAACCTGGAACCAAAGCCACCATGGACACCGGGCGAGCTATACATAGCTGGCAACGGTGTTGCCAGCGGTTACTGGAATCGACCCCAGTTGACAGCAGAGCGTTTCATACCCAACCCATTTGATCCGTCACCCTACCTGTATCGAACCGGTGATTGGGGAAGACTGCGTCCCATCGGTGACGATCCATCTCAGCTTTGCCTGGAATTCCTCGGAAGAGAAGATTCCCAGGTCAAGGTCAATGGGCATCGCATCGAACTGGGCGAAATCGAAGCAACCATGCAAAACCATCCAGCGATCAAGCAGGCTGTTGTGACTGCAATAGGCTCGCCTCCTGAATTGGTGGCCTATGTTGTTCCCAACGCTTCAAAAGCCGAGTCCTCCACGCTGAACCATTTGCAGAATGAATCTGCGTCAGCCCCCGAACACGAAGAATTGACCGGCATTGAACTGCCATCCGCGGTCGAATCGACTCCAGTATTTCGCAGACAAAGTCATCGTCAATTCCTGAAAAAATCCGTTTCTCTGGATCATTTTTCGGAGCTTCTTTCCACCTTGAAAGCGCATGCAATGCCCAGGGCTCACATGCCTAAATATCGTTATCCCTCGGCGGGAAGTTTGTATGCGGTTAAGGCCCTGATACATGTCAAGCCGGATGGCATCGCCGGTCTGGAAGCCAGCTGGTATCGTTACGAGCCGATCCAACATCGACTGATACCTTTAAAGCCAGTCCCATCTTGCGATCCGGGAACGATGTTCGCGTCCAGTCACCCGGTTTTTGAAGCCTGCGGATTCGGCATATTTTTCATTGGTTCACTGGACCGTGTTAAGGCCAAGTATGGAGATCGAGCTCTGTCGTTTTGTCTGCTGGAAGCAGGTTATATGGGACAACTCCTGATGGAAAATGCCCCTGCGTTAGACCTTGGACTCTGTCCGGTAAATGATCTCCCGTTGGACTCTTTGGCGAATGCTTTGGGATTGAGTCCGGATCAACATTTTCTCCATGGCATGCTGGGTGGAGCCATTGCACCGGACATGTCGGACAGATGGATGAGCCTGGAGGTATCCACCGGCCCCTCCTTGCAGGAACGCCTGCAGGAAAGTCTGGGATCAACGCTACCTGCTTACATGGTGCCAAAACGTTTCCAGATCCTGGAAGCCTTACCAATCTCGTCCAATGGTAAAATCGACCGCAAGGCTTTACCCCAACCAAGTGCATTACGCAATCAGGCCTATGAAAAACCGCGGGATGAAATGGAGTCGATGATTTGCAACATTTGGGGTAAACTCTTGAATGTTGATAGGGTCGGGATTCACGACGACTTCTTTCAATTGGGCGGAAATTCGCTGCAAGCGATCCAATTGCTAGGTGCATTACGCAAGCAATTTGATCGTGAATTCCGAATGGAACAACTCTTTGGAGCCCTCACTCCAGCAACTCAAGCGGAATTGATCCGATCGCTCGATCCGAAAGGAGAAGATACCGAACGCATTCCTCGACTCGACCGAAGCACCGAAGTCGGGATGAAGTCTGTAGAAACATTAACAGATGAAGAACTGACAGCCCAACTCAATGCTTTGTTACAAGAAGATCAGGAGGAAGAATAAAAAGCGGAACATGACACTTATTCGTCATCTAAAAGTTTCTTGAGCGCAGACAATTCTGATTCGATAGCGGATTCCAAATCATTCGTTTTAAGCTCGCACGAAGGTTTGGGTTGACTATCCTTGATAGAAGTCTGTTTATCTTTTGATCC
This sequence comes from uncultured Verrucomicrobiota bacterium, assembly GCA_902560705.1. Classification (GTDB taxonomy): domain Bacteria; phylum Verrucomicrobiota; class Verrucomicrobiia; order Limisphaerales; family AAA164-E04; genus UBA7971. Next base: position 2,464 of record CACEMW010000056.1, read on the forward strand.
TGATTGCTCTGTTGATTCAATCTGTGGTTGCGCGTCGCTCTCGAAAAGTTGGTGGATTAATTTTCCGGCGAGCAAATCGATGTTGGGATGCTGAAAAAGCAAGGTCGGCGAAATGTCCAAACCCAGGTGCTTGGAAAGCCGATTCTTGAGATCGACACTCATGAGGGAATCGACCCCCATGTCGAAGAATCCCATCTGAGTGGAAGGCAACTCTCCTTCAGGCAGTCCGATCACCTGCGCAATTTCCATTTGGATCCATTGTACCAATTTGCCCAACCGTTGACCGGACGGGATCTTCCGCAGTTCGCGAAGCCAATGTTCCTGATCCTTCAACTCCTTTTGTCCTCGCTTGCTCGACGTTTTTGGGGCGCTTATCACATGTTGGAAATAGTCATCTCGGATTAATCCAAGTGAACCGAGTCGTTCCCAATTGGCATCCAACACACCCACCTGTGTCAGATCCGGTCGTTGCATGACACGTTCAAGAGCCTTGATCCCATCCTTCGGATCCATCATGGCGATGCCACGATCCGTCATCAACTGGCTTGTCTCCGTACTCGAAGCGGATCCGATGTCGGCCCAAGGTCCCCAATTGATACTTTGAGCGGGAAGGCCACAGGCTCGTCGGTGGTGAGCGAGTGAATCCAGAAACGAGTTGGCTGTTACATGGCTTGCCTGACCTGGAGAACCCAACAAGGATGCGGCAGAGGAATACATCACAAAAAAGTCCAGCCTGCATTGTTGGGTGAGTTCATGCAGGTTTTGTGCTCCAAAAATCTTGGGTCGGATAACCCGTTCGACCTGCGACCAGGTCAATGCATCCAGCGTGGCATCTTCCAAAACCCCGGCGGCATGGAACACTCCACGCAAGGGCGCTTGCTCCGAGATCTGTTCGATCACCTTCGACAATTGAACCCGATCGGCAACATCGCATGAAACCAATTCAATGCTCGCTCCTTGTTCATTCATAACAGACCCCAGATGTGCTTTACCCTGCTGGATCAATTCTCTGAGCGTCTCGGGAAGCGATTCCATATCACTGTCCATTTTCGGAGTCTCGCGTCCCAGCAACCACACCCGTTGAGCCCCTTGCTCCATCAACCATGCCGTCGTGGCCAAACCCAGCCCCCCCAATCCGCCGGTGATCAGATAAGCGGACTCCCTGCAGATCGGAATTTGCGGATCCAAGAAATTGAGGACAACCTTCCCTATGTGCTTCGATCGTTGAAAATACCGCAACGCCCTCGGCGTTTCTTCAACAGGAAATTGGGTCAGCGGTAGGGGTTGTTCAGGATTAAAATCCTGAAATAAAGTTTCTTTTGATCCCAGGGTACTCGCGCTCTGAGCCAACTGCTGGCTTTCAGAAAACAAATCAATCAAATGGTAAGCGACATCGGCCCGGGTCTCACGGGCTTTTTCCTGACTCCAGATATCTCGCTTACCAAGCTCAATAAACCTTCCTCCTGGAGCAAGGATGTCGAAGCCCTTTTGGATGTAATCACCGGAAAGTGAATTGAGAACCATATCGACACCTCTATTCTTTGTGAGCCGCATGATTTCATCCGCAAACTCAATGGTTCGACTGTCCATGATGTGTTCGACTCGCATTGCGCGTAACACCTGCCATTTGTCACGGCTTGCCGTGACAAAAACGGTTGCGCCAAGTGCCTTGGCAACCAACACCGAGGCCATGCCCGTCCCACCCGCCGCGGCATGGATGAGGATGGTTTCTCCTTTGCTCAGGCGACCCGTATCTCTTAATGAACGGTAGGCGGTAAGAAAGTTCGCAGGCCAGGTGGCGGCTTCCCATGGTGTCACTCCACCATCCGGCCATGAACGGACTAACACAGCAGGTATGGTGACATGGGTTCGAAAGGTTCCTGATGCCAAGGCCAATACACGATCCCCCACTTTAAAACCAGAGACGGAAGCACCCACTCTTACGACCTCTCCAACACACTCTACCCCCAGTCCTTCGCGTTCGAAGGGCAAGACTCCTGCCATATCCAGGGCATCCACGAAATTAATCCCTGCGGCATCCACACGGATTTCAACCTCACCGACTTCGGGGGAGCGACGTTCCATCTGGCTGTAGTCCACACACCCGCCAACAGATGCGTGCTTTTGAATTTCAAAAGGCTGCTCAGGCCTGTTTCCAAGCCTTGCAATGGAAGGGGTCCTTTGCAGCCGGGCTACGTAACGTTTTCCTGCACGGTATTGTACTGCACCAGTGGTACCCGATCGAATTTCCGATTGGATGAGTTGATTTTGGGATTCGACAGATTCGAGAGGATCCAAGTCAATGCGCAGACACCGAAGTTCCGGGCATTCCAATTCGACCGTCCGGGCCAATCCCCATATCGCTCCTTGTTCTGGATGTTGACAACCCGCGCCAACACCTCCCTGTGTCACGATTGTGAGGGATGGCCAGGGGGGGCCATGGTTCTTGGTTTTCTGAACCACATCCAACACTCGTTCGACACCCTGATGTAATTTGGAAACAATATCTCCTTCAAGATCGACAGCGGAACATACGAGTGATTTGGTCGAATCATCAACTTTTCCACGAGAGCGGGCGATGAATACCGATTGAGGCAATCGATCATCAGAAATGGACTCAGCTTCGAATCCCTTGACATCCAGCAACTCCAACCATTTGGATTTGTCCAACAAAGGATGGTTCTTTCGCCAGGTATCATCAAAAGCCCACCATCCTTTGGTCGGGCCAAAGATCAAATCCAACCAAAGTAATGGCTGGGTTCCTTCAAGAAGGATCAGGTGCCCACTGGGAATCAATAACTCTTGCGCATGATCGAGTGTCTGATTCAAATCTCGCGTTGCATGCAGGACATTGGCGGCGATGATCATGTCAAATTGACCTCGCCGATATCCCTGTTCAAGTGGACTGCGTTCGATATCCAGCGTCTCAAATCGTACGTTCGATCGATCGCCAAACCGATGCCTGGCTGATTCGACCAACACAGTTGAGATGTCCGTCACAGTGTAGTGCCCGTCCTTCGGAAGCCATTCCATCAGCGAAGCCGTGGTACCTCCCGTTCCGGCCCCAATCTCAAGGATGCGAAGGGGACGTCCAAGTTGGGCATGGATTGATTCCACAGAGGCAAGGATTTGTCGATTGAGCAATCGGGAACCGGGAGAACGTTCATAGAGCCAGGTCAACTCACAGGTATCACCATTTGGAAACAAGACCTCCGTTGCTTCCAATTCACCACGCAAAACGGCGGGCAACTGATGGAGAATACGATCCATCAATGAGAGTTCACGTTGGAAGATTTTTTCCAAATCAGAACGTTCTGCAGCCAACTCTGACCCTTCATGCTCACGTCGATTCGCCGTCTCCTTCAACCAGCGAAAATACCGCTCTTGCGATGCCACCACCGGGTTCGCACCCAGCGTCTCAAGAGATTCCTCCACGCTTTGGATTGTATACAGATTCAGTTCCGGCAATCGGTCCAGGTAGGTTCGATTGTCGGCTTCGTCCATTTGACGGACCAGGTCCTGTTTGAGAGTTTTTCCTATTTCGGCAATAGAAAAAACGGGAGGAAACACTAGCGATTCCAACTGCCATGTCGGTACGTAAAACCACCTCTCAAGTGCTTCTTCTGATATGCCAGGGGAGTCGAAGGGTTGTTGGAAAGATGCAAGCACACTCTTCCAACTTGCAGAAATGGGACGCAATCGAAAATCTTCCATCGAAACCACCCTGTTCCCCTTTAGATCCATCAAACAGACATTTGCCCGCAACCACGCGTCCCCCTTTTCCACTTTAACTCGGCTTTGCAAAAAACCAGGGATGATCCGGTCTTGGTGGAAAACAACTTTGCCAATTCCTTCCGGCAGGAATGTCCCGGATTGTTTGTCGTCAATGAACAATGCCGCGATGGACTGAATACAGGCATCCAAGGCAATGGGATGATAAAAATACTCACTCGAAAGTTGTTGAGCGTTCAACTCGGCACATACTGAGCCGGCAGCGACTCTGATCGAGTCCAGCAAATGCCAGGACGAACCATAGGTCACTCCTTGCTGTTCCAGACGGCGATAGACATCCGTTGCTTGTAAGTGTTGATCCGAGGACGCTTCAACTGTTGATACCGATGTCTCACTCTCGATCCAATCGGCCCTGCAAACCGTCTGGCACTCACTGTCTCCTGATTGATTGACAATTTCGACAGTACCACCATCCCGGTGCGGCTGAAGGATCAATTGTAAATGACTCTCGTGAGTTAACGGAAGAACATGAATGAAACTAAGATCCTTTAACCAAAATGGCTTCGATCCGCACACCTCCCGAATGGCAGCCACAATAATTTCAACGAAGCCCACCGCTGGAAAGACAGGATGATCAAATACCTGATGATCCTGCCAGACCGAATCGGTAAACACGCTTGAACCCAAGTCAAAATAAATTTCATTTCTCTGTGCTGCCTTCACCTTTATCCCAAGGAAAGGGTGATCGGAATCCCCACTGTGAATCCTCTTGTCACTGGGCTCATCGATCCAATAAATGCGTCGCTGAAATGGATACGTTGGTGCATTCAATCGCTGACCGGGTTCACCAGGCCATTGCTCTTCCTCCTTGTTCAAAAACTGTTCAGCAAGACTCAACCATTTTGCATCCTTGATACTTCCCGGTTTATTTGAATCATCGCTCTTCAAAGCTTGCATGGCTTCTTGGCTACCACTTGCTGCGATAGCCGCGCGTTGCTCGAATCGAGATCGGTGACGATAGGCGGTCCAACACAGATCATACCAATTGGCTCCTGATTCCAATCGCTTGGCATAGGCAAGTCGCAAATCGTTGAGCGCTTTTTCACTACGAGCCGAAAGCAGTAATACAGCTTCATTTGAATCAGCATCCGTCCGCAAAACAGGCGGCTGGTCGTCCACACGTCGAAGTATGACATGAGCGTTGGTACCACTGAAGCCAAACGAACTGACTCCGGCATACTCGGATTGTCGTGAATCCCATGAAAGCGGTTGCTCTGTCACCTTCAGTGGCAATTGTTCCCAATCAACATGCGGTGTGGGTTGTTGAAAATGCAAGTGCGGTGGAACCAGGCCATGTCGCATGGCGAGTATGACCTTTAACAATCCACCCATGCCCGCCGCTGCCTCCATGTGTCCGAGATTGGTTTTTACGGATCCGATGTGTAGCGGGCGGGACTTGGAATGACTGTCTCCAAACACGGCTCCGAGGGCATTGAGCTCGATAGGATCACCCAGTTCCGTGCCCGTTCCATGGGCTTCAAGGTAATAAATCTCTTCAGGACCGATGCCAGCCTGCTTCAGGGCCTGCCGTATCACCGACTGTTGGGAAGGGCCATTGGGAACCGTTAATCCACCGCTGCTTCCGTCCTGATTGATGGCCGATCCGGCTATCAAAGCCAATATGGGATCCCCCTCGGCTTGAGCATCCGAGAGTCGTTTAAGCACGACCGCGCCACATCCCTCTGCACGCACAAATCCGTCGGCATGGGCATCGAATGTCTTGCAACGTCCGGCAGGTGAAAGCATGCGAGCCTGGGAAAAAGCAATGCTGAGTTCGGGTGAGAAAAGACAATTGACTGCTCCGACAATCGCCGCATTACTCTCACGAAGACGCAGGCTTTGACAGGCTTGATGGATCGCCACCAGGGATGAGGAACAAGCAGTATCGACGACAAAACTCGGTCCGGTGAACCCGTACGTATAGGATAAGCGTCCCGCGGCGACACTGTGAGCATTGCCGGTCGCGAGGTAAGCATCAATGGCCTCCTCCGGACGTTTCATCAGGTGTCGGGAATAGTCATGAGATGAAATACCAATGAACACACCCACCGACTTTCCCGCCCAACTGGAAGGAACCATACCGGCGTCTTCCATGGCTTCCCATGTCACTTCCAGGAGCAGTCGGTGCTGTGGATCCATGGATGCCGTTTCCTTTGGGGTGATCCCGAAAAAACCTGGATCGAATTCCTGTATGCGATCCAAAAAACCACCCTGATTGGTGATTATTTTCCCAACGGTGCTGGGATTGGAATCCAAATAATGGTCCGAATTCCATCGATCATCGGGTGTTTTACAGATTCCATGACGCGCTGCTTCCAATAGTTGCCAAAAAGACTCAGGGCTGTTCACCTGTCCCGGAAAGCGGCATCCCATGCCCATAACGGCGATGGATTCGCCGGGTGCTCTTTCCACTTTCGTAAGACGCTGCTGCAAGCGATCGATGGCATCCATCGCCCGTCGCATCCGTTCGTGCTCTTTAGCTTTTGTGTCGGATGTCATTTTAATTCCGATGACTCGTCTCTCAACAATCGATCCAATTCATCCAGTTTGGCGTCCAGTTGTTCAGCGATATGGCTTTGATCATCGTTGGTGGCAATTCGCTCTTCCTTTGGTTTAAAAACTTTCGACGCTAGGAATTGTGACAACGCTTCAGGTGTAGGATAATCAAACGCCACCGTGGTCGACAACTCGGTTCCGAGATCACGTTCGAGTGTCTTCTTCAATTCCAAAGCAGTCAATGAATCGAGCCCCAAATCAAAGAATCCTGTTTTCATGTCCAATTCATCCCGTTTGAATCCAAGAACAGCAGCCACACGCGATCGGACGTGATTTTCGAGTTCACGTTTGTCTGAAAAATTTTTCGGATCAATAGATGGTTCACTGGAATCCGGTGAGAGCTTCGATTCTGGTGATCGTTCCGTCTCGATCCCCAACCTCAAAGAGGCTCCCCATCGTTTCCAATCGAATTGTGCTGTGTCCATCGGAATCACGGTGATCGTGGGTTTGGTATGATTCCAGAGCGCATCCATCAGGTGCATTCCCTGTTCAGGATCAATCATTCGAATACCCGGGATGGCGCGCAGGGAATCACCATCCGCGTAACCGACTGCAGCCCCGACTTCCGACCAAGGTCCCCAGGCGATGCTTAATCCGGATAAGCCCGTGGTCTTTCGATGTCGGGCCAATTCGTCCATAAAACTGTTTGCGGCGGCGTGATTGATTTGACCAGGGCCGCCAAAGGTACCGGTGGCAGAAGAAAACATCACAAAAAATTCGAGTTTTGCTTCCAGTGTCAAAGCATGGAGATTCCATGCTCCTCGAACTTTAGGTGCAAACACCTTGGCGATGTCATCCGCTTTTTGGTGCTGCATCAATCCATCGGCGAGTACGCCGGCTGCATGGACCACGCCATGAAGAGGTGTTTTGGCATGCTCTTCGAGATAAGGGGCGAGTTTCTCAGTCAGTTGCTTTTTGTCAGCAACATCCGCTTGTAAGATATCCACACGCACCCCTTGTTTTCTCAGATCCTCCACAGCCTCCCTCCGAGTGCGATCAATCAATCCTTGCCTGGACAGCAACACCAGGTGATTCACACCCTTTTTCACAAACCAATCCGCAACCAGAAGCCCGAGCCCCCCCAGACCTCCCGTAATCAGAACAACTGTTTCTTCATGAAAGGTCGGCGGCATGGAAGAACGACGTGCTACCCATTTGCCTATGTGCTTACCAAGGTGCATCGATCGAAAAGCTTCAGTGATCTTTTGCCAGTCGATAATGCGCACATCGGTGTTCCCCCAATCTCTGGATTGAACACCGGATATGACTCGAGACAACAAGGTCTGAACTTCGTCTGGTGCCTCCCTGCAAAGGGCCGCGAGGTCGAACACAGTGTGTTGAATATCCGGTCGTGCGCGCTTCATTTCTTCCGGAGACAATCCCTCGCCTTTTCCGATTTCCACAAAGCGACCGCCAAGGCTGAGTGTGTCCAAACTACACTTTCTTGCTTCTCCGGACAGAGCGCTCAAGACGATATCCACTCCACGACCATTGGTATGATCACGTATGAGGTCGCCAAATTCGAGTGTGCGTGAATCCATGGGTTGTGCGATCCCCATAGATTGGAGATGATTCCATTTTGATCGGCTTGAGGTGGCAAACACCTCGGCGCCCACCGCCTGAGCGATTCGAACCGCCGCCTGTCCCACTCCCCCCGTGGCGGAATGGATCAGCACGGTTTCCCCCGCTTTCAAACCGGCAATATTCATCAGGCAATGGTAGGCTGTGCCAAAGGCAACGGGCATCGAGGCACCATTCTCAAATGGGATACCATCCGGCAAAGAAACGACCAATGTTCGGCTTGTGATCACACTCGAAGAGAAACATCCCGACGCAAAACCCACCACTCGATCACCCGATTGCAAATCAGTCACCAAATCACCCACCGACTTTACAACACCAGCAAACTCACACCCCAGATCGGCCTGTTCAGGATAAAGTCCCACCGCGACGAGCACATCACGAAAGTTGAGGCCGGCTGCTTGGACCTCGATCTCCAAATGGTCAGGAGGAAAATCTTGAGCAGGGAGCAAATCCCAAGAGAGTGAATCAATGGTTTTTTCCTTTCCTGGAACAAGACGTATCTGCTGGGAAGCTTCCTCAGCGGATTGAATTTCCACGCAGCGGGCAACCCTCCGTTGACCGTTGCGAAGGTCAACCCGCTTTTCGCGATTGTTTGAAAGGATTTCCGATTTGATTTGCTCGGTATCACCGCCGATCAACAGGGTCGCATCGAATTCCGGATGCTCCAGATCCATCGTTTGCACCATGCCCCAAATCGATCCCACCAAGATGTCATCACCATCATGCAATCCTGGAGCACAAATATAAAGCCGATAGGGATTCGATTCATTCAATAGGGATTGAATGGTGCGCAATAGGGAAATACAAACCACTTCACAGACGATGCCAAAATCGAGCTCCATGTCGGCGGTCATTTCAGGCAGCCGAATGATGGAATGCCCTTCACCTTTCTCATAGGGCAGTTGCCGATCAACAAAAGCATCCGGTGAATAGGTTGTTGAAGTTGGAACGTGAACGGATTTGGCCGGTTCAGACGCTACAATCACGGATCCTCCCAAAGGAACAACCTCGGAGAATCCAACCTGTTCACAGACACCGATCCATTGATCGACATTCATCAAGGGATGATCGGGCCTGAGTTCATGATCGGAAAATCGCCACCAACCATCGGTCATTCCAAAAACCAAATCCAACCACACCATGGAGTCGGTAATTTCTAGCAAAATAATTTGCCCCGCAGGTGCCAGCAATTCTCGGATATGAGATAATGAGTCGGAAATATTCCGAGTGGCATGAATGACGTTAGAAGCAATCACCAAGTCAAAGTCCCCGGAGATACCCTGCTCTTTCGGAAGGCGTTCAATATCCAGCAACTCGCACTTTATCCCTGCAAATGATTCAAGACGACGACGGCCTTCCGCCAAAAAGTGATGCGACACATCCGTGAAGACATATTCGACTTCGCACCCAATACTTTGAAGCAGTTTCAGGACATGAACGGTCGTTCCCCCGGTTCCCGCACCTATTTCCAGAATACGCAATGGTCGGTTTGGAACACTTTTGATTCCAGTGCGAATCGCCTCACAAAGGACTCCATTCATCCATTTGGCCCAGTAAGACTCTTCGTATAGCGCAGTCAGCAGCGACATGTCTCCTTCAGGAAAAAGCACACTCAAAGGATCCTTTTCACCTCGAAGCACCAACCGAAGATGCTCGCCACAACGCCGGATCAATGTCGTCTCAATCGATTCACCATCTCGATCAAAGCTTTGGTCGATTTGTCCTGCAGCAATGCTCTGAAGATGCCGGAAGTAGGTTTTCTGAGCATCTTGAATTTCGTCCGGATTCAAATCCGTCAAGGCTTCCCTGATATAATGAACCGCCAGTGCATTCAACGAATCCAAGCTCACACGCTCACTCGATTTCTCATGCGTGTCACGTAGATGTTTTGAGCTGTTTTCGATTTCCTGCCGGGTACGATTGGGGGGATGGAAAACCTGCGCCGAGGCCATACCCAAGGGTTCAGTTTTCCATTCGATTTCAAATAACGGAATAGCATCGTCATTTGTGGAAACTTCCTGTAGCACTGCAACCTGAAGACCAAGCAGCTCCGCGATAATTTGTTGCTTTCCTGTTTTCCACTGAATGTTCGCACGACCGTTTTCTATCCAGGCCAGGATTTCCAGGTTCACATTTTCTTTAGATGCGATTGCTTGATCCAAGCGAAATGCTTCGATGGATGCGGGAACTTTCAGATATTTGCCATCGTCAAGAAGAAGTCCGGTCAACTGAAGCCCGGCATCCAGACCGGCTATGAGTTGATTTGGCCCTGCCACGGGATTTTCAAGAACTGCATGGATGAAATTCTTGCAGCGTCGAATGTTTGAAAGACATCGAAATCGAGAGCCGTATTGAATCCCACGTTGTGTAAAGGCCGAATAAATGTCCTCCACTGAAAGCTCCTTGGCATCACTCTGATCATAGGACCAAACCTGGGAAGGTGAAATCTCGTCTGATGCATCTAATTCCTCTGCAGATGCCTGGCTAGAAAGCCTCCAAGTTTCAGGAGTTTTGTCATACAAATGAATTTGCCGTAACCCGGATCTTTCCTGAGCTGAGTGGATTTGCAATTCAGCGCCGGTTTTCGGTATGGACAAAGGATTAAGAAAACGAACGTCACGCAATACACCTGAAGACTTCAACTGTGACATGACGTTTGCAAAAAACCAAAGGTGTCCCGTAGCAGGGAAAATCGTTTGGCTTTCGATCTGGTGATCATCCCAATCGTTGAAGCGGAGTGATCCTTCAAAAACATGGACCGCATCACCGGCGAGATTCAATCGATGCAACTCCAACGTTTGACTTGATGGATGTGTCTCAACGTCATCCAACCAGCACCTTCGTCGATTGAATGGGTCGTTCGAATTTCCGGAACGGATTTCTGCTTCGCTCCAGGGATCGCGAAGAGGGCCATCTTTCGGTCGTTCGACAATAAGGTGCGCGTTGGTACCGCTCATACCAAAACTACTTACACCTGCACGACGCACAGGTTGATCGGAAGGCCATGATTCGGTAAGTGCAGGCACAAGCAGCCCATTTTGAGACCAATCAACGTGAGGTGTGAGTTCCGAAGCATTCAAGTGGCCAGGAAGTAAACCATGCTGCATGGAAATCACGGTTTTGATCAGGCTGGCAATACCCGCAGCTGATTCCAGGTGACCGATATTGGTTTTGACCGAACCGATGGGTAGTGGTGCGGATCTCTTTTGAAACACTTCAGACAATGCCTGCAATTCAATCGGATCACCGAGAGGCGTACCGGTGCCATGTGCTTCCACATAGTCGATCTGATCCGGACTCAGGCCGGCTGTATCCAGCGCCCTGCGAATCAATGTAATTTGCGAATTCACATTCGGAGCGGTTAATCCATTGCTTTGCCCGTCATGATTCACAGCTGATCCTCTGATGATAGCATATATTTCCCGCCCTTGTTGCAACGCCTGTGATAGGGGTTGAAGAGCGATCATGCCGCATCCTTCGCCGCGAACATAACCGTCGGCTTGCGCACCAAACGCAAAGCATTTTCCTTCCGGGGAAAGAGCATGTAGTTTGCAACAAGCAATGGTTGATTCCGGGGAAAGCATGAGATTAACCCCACCGGCCAAAGCCAGATCTGCTTCCTCATTGCGCAAAGCCTGACAGGCCAGGTGGACGGATACCAGTGAGGAAGAACAAGTGGTGTCCAGCTGAATGGAAGGCCCATTGAATCCGAAAACATAAGCGATCCTGCCGGCGGCAATGCCTCGCATTGAACCCAGCGCACTGTGTTGATGCACGTTTGTCAAATCACCGGACCGTAAAGACAATTGTGCGTAATCATCCGAACCGAGCCCCACATAAACGCCCGTTCTGGATTCTCTCAAAGAAAACGGATCCAATCCCGCGTCTTTCAAAGCCAGGTAAGCAGCTTCAAGAAGGAATCGTTGTTGTGGATCCATATGGGCGGCTTCACGCGGTGAAATGCCGAAGCATTCCGGATCGAAATCAGTCACATTCTCGATGAAACCACCTGCTTTGGTATACATCTTTCCAGGCGTTTCGGGATTTGCATCGTAATGGCGCGACACATCCCAGCGGTCCGATGGAACGTTGCTGATGGCGTCTTGACCGTCTTTTAATAGTTTCCAAAAAGCTTCGGGTGTATTGGCACCGGGAAACCGACACGACATTCCCACAATGGCGATGGGGTCCGTGGTCGAAATCTTAGTGCATGCCCGTTCCAGACGAGGCGTCTCGCCTGACTTGATATTATGGTTGATGGGAGACAGGTGTGCGCTCAAGGCCCAGATGGTGGGATAGCGCCAAGCAAGGGTTGGATCCAACGGTTTGGTGAGATGCAGTTTCCTGGTCAGTGCCTCTGCCATCTCAACTGCCATCACGGAATCCACCCCCAACTCAGCCAAGGGACGATCAGCGGAGATCGTTGAATGTTCCACATTCAATTGTCGAGCAAGCATCTGCGTGATCCATGATTGGAGTGACTCGTCCTGAGTTTCGACACCAGATTGGGTAAGGTCCGTTGAATCATTCAATCGCGAAGTTTCCAAGGAAGGCATCTTATCATTCAAATAGGCATTTCGGCACGCATGTCGTCGTAATTTACCACTGCTGGTTCTGTGAAGCATGCGCTGAGCGACAGCGGCAATCACATCAATACGAACCCCAAATTGTTGGGACAAACGCTGCCGGATGCGGGCACTGATATCTTGATGATCATATTGGCCTTGCTGACGCTTGGAAATCTCGACCAGCAGCACCACTTTTTCCCCGGCTTCTTCATCAGTCGAAAAAGCGGCAAGCGAATCCGGTTCCATGGAAACCGCCTCAGCTGCGGCATACTCAAGGTCCGCAGGCAGGTAGTTTTGCCCGCGGATGACAATCAAATCCTTGATACGGCCACATACGTATAACTCGTTATTCAGTAAAAAACCAAGGTCACCCGTTCGAAGATAATGTTGCCCGCTGACATCTTCCTTCAATTGGCCATGAAATGGGTTCTCAGCTGCGTTTTCTTGCCCCCAGTATCCTTTCGCCACACTGGGACCGGACAACCAGATTTCACCGGTGGCATGCTCACACAATATTTCCCGGCTGCCCGGATCAACGATCTTCAGGTTGGAATCATCCATTGGAACACCGCAGGAAACAAAACGATCAAGGGATGCATGTTCATCGTTTTGATGCAAACCTGTTTGCGGGCCTTCCGATTCCTTGATTCCCCTGCCGGGATGATTCGCAGCGGCCATCAAAGTTGATTCAGCCAAACCATAGCAAGGCAGAAACGTGGATTCATTAAAACCACATTGGGCGAATTTTTCGGCAAATCGTGACAAGATCGGTTTGCGCACCGCTTCCGCTCCGACAAACGCAACCTTCCATGAACTGAGATCGAGGTCTTTCAGATTCTCGGCATTTACTTTTTTTACCGCGAAATCATAAGCAAATGTAGGTCCCCCACTCGTCGTGGCACGAAAGGCGTTGATTGCTTCCAGCCACCTTCTGGGATTGCGTATGAATGAAACCGGAGACATCAATGCGACCGGGAATCCCACATGGATCGGCTGAAGGATGCCCCCTATCAATCCCATGTCATGAAATGGCGGCAACCAGATCACTCCACGCGAGTCCGCGTTATGTCCAAATCGATACGCAATTTGATCCAGGTTATGT
>CACEMW010000057.1:0-16033 GCA_902560705.1 uncultured Verrucomicrobiota bacterium
CCTGTTTCATTCCTGACACCAAAATAATGAGTCTTCAACGATTTGGCAGACCACTGCCTCCAAACCAAATCCGCTTTTTGTGTCTCCCTCCTGCTGGGGTTGGACCCAGTATTTTCCGTGGACTGATGTCTCTGGAGACTCAACAAATCTCCATTTGTCCGGTCGCCATGCCTGGGCGTGAAGGCAGAGCTCTGGAACCTGTGCCAAATACCATTGAATCCTTGGCGCATCAGTTGGCGCGAGAACTAAGTTTCATTCCTGAAAATCCTTATGTCATCTTCGGGTATAGCATGGGTGCACTGGTTGGTTTTGAAATCGTCCGACAATGGTTGAATTGGAATCTCCCTGCACCGGTTCATTTTTATTCGTTGGCAGGCAGGGCTCCGCAGGTGGAATACAAACACCGACTGCATGAACTGGATAGCAAAACCCTTCGAGAGGAAATCGAGAAACTCGGCGGAATGCCTCGGGAAATCATTGAAAACAATGAGGCCATGGACATCTATGAACCGATACTACGGGCAGATTTTAAAGTGTGCGAAGAATATCGTTGTCAATCCTTGATACCACTGAAATGCCCGATTGATGCTTTGGTCTCGGACCGGGATCCGCTTCTTTCAGTTGAAGAAATGGGAACATGGTCGGAATGCACCCAGAACCGTTTCAAGCTTCACACTTTGAAGGGCCAACCGCACACACTTACAGGGCAAACCTTGCTGACGACAGTTGAATCCTTGATTGGCCAATTGATGCAAACACTGCAAACGCATCCATTGTGAAAAGCTCTTTGACACTCATGCAATGTCAGGTTTGGAGTATTTCCTAAAACGGAACCACCAGCGCAGCATCAAGAACAAAGCTTTGAGCAATTCTTCCATGATCAATACATACCAAAGCCCGATCACCCCCATACCGGAACTCACGGCGAGAAAATAAGCCATCGGCACGCTTAGTCCCCACATCATGATTTGGGTGCCAGCAACAGGAATTTTGACGTCTCCCAGGGTTTTTAAGGAATGAAACAAGATCGTATTGACCGCACTGAATGGCTGCACGAAAATGGTCAACCACAGTAGCTCTTTGACCAGTCCATGAATGGTTGTCTGATCGGTGAACAATTTGATCAATGGCTCCGAAAAAATATAAAGAGGGATCGCCAGAGCTGTTGTCAATATCGAGGCAGCGATTGCAGACTGTATCACGCACTGTGACAGTTTCCGGAATCTTTTGGCCCCATAATGATATCCCACCAAGACTTCACTTGCCTGACTGATGGACATCAAAACCACTGTCAGGACCGCACTTAATACAAGAGTAAAGGCTCGGCTCAACAGCATGGCGACACTGAATGGAGCAATAAAACTGACGAGAATCATCTGATAGAAACCGTATGCCAGATTATCCAACGCTGCGGGCCAGGATAGTTGAAACATCTGCCGTATGCGATCCATTGTCTCATCCCAGCCACGGCGCCAGAATGAAGGGGTCCATTTCAAATGCGAGCCGATCACACACAAGATCGCAACAACGGCAAGCATACGAATAACGAGCGTGGCCACGGCCGAACCAAAAACTCCCCATTCCGGAAAAGGCCCCCATCCAAACACCAAAACATAAGAAGTCGCGAGGTAAGCCATGTAAGCAAGTGTACCCAGCACCAAAAGAATCCTGGTTCCCCCCCACCCGCGCAGAGTACCACTACCGGCAATCATCACACCGTTGAATACAATGGTGAAAGCACCGACACGCAAATAGGTGATCGCATCTTCAATGATCAATGGGGGACAATTGATCGCCGCAGCCATGACAGGTGCTGCTACAAAAATCACCATTCCCAGCATAAAACTGACGCATCCGTTGGCCACCATCGCCGTCTCAGCCATGCGTTGGGCTTTCAGTTGATTTCCCTCACCCAAAGATCTGGAAATCAACACAACAGCGCCGGTGGCAAAAAGAGAAGAAAGATCAAAAGCAACCAACAAAATCTGATTCGCGATACTGACAGCGGCAGCGGCATTTTCTGAATAGGAACTGAGGATATAGGTATCCACCAACATCACCACCATACCGATCAATGCATTGAGAAGGAGGGGATAACTCAATTGAAAGAGGTTTTTTTCCCTCATGATGTCTATTCAGAGTATTTCAATGCTGTCCAATACAATCGCATTAAATGGAATCATCCATCCTGCTTACCATCGAAACGAACCTGGGAAGCTATTTTGGCAAGCAAATCCTTATCCAATCCACCCAAGGTTTCACCCTGGTCTGATGCATCTCCTGTTTGATGGACCGAATCCGTCAGGGCATTGATAAACCCTTCCATTAATTTGTGTGATTCGGATGATGTAAGATATTGTGGGTCATATATCCATTCACCTTCAAATCGCCCGTTAGACACCCAGCAATTCACCCCAAAAGGATGGGACGGCGCATTTTCTTCAGCAATCAATCTTCCTGGGGGAGCGATTCTATTTAACAACGGTGAAGGATCCTGCGAATCCAATTGACCAAGAAAATTAAAACTTAACCACGAAGGAACAATAACAGCCGGCTTGTCTTTTCCAAAACGTAGCAACCCATAACTGAGCCCATGGTTTGGAATCTTGTCCAAAATCGAAACCATGTTTTGAATCTGCTGATCCCAATCCATATCTGACAACCATTCCAAACGTACTGGATAGATGGAGGTGAACCATCCAACCGTGCGTGATACATCCAAATCAACTCCCAATGGTGAGGCATCACGTCCATGCGATTCCAAATCGACAACGAATGTCTCCTGACTGAATCCACGATGAAGCGAACGAGCCAAAGCAACGAGTAGTACTGGCAATATCCTAGATTCGTTTGTGTGTGATTTATGACGAAACAATTGGGTTGTTGTCTGTTCGTCGAGTGAGAACGATTTTCGACTAGGGGTATTCGAATCACCATCCGTATTCATTTTGGATCGCGTTGCCGACATCAAAGGATCCGGGATGGTTGCAAGGCTTTCCCAATAATCCAGATCCTGATTCGCATCAGCCACTTTTTGACCAAGGGCATTTGCCCAGGCCTGAAAGCTTGCGGATTTTGGCGGCAACAGAATGGGGTGGGAGTTGGATGCCTGGGAATAAGCCTCCCATATATCCTCAAGCAGAATGCGCCAGGACAGAGCATCGACGACCATGTGGTGAGCCACAAAAAGTAATTTGACGGAATCTTCTTTGTCCGATCGAAAGCCAGCCACCCTGAATACCGGTCCGTGTTCAAAATTGAGTCCGGTTTGAATTGCTTCGGCATAAGATTCCAGATCGGACTCATTCCCCCACTCCACAGTCGGTGCTTCCACTTCCACGTAATGAAGGCGACCTCCGCGAAGACGCAGTCTCAACCCATCGTGATGATCATAAACAGCTTTGAGTGCCTCATCCAAAATTGCAGGTTCGATTTTCCTCATCACTTTGATGCATGCCGCTTGATTGAAATGATGAGGACAGTTTAGGGCAAGTTGTAGAAACCAGGATTGAACGGGTATTGGGTTAAAGGATTCATTCGTCGGTTGCGTCAAGGCGACTGACAACAATGAAGAACGAGGTGTCACCACGGATGCCAGACTTTTGATGGTTTGGTGTTGAAAAACCTGGGCCGGCGTTGCGTCCAATCCCATTCGCTTCAATCGACTGATAATCCGTAAAGCCATGATGGAATCCCCTCCCAAATCAAAAAAATTGTCACTCAATTTGATCGACTTCAAAGGTAGCACCGATTCCCACACCTGATGGATCCGGCGCTCTACTTCAGTCATTTCCCGATCATCCGCTGAGGATTCATTCAAGCACTCCGGATCAGGCAGTGCACTGGCATTGACTTTTCCATTTGAATTGAGCGGCAACGTTTCCAGACACACAAACCTTGTTGGGATCATACTGGGTGGTAGGCGTTCAGCCAGGAAGTGACGCAATGATTCCTGCCAACCGGAAGTGCCTTCATCTAAAATAGAGTTCGATTCGACATATGCGACCAAACGCTTGTCATCGGCGCCTTCCCCCATCACACGCACAAAAGCATTTTTAATTTCAGGATGCAGAGAGAGCGTTGAAACGATTTCTCCAGGTTCCACACGAAATCCTCGTATTTTGACTTGATCGTCGATTCGCCCCAAAAATTCCATCGTACCATTCTCTTTCCAACGAACACGATCACCGCTTCGGTAAAGCGTCATGAATGCATCATTGAAAGGATCACTCATAGCATCAAAAAACGGATTCGGAATGAATTTTTCCGCCGTCAATCGAGGTCTGTCCAGATACCCTCGAGCAATTCCCAAGCCACCCAGGTAGAGTTCACCGGGAACGCCCACTGGAACCGGTTGCATATCTTCATCCAGGATATAGCAACTCGTGCCTGAAATCGGTTTTCCGATGGGCACATTGGATTGTGAATCGCCACAAAGTTCCTGCTGGGTGAACGTATGGCAACAAGTAAAAGTCGTTCCCTCTGTGGGACCGTAACCGTTGATTAAAGTGGTGTTTGGAGACAACTGATGGAACTGTTTCAGGTGCGGCAAAGAAAGAACATCCCCACCGGCAAGCAATTGTTTCACGCCCTTCAACGGCGAAGCCCCCTCATCGACCATCAAATGAAACAAACCAGCGGTCAGCCAAAGGGTGGTGACACCATGCAACTCGACCAGTCGGCCAACCTCCTCCAGTGAGGGTTTGTCGGAAGTGGGAAGCACCAAACGCCCACCATTGAGCAATGGACCCCATACTTCCAAAGTCGAAGCATCAAATCCCAAAGGGGCAGCCTGCAAATAAACATCATGTTGAGAAAATGACATGAACCGATTGCAACAAACCAACCTCATGACCCCACGATGCGGCGTACAGACTCCCTTGGGAATCCCGGTTGATCCGGAGGTATACATGATATATGCCAGACTGTCAGCTCCCGGTTGACCATGAGAGACTTTGCTTAAAGATTCTATCCTCCATCCGGTCAAATGGTACGGTGCGCAATCCAATGGATAAATGTCTCGACTCGTTTCATCCGATAATGATTCGAAGAATTCAGGATTTGCACTCAAGACAATACCGATCCCTGCGTCACGCAACTGCCAATGAAGCCGAGTCTTGGGTAACCTGGAATCCAGTGGGACATAACCTCCCCCTGCCTTCAAAATGGCTATGATGGCCAATATCGTTACCGGGTTGCAGTAAGTTGCGATCCCCACAGGAGATTCATGGCCAACCCCCAACTCTCGCAATTGTTCTGCCAATCGTTCCGTAAGCTCTTCCACTTCCCGAAAGGAAACCTCAACTGAGCCTTCTACGATGGCGATGGCATCGGGCGTCTTGGATACCTGAGAGGAAAACCGCTCGTGAATGGTCGACACCTCAATCTCGTCATGGAAAGCAGGCGGTTTTCCCATTCGAAGCAAGGTTTCTTTCTCAACATCATCGACGGGTGTAATCGATGACAATGGCAAATCCATTGCATCAGGAAATATTTTCACCAGTCGTTTGAAATGATCCACCAAACGCTCAATTGTACTGCGCTGAAACAGATCTTTGCGAAATTCAAAAGAACCCTCCAAGCCTTCGGATGTTTCCCGCATGGCAAGACTGAGGTCAAATTTGGAAATACCGACATCCAAAGGAATCGGGCTCCATTCCAGTCCATCTATTTCAACTACTTCGAGGGGGGCATTCTGAAGGGTAAATAATATTTGAAAGAGGGGTGAATGTGCACGTGAACGTGGAATCTGCAATGATTCCAAAACTTCCTCAAATGGCGCCTCCTGGTGTTCATATGCCTCCAAGGAACGATTCCTTACCCTTGATAGAATCGTCGCCAGAGTTGGATTACCACTCAAATCTGTCCTCAATACCACCGTGTTGGCAAAAAGGCCGAATATCCCTTCGAACTCGGATCTTGGCCGATTGGCTAAAGGTGAACCAATCGCCAAATCGCAGCACCCCGTATAACGATATAAAAGCACATAGAATGCAGTCAGCAACGTCATGAACATGGTGGCATCCTGCTGTCTTGCCACCGAACGAAGCGCCTCGGTATCCGGTGAATCTAATGTAAAGCTCAGCTTTTCACCTTCAAACTGCTGCTCGGCAGGACGTGGAAAATCAGTTGGAAATTCGAGCAGAGGATCCACCCCATCCAAAGCAGATTTCCAATAGGCTACTTCCTGTCCGGAATCTTGTTGGTTCCGCCAAGCGATGTAATCAAGATAATTCACTTCCGATGGGTTGGGGGTGGAAAAGGATTCGGATGCATCCATGGCAGCCCCATAAGCCAGAGTCAAATCCTTGACCAGAATTCCAAGCGACCAGCCATCTGCCAAAATATGATGCAGATTAAAACAAAATACATGTTCCTCTGGAGAAAGCCGAAAAAGCTTCGCACGCCACAAAGGTAGCTTTTCCAGATCGAATCCAGTACGAGCCAATGTCAGCATGGCTTCCTTCAGATGGCTTTCTGCTCCTTCCGGGCTAAGGTGTGAAAAATCAGTCGTGCTCAGGAATACCGGACAATCTTCATGCAGGATGCCAAAAGGTTCTCCATCTTCTTCATGGAAGGACATGCGAAGCACCATGTGACGCGCGACAACTGTTTCCAGACTGCTCTGCAACCTGGCAGGATCCAACTCTCCTCTCAGACGGACTGCCGTAGGAATGGCGTAGAGCACAGATTCCTGAAACAACTCTGCCATGAGCCATTGACGGCGCTGTGCGGCAGAAAGCGGCAGTCGGTCAGGATTGATTTCTAATTTGGGAATGGGTTCGTGATCCTTGAGAGTGTCATCTGTGATGGCTTCGACAAAATCATAGAAAACCGGATGTTCGAAAAGTGTTTGCAGAGCCACACTTGTTTGCATCACGTCACGCATGCGACCAATGACTCGCGCTGCTGCGAGTGAATGTCCTCCCATATCAAAAAAATGATCATCCATGCCAACGCGCTGACAATGCAAAACATCCGCCCAAATACCTGCTATCATTTCATGCCTCGGTGTCGGATAGATCGGTCGGTTCCCGTCCTCGGGAATCACAACCGAAACCTCCAACGACCGAAGCGCGGAACGATCAATTTTACCGTTTAAGGTAAGTGGGAAGGCATCCAAAATCTCGAAATGATTGGGGTGCATATAGCCGGGCAGACGGCTTTGAAGATGCTCGCGGATACTTTGCTCAACCGTATCATGATCACCTGGCACTTTTTCTGATAGTCTTACAAAAGCGATGATCAGGCTTGCATCGGAAGATTCGCTGCGATTCAAGACAACGGATTGCGAGATGGTGGCGTGTTCATTTAAGACCGATTCGATCTCGCCGAGTTCTATCCGAAATCCACGGATCTTGATCTGCCCATCCAGTCGTCCGATAAATTCCAACAAACCATCTTCTCTCAGACGAACCTCGTCTCCCGTGACGTAATAGCCACCCACAAAGCGTTCTTCGGTCAATGACGCACGTTTCCAGTAACCAGGGCTCACACCTTCGCCACCTATAAGCAACTCACCACGCCCTGCCAGCGGGACAGCGCGCCCGAATTCATCACGGATGAGAAATTGGGTATTAAGAATCGGTGCTCCAATTGGAACTTTGCCATCTGCAAGCAATGACGCATTCAACCGTAAGGCTCCGGACCATACGGTAGTTTCCGTCGGGCCGTACAAATTCCAAACTTCGGCCCCAAGTTCCAACAGAAGATTGCCCAGAGATACGTCCAATGCCTCGCCTCCACACAAAATTTTGAGCGATCGAAAGGCTGTGACCACATCGCCGTTGGATTCTATAAGCAGTCTCCAGGTCACCGGAGTCGCCTGCATGATGGTTACTTGATGGATCTGCATCAAACGAAGAAGCTGCTCACCGCTGCGGCCAGAGTCTGATCTTGCCAACACCACTTGGGCACCACAGACCAAAGGAAGGAATAGTTCTAACACGGCGATATCGAAGGAAATGGTCGTTACAGCCAACATGACATCCGTAGCCTGCAATCCTGGAGTTTGTTCCATGGCTAAAAGAAAATTTGATACATTGCCATGATGGATCGCCACTCCTTTCGGTTTCCCAGTGCTTCCGCTGGTGTAAATGATATAGGCAAGATCTGTTGTTTGAACTTCAACCGGATCGAATGGCTCTAGGTACATTTGAACCTTGCTTTGATCAATTTCCAAAAGGGATTCTTTCGGAAATTGTTCCCCGAAGATTTTATGAATATCCAAGTGTTCTCCGTCCCATAATAGAAGATTCAGTTCCGCATCCTCAGCCATGTACCGGAGCCGTTGAGCGGGGAAACTACGATCCAAGGGAACATAAGTCGCACCACATTTGAGAATACCCAGGAGACTAACGGGGAGCATCGAAGTTCGTTCCAAAAACACTCCCACTCTGGACCCCCGCCCCACTCCGTAAACTTTCTGAAGATGTGCAGCCAACCGATCGGATAACTCATCCAGAAGCCCATAAGTCATCGGAATGTACTTTTCAGAATCAAGTGCTTCATGAATCACCGCTGTCTTGGCCTCGGAAGCCCGAGCAACCCTGCTGACTCGTTCGTGAACAGGGACAAAATCATGCTCCTCGGTTGGACCACAACACAGATCAGCGATACATCGGGATTCTTGCTGTGGAGTGATGGAGCATTCTCCTAATATCCGGTTCTCATGAGAGATAAACTGCAGTAGAACATGCCTCATCTGTTCCGCGATGCGTTTGATGGCTGATCGAGAAAAACTGGAAATATCAAAGCGAAACTGCAGATCCACGGATGCTCCGGGTAGGATCATCAGCGTTAAAGGATAGTTGGTTCTTTCATATCCTTCCCTATCGACAAGTTGAAGTTCCAATGCATTCGAATCCAAAGCTTCCTCCATGGAGACCGGATAATTCTCGAATACCATCAAGGTCTCAAACAACGCTTCACCGCGAGGCACTTCAGTATACGTCTGCAAGTCCATCAATCGCGCAAAACCATATTTTTCACGCTGCCGCTGATCGGGTTGTAATTGTTCAAGCCAGGGTAAAAGAGCACTACCGGAATCGATCTGTACGCGCACGGGCACCGTATTGATACATAAGCCAACTACCGATTCCATACCTTCCAGCTCAGGAGGTCTCCCGGAAACGACCGCACCGAACAGGATATCCTTCTGATTGGTATGTCCGTGCAGTAACAGTGCCCAAGCTCCTTGCATGAGCGTGTTGAGCGTCAGTCGGTTTTTTTGAGAAAACTGGGTCAGCTTCCGAGTCTCTTCCTGGTCCAGATTAAAACAGATTTCGATGTAACCCGATTCAAGCTCACGTTCCCGGAATCGATCCGGACAGTCTGTAACGGGTTCGCATGATTTCTGGGTATCGACAGGATAGGCGAGAAAGGTGGGCGTTTCGAATCCTTCAAGCGTCTTACGCCAATACGTTTCCTCCTGATCAGCATCACGTTCATTCAACCAACCAATGTACCCGCCGAAAGGCAGTGCTTGATGCAGGGACAGGGCTTTTCCTGAAAGAAGGGTCTGATAGTGAGACAACACTTCCCGAATCAGCAGGCCACTGGACCAACCATCCAACAATATGTGGTGAAACGTCCAAAGAAAACGATGTTGGCCATTCTCCATAGGGAACAAGGCGAAACGCATCAAAGGAGCACGATCCAGTTTAAATCCTCTTTGGCGATCCGTCTCGATGTATTGTTCAAAAGAAACATCACTTTCCAAGATCCATTCCGGGGTCACCTCATCATAGATGACCTGCACAGGCTTTTCGGTTTCTTCCCAATGAAACTCCGCTCGCAAGGCGGTATGCCGGAGGATGGCTTGATTCCATGCATCCTGAAACACTTTAATATTCAGGTCCCCTAGAATTACACACCAACGTTGCTCGACATAAACACCGCTCTCAGGACCATACAGTGTATGGAAAAGCATGCCCTCCTGCAATGGGGCTAAACCATGGATGTCGATTACGGATGCCATCGCCTATCCTTTCCGCGCGTTCAGTTTGGCCATGAGCTGATTTAAATCTCCCCGAACAGATGGCGATTGTGTTTCTCTCACCTTGTTTTTGGTTGCCGTCACGATGGATTCCATCGTGCTTAAGTGGCGGTCCGCAAGCATCTGTACCGTTTTCTTTTCATGGGTTTTCTGATGAAATCGCCAAATGATTTTGAGTGATTGGTCAAGACGGTACGCAATGATTTCCAACAAATAATGCCTCGGATTGTCCGGGTGATTCAAACATGGCAGTTGCTCAGGGGCCAATCCATTAAACAGTTTTCCAGCGGATCGATTAAGATTCCCCAGATAGTTAAATGAAACCTGGGCAGTGGGCCCCACCTGCCCCGATTGACCCGGTGGAATGGACTGCAGCTTGTCTTGGACATAGTTTCTTTGAACGGCCAGACCGGCATCAGGTAATTTGAGGTGCAAGGAGTGCAGTGAAGTAAACCAGCCGACGGTGCGAATCAGATCCATCGATTCATCCAGAGGGTGCCTCCCATGCCGTTCAATATCGATGGGTAGGACGGAAGAACGAGTGAACTGACCCAAGGTCTGGGCCAGACCTGTCAACACAAGCGTCTCTTCCTCGGGCTGCAGTTCCATCTGACATTCACGCAGCACTGAAGCCGAGTCGATCCAACGATTTTCGGATGGCTTGGGAAAGAGTGTGACGATTGGCTGGTTGACCGTATTTGATTCAGGCAAGTTCCGAATCCATTCGCCGAAACTGGTCGATTTGGGAGGTAGAACAAGAGGCTCATCCAGTCCCAATTGTGCATAAACGCTTTCGATGTCTTCCAATAGAATACGCCAGGACATCCCATCTACCACACAATGATGCGCCAGGAGCATCAATCGATCCTCACCCCCCGGACCACGGAAACGGGCCGCTCGAAAGAGTTTACCTGATTTGAGATCGAAGCCTTCCTGCCTGCTTGCAATTTCTTTATCGAGTACTTCGGAAAACTGATCGAACGATTGAAGGTCGACATCTTCCAGAACAGTATCCCTGGGATTGGATTCCTCGTATTGTTGCGCCCATTGACCATCAGAATCGAAAGTGAATCGAAGTCTCAATGAATCATGATGACGGACGACTTCCTGAATGGCTTTGAACAGACGTTTCGAATCCACTTTGGGATCGATCATTAACAGAACCCCTTGATTGAATTGATTGGGATGGGGAGGGTTCATGCCAAAAAATCCCTTCTGAGCAGGACCCAGCGGAAGTCTGCCGCTCGGAATGCTTGATTCGGTCGTTTCAGTCATTTTCTTTGCAACCGCAGCCTGAGCCGCCACCGTTTGGTTTTCAAACAACTGCACAGGAGTAAGCTTCCAACCGGCCTGTCGCGCTCCGGAGATGATCTGCATCGCACGAATGGAATCACCACCCAGTTCAAAAAAATTATCTTCCACCCCCACTTCATGGACCTCCAGCACATCTCGCCATACGTTTTGAATCACAGCTTCAATTTCATTCCTTGGAGCGATTGTGGATTTGCCCTTTGTGGGGAGAGACACTTCAGGCAGTTTTGCATGATCGATTTTACCGTTCGACGTCAATGGCAATCGGTCCATGCGCTCAAAATGTGTGGGAGTCATGTATTCCGGGAGCTCACTTTGCAGGGCTTGCTTCAATGACTTGGGATCAAATTGATCCTTATCCATTTGAAGATACGCAACAAGTATGGATTGGACTTGCTCACTATTGCGAGCGGATGTTGACGGAGATTCAACAACACATTCTTGAACATGTGGTAGCGATCGGAGAACGGCTTCTATTTCGCCGAGTTCAATGCGGTATCCCCTCAACTGAATCTGACGGTCCATCCGACCAAGATATTGCATCAGGCCGTCTGAACGCCATCGAACACGGTCTCCCGTGCGATAAAGGCGATGTTTCAAACGATTGGAACCGGCATGAAATGGATCGGGCAGAAATCGATGGTCAGATAATTCGGGACGATTGACATATCCATTCGCCACACCCGGTCCACCGATGAACAACTCCCCGGCAATTCCTATGGGCAAGGATTGGAACTGCTCATCCAGGTTGTAAAGTTGCACCCCGCTGATGGGCCTTCCGATAGGTATGGCTCCTTCAAGGTCAAGTTCCTCCACCTGATGAACGCAACAACCAACCACCGTTTCGGTGGGGCCGTATTCATTATAGATAAGCACATCAGGATAATGCTCCCGCCAGAATTTCACGTGGCGGGCGGTTAAAGCCTCCCCTCCCACAACCAGGGCCTTGGGAAGACAGTTCGGGTCAAGATTGTGTGGGATCAGGTGTTCCAAAGCTGCCAGGTGAGCCGGGGTCAATTTGACCAGACTGGGCCCGGTCTGCATGGATTGAGCCAGTGCGCCGAGGACATCTTCTTCGGCAAGCAGTTCCACCGTCTTGCCACACAATAGCGGGGCCAGAAGGGTTGTGATGGTCGCATCAAATCCAAAGGAACTGTGAACAGGTGCCCCCCACCCTGCTTCATAGGGATACTCCTGAAGACACCAAGTCAGGTAATGCATTAATCCTCGATGCGTGATGACCACTCCCTTGGGTTTACCGGTGGAACCGGATGTGTATAGAATATAGCAGGCATCCTTGTTCACAATTGGATCCACGGGTTCCGCAGGTTCGAACGATCGTAATCCATCTTCCTCGATCACCCAGGGGCACCCGGCATCGCGCCGCATATAATCAAATCGAGCTTCAGGCAACTCAGGATCGAGAGGCACATAAACACCGCCAACACGCATGACCGCCAGGATGGCGACCAACAGTCCAGTGTGACGTTTCCTACGAATGCCAACAGGTGTTCCGATGCCGATCGCTTGCGCAGTGAGTTCTTCGGCTAGTTTGCTTGCTTCTTGATTCAGTTGCGTAAAAGTAAGCTGATCGTCTCCCGAACGCACCGCCAGTGCCTGGGGAGTTTGTATGACTTGCTGGACAAATGCTTGGTAAAAGGCTGGCGGAATCTTTGAATCCATGCCTTTGGGCCAATCCGTATCAACTCCTTTTGAAAAATCCGTAAGTAACTGCCGCTCCTCTTTCCCAAGGAATGTCAATTGATGCACCGGCTTTTGAGCATGCACCACCAGCTCTTGCAGCAAGTGTTCGTAGTGCCCCATCATGCGCTCAATACGATCGGAATCCATCAAGGCCGTTCGGAATTCCACGGCAATCATCAGCCCCTCCGCCCGATCAAACACATGCCATGTTAAGTCAAATTTTGTTTCCGGTGGCACCAACGGAACCTGACTGAGATCCAGCCCGGGCAGGGTCACATCAGGTCTGGCCGCGTTTTGCGATTGGTAACCATCGGATTGCACCTGAAACATGACTTCAAAAAAGGGATTACGATGCGAATGACGCTGTGGTGCGCATGCCTCAACCACATCGGCAAATGGAACAAACTGATGTTCCAGTCCTTCCAATACAACCTTCTTAACAATGCTCAGACAATCCAGAAAGGTCATCTGCTCGCCTTCCGGGAAGCGACTGCGCAATACAAGTGTATTAACAAAAAAGCCGATCAAGTCGGCACACTCCGGAAAGCGTCGACCAGAAACAGGCACACCGACTGCCAAATCGCGTTCGTTTGTATAACGATATAGCAGGCACTTGAATGCTGTGAGCAAAGTCATGAACAGTGTCGCGCCATGCTCACGACCCAAATTGTGAATCTTCTCGGTCAAATCGCGCGAAAGCGTCCGTGTCAGCGTTTGACTCGCGAAAGTCGCTTTGGCCGGACTTGGACGGTCAGTGGGAATCTCCAGTAATTTCATCCCGTCCAGCTGCTGAGTCCAATAGGATAACTGGTCGACCTTTTCCTGACTCTTGCCCCATTCCTGATCAGCATGAAACACGGAATAATGGATGGTGTCCAAGGACTGGCCCATCATGGCTCCGTCATCATCCCAAGCCTGATTCGAAGCAAGTCGATATGCTCTTGCCAAATCCCGCAACAACACACCGCGGGACCAACCGTCGGCAATCAAGTGGTGAAGAACAATGAACAGTACATGTCGTCTTTCATTTATCCTGAGTAGTCGAAACCGATACAGAGGCCCCATGTCCAACTGAAAGGGCGATCGAATGTACGTTTCGGATTCTTCGGTGATACGGTTTTCATCAATAGTCACCGGATCCACTAAGACAGGTTTTGCTTCGATTAGGGCTTGCTTGGGACGCCCCTTCGAATCCTGAACGAAGACAGTACGCAAGGCCTGATGGCGCTCAACAAACAGGGTTAAGGCTTCGCTGAGCGCAGACACAGAAAGTTCACCCTCCAATTTCCATGCAAACCCAATGTGGTAGGCGCACAAGTCCGGAAAAAGTTGATGGAGCACCCACACATGTGCCTGTGATGGAGTCAGTTCAATTGTTTCTGGCCTTGCAGTTGAAACCAGTTTCAGATTGGAACCACCAGTAGATTCACTGTAAACCGAATCCCATTGGATGCCCTGTGCTTCCAATGCTTTTTTTAGCTGTACACGTTGAGAATCTGTCAGGGACTGAACCCGCTTGCGCAGTTCGGATAGTTTTTCTGGTGAAATATCCGCCACGATAGAAGTTTTGAAACTAACACATTGATTTGAGTTGATTGAGATACTCCAATGAACCCAATGCACCTGCATCATCCTGCGCAAAATCAATCAAACAACAAAGTTCGTCCACGCCTGCTTCAGCAAATTCCTTAACCAGATTTAAACACCCTTCGGGTGTGCCGATCAATGATCGCTGTTTGATGAATCCATCAATGCCATAAGAAAGAATGGCATCCAGATCGTCATCAGAAAAATCATCCAGACTCACGTCAAGCCCCATGCCTTTGGCAAGTTGTTCAAGCAACCCATAATGGGTTTTGAGGTAAGCGCCAAACGGTTCACGGATGTCTCGTTTGACTTCTTCTTCATCGGCACCCAGAAAAGTATGCACCATGAGAGATACCGTTCCTTTGGGTTTTTCATGACCTTGCTTATCCCAGGCATCTCGATATTTCCTGATCTTGCCTGCCACGTCATTCACATCTCCTCCCAGCAATGAGGTCAACACATGTGCCCCTGTTCGCCCCGCTTCGATAAAGGTCTCGGTCGACTGACTGGTGATCCAGATTGGTATTGAAGACTGTAAGGGACGCGGTAACGCTTTGGCTTCCACCATTCTGCCATTGGCATCTTCGAAAGGAATCGCGTCCCCTTTCCACAAGCGTTGGATGGTTTCCAGATTCTTCCACATGACAGTTCTTCGGGAACCGTGAGGGTCACGCGATAAGATGAATTCATCCATCGTCCAACCCGACGCCACAGCCAATGCCGCCCGCCCCTGAGACAGTTGATCGATCACCGCCCAATCTTCAGCAACTCGAACCGGATGATGGAGAGGGAGCACCAGACTTCCGGCGCGGATCTGAATGTGTTGAGTTGATGTTGCCAGGGCTGCACTGGTCAATGACGGGTTAGGATAGAGTCCACCAAAAGCATGAAAATGGCGTTCCGGAGTCCAAACAGCGGTGAATCCATTCTCATCCGCAAACTGAGCACTTTCCAACAAGAGCCGATAAGGATTTTTTCGTGGCGATGCACCGTCGCCATCAAAGAAAAACAAACTGAATCTCATGTCAAATTCGTTCCAATCAAATGAATCAAAAATTGTCCACCTTTACGAGTCATCCTTCTCTATTTTTTCCAACAAATCTTCCAAAACCATGGCTTCACCTTCGTCCAAACCTGCCATATTTTCTTCAATAACCTGAGAGATTCCGGCAACCGTCGGGGTTCCCTGCAGGATGGCCCTCATCGGGAGGTCCACACCGAATTGTTTACGTAATTTTGTGATCGCCTGAATGGCCAACAACGAATGACCGCCCAATGCAAAAAAATCATCATGAATACTGATGCGAGAAATCCCAAGCAAATCACCCATCGCTTTTGCCACTACCGATTCCACCGGTGTTCTGGGTGCCACATAATTGTCATTCATGTGGTTTGAATCGATATCGGAAAAATCGGTATTTGCCGGCTCCAAAA
>CACEMW010000058.1:0-15897 GCA_902560705.1 uncultured Verrucomicrobiota bacterium
GGGGGGAGCAAGCTCGCGAGTGGAGCATTGCCAACCTATTGGAGGCCACCGTCGATGAGGCCATGGATTTCCTCCATCACTGGAAAGACACTCGCCCAGCACAAAAAGCTATGGATGGCCTGCAATGGTTGCAAAAGGCAGGATTGGGCTATCTGCAAGTAGGACAACCGATTCACACGCTCAGTGGCGGAGAGAGCCAGCGCCTTAAACTGGTCAAGCACCTGGCGGCGATTTCTACCAAGAAGGCCAAACTGTCTCACTGTCTCTATGTCTTTGATGAGCCCACCACAGGGCTTCATTTCGAAGATGTTCGCATCCTGCTGGATCTTTTTCAGGACCTAGTGGATTCAGGCCATTCGGTCATCATGATCGAACACCACATCGATGTCATCCGTAGTGCGGATTGGGTCATCGATCTGGGACCCGAAGGAGGTTGCAAGGGAGGAGCACTGGTCGCCTGTGGCCCGCCTTCGGCCATCATGAAATGCAAGGAGAGTCATACGGGACGCGCCCTACTGCAATCACTCAAGACCCATGCATCAAGTGACCCACAAATCCGCGCTCGATCAAATAGGAGTATGCCGAATGGACCTCGTCGGAAACGGGCTGCTCGGTCTGGTAGCCCAGCTTAGAATAAGCCATGATTCGCTGAAGGTCGCCGACCATGACTTCGGCCACCATGCTGGGTGGAAGCGCTGAATGGCAGTAGTCATCGAAACTCATTTGAGGTGAAGTTACCTGCCACTGCACCTCGGGCCACTGACAACACAGGGAGGCCCAGGCCCGTCGCTCCATGTAGGGTTTTTGAATCGCAATGGCGCGCTGTATCTGCCAGCCATGTTGGGAAAGCAACTCCTTGGAAAATTGGATGTTTTCTCCAGTGTTGGAGGCTCTAGGTTCCTTGATGAGGGCAGACTCTGGTACGCCACAGGCAATGGCCCTTTCGGCAATCATTTCTGCCTCAGGTCGTTCAAAATGTCCACGAGTCCAGTTGCCATAGCCACCGGTAAAGCAAAGTCGGGTAGCCATGTTCGCATGAAAAAGCTCAGCCGCTCGATCTCCGACTCGAAGATCATGACTGCCGAGAATAAGGATCAAGTCTGCAGGCTCTAGAGGGTGATTGAGGCGATGGTAGTCCCACAGCTTGCGCGCCGCCTGATCAATCGACTCATCCCAGGGTAGATGATCAAAGGACATGCGTTCCTAGCGACGTCTTCGGCGCATCAAGCTGCCCCCACGCCGCCTGGGTTTCCATGAACGCCCTGCATTTCCCAGAGTCGAGCGTGTTTTGGGTTCTGAGGATCTGGGCTCGAGGCCCTCAATCAAGTCTCGATGCAGTTTTTGACCGGTCAGTCGTTCGATGCTGACCAAGGCATCCCAATCCTTGCGACACACCAGTGAAATCGCCGTGCCCGTCGCATCGGCTCGCCCCGTTCGGCCAATACGATGGATGTAGTCTTCGGCCGTGTTAGGAAGATCAAAATTGAAAACGTGGCTCAAATTCTTGAAATCCAAACCACGAGCAGCGATGTCCGTCGCCACCAGTAGCTTGATCTTGCCATGGTGCATTTGATCCATGGTTTTCTTGCGCGCCGTTTGTTTCAAATCACCATGCAAAACAGCCACCTCGTTTCCTTGGCGCTGCAGGTGGCTGACCAAGGCATCCGCCCCTCGCTTGGTGGCCGTGAAGATGACGGCCTGGGTCACGTCTTCCGTCTTCACATAATGAGCCAACAGATGGTGCTTGTGAGTGGCATCATCGGCCCAGTGAATTCGCTGGCTGATTTGCTCATGCTTCTTGACGTTACTAGTCAGCTGAATGGACTCAGGATCCTTGAGGAAGGATTGGGCCATTCGCAACACCTGCCCTTCCAGCGTCGCGGAAAAAAGCAGGGTCTGTCGCTGTTCGGGGACAGCAGCCACAATTCTTCGTATATCGCCAATGAACCCCATGTCCAACATGCGATCGGCTTCATCCAATACCAAAAATTCCAAGCGCGAAAAATCCAGACGGCCTTGCCCCATGTGATCCAGCAATCGTCCCGGAGTCGCAATCAAGACATCGACCGGACGTTTGAGCATTTGAATCTGAGGGCCATAGGCCACGCCTCCTACCAAAGACCCCTGGGGACACTTGATGAACTTGCTGAACGCCGTGACGTCCTTTTCCACCTGCTGAGCCAGTTCCCGTGTCGGTGCCACCACCAGACATCGAGGCCCAATGCTTTTCTTGGTGGGCTTGCGCTGCAGCAATTGATGCAGGATGGGCAGGACAAAAGCTGCGGTTTTACCGGTTCCTGTTTGAGCCGACCCCATAAGGTCCTCTCCGTCGAGAATGACTGGGATGGCTTGTTGTTGAATCGGGGTGGGTTCTTGAAAGCCACAGGCTTCCACTGCCTTAAGAAGGCGTTCGTCGAGATTAAGATGTTCGAATGACATAGATGTCGTGCATGCTGGCTCGCTTCCTCTTAAGTGAGAAAGCCATCAAAGACGAGCTTTATGCCAGGCGATGCACGGGGCGGTAAGGACGGGAGATTTTCCTGAACTGCAAGCCCCTGCTTGCTTTCTTGGCGGGCGACATGCCCACCAAAGCTGCTTCATTGATGATTCTTCCTGTTGAAGCAGTAAGCTCTCTAATGATATGAGCGTTGGGAGGATAGGTGCGCCACCGGCGCGCAAAAAGCAAGCCAAAAAACGATCCAGACTGGTATCTGGATAGCTGATTTTCCATGCTCAACCCATGGGGGATCACATTCTATCCGCTTCCAGTGCCATCATACTCGTCGAACCTTCTCATCCTGGGAACATTGGAGCCGTCGCCCGAGCCATGGGCAACATGGGGGCCACCGATCTGCGTCTGGTCAACCCAGCCAACCCCCTGCATCCTGAAGCCATCGATCGGGCAACCCGGGCCGAATCCATTCTGCGCCAGGCTCGGACCTTTGAGAACCTGGAGACCGCAATTGCCGATCTGGAGCGCGTCTATGGGACGACAGCAAGGGAAAGAGCCAGACACGACAGGGTCATTGCCTTACCCGAACTGATGGAGGAGTGGCCCACCGAGAGTGGCAAGGTAGGACTGGTTTTTGGAAGAGAAAGCAGTGGGTTGACCAACCAGGAATTGGACCTCTGCAGTCGTTTGATGCGAATTCCCACCTTTGGGAAAGTGTCATCCCTCAACCTCTCGCATGCCGTGATGGTCAGCCTGTATGAGATTCAGCGCTTGGAGAAACCCATGCGGCAAGATACCAGTTCTTCAGACCCTTTGGCCGATGTCGATGCCATTCAGGGCTTGCTCCGACACCTCAAGGAGTCCATTCAACGAACAGGATTTCTTCGGCCTCACCAGGAAACCGAGATCATGGAGCGATTTTCCAATTTTTTTGCCAAGGCCAATCCCACGGCACTGGAGATTCGAATGTGGCGAGGCGTTTTTCACCGCATGGACCTCAAGCTGGAAGGCCTGCATGAGAATTCATCGAGTGGAACAACATCGATGATCGATTCAGCGCGAGAAAGCCAGGCTGATGATCAAACCTGATACCCAAACTCTCAGCCTTGCGATCGAAGAGATTCTGGAAGATCGCTGATGCTACACCCTTTCAAAAGCACGGTCTTCTCTCGAGAGGTATTACCGCGGGTGATCTGAAGGGTCGACTTTGAAAGTCCCAACCATTTCGAGAGAAAGCTCAACAATCGTTGGTTGGCTGCCGCGTCTAAAGGCGGGGCCGCGATGCGAATCTTGATGCAGTCCCCCTTAAGGCCGACCAATTCATCTCGACGGGCATTGGGTTGAACGCGAAGCCGCATCCACGCACCTTCGCGATGGGACCGAAGGCACTTGCGCTTATAAACTTCGATCATGGTCACTTTTCAGAAGCCTTGAGATGAAAGAGGCACTCAAGGCCTGGTTCGGTGTGAGCGCTTGTAAAAAACCTTGTGCATGTCCAGCAAGCGCTGGAGCTCATCGATGGGCTTGGGATGATCCTCCACGCGCAAATCGATGAATCGATCGTTGGAAGCTGCATAGCCACCTCCTTCCCTGACGACCAGTAAAGCGGCCGATTGCCTTCCTCGCTTATCTCCACCTGCGGCTTGACCGGCAGCCAGGGCTGCCATGAGCGCATCTGCCAGGGACCTCTTTGACTGCCCACGCATTTGTCGGAAAGCTCGATCCATGGCTTCGACCACTTTCTGACCCGCCAGCAAGTTTCCCTGAATGGCATAGTGCTGACCCACCACATGACCTGCCCATGAGTGACAGGCCTCACCGGTGAAGGAGGCTGCACCACCATGGGCATCCACCACCGCCACCTGCCGAGTGGCGCTTTGAGCATCCTCGCTCGTCAGCTTTTCGATCACAGCAGCGGCCTCCAGACCGGATTCCAGATGACTCAATCCATTGGGCCCATAGGTCACGTTAGCATAGCTTTGAGTGGCAATGGCGCCTACCCCTGCCTTGGCCCATGGCACCACGGAGCCAACGCCAAAGAATTTGCTCTGAACAGCGATACCCAATTCCTGGGTCAAAGGATCAAAGGCAACTATGGAAAAAGTGGAGACCAGCGCATCCTCCCGGATCGTTTCAGCCGGCAATTCATCCGGAAGGACCCGCACCAAAGATAGAAGCAGTGCAACCATGGTCAGGCTTCTTGTCTGCCCGAAGCAGTTGATCACATAAGAGGCTTTCATGAAGCACTTCCCTTCACCTCAGAGAAGAAGACCCGCCGTCTCAGGCAGACCTCTAAAGATGTTCATCGACTGAATGGCCTGGCCTCCAGCTCCCTTGAGCAAGTTGTCCTCAGCGCTCATCAGCATCAGTCTTCCCGTGCGAGGATCCATGCGCCAGGCGATCTCGATGTGATTGGTTCCCACGACATGCTTGGTATCGGGAAGGGCCTCAGGGCCCAAAAGGCGAACGAAGGGTTCTCCCTCATACGCCTGGCGGAGACATGCCTCGATTTGATCGATGCCTGCCGGTCCTTCAGCTTGTTTGCTAGGGGCAACACTCATGGTCGTGAGGATGCCTCGATTCACAGGAATCAGGTGAGGCGTGAACTGAATCACGGTAGGGGCCTGAGCCGCCAGACTGATCTCCTGTTCTATTTCAGACAAATGCCGGTGGAGGGTCACCCCATAGGGGCGCACGCTTTCATTGCATTCGACGAAGAGAAATGGAATGTCAGCCTTGCGACCTGCACCGCTGACCCCACTCAGGGAATTGGCCACAAGGGTCGCAGGCTGAATCAGTCCATCACCAATCAGTGGCAGGGTCGGAAGAAGGATGCTGGTAGGATAGCATCCGGGCGAAGCGATCAATTGGGCAGATCGAATGGCTTCCCGACGCCACTCGGGCAGTCCATAAACCGCCTGGCTGAGAAGCTGTGGTGCCGGATGCTCGGAACCATAAAACTCACGATAGACCTTCGGGTCCCGAATACGAAAATCGGCACTCAAGTCAATGACCTGGCAGCCGCCCGCAACCAAAGGCTCGGCAAATTCTGCAGCCACTCCGTGCGGAAGTGCCAGAAAGGCTACTTCAGCTCGCTGAAGGATCGAGGGGGTATCAGGTGCCTCAAAGCGAAGGTCGCAAGCCTCGGGCAAACTGGAAAAGCGCGGAAAGATCTCTTCCAGAGAACGTCCATCGTATTGGCGGGAAGTCAGAACAGTGAGCTGAACATGAGGATGAAGCAACAGCAGCTTGACCAGCTCTTCTCCGGAATAACCGGAAGCTCCAATGATGGCGACCTTGACCTTGGTGGATGGATCCACAGGATTCATGGATCTTATCCAATCACTTTTCCGAAGGTGAATCCAGACCCACTTTGAGGATATGGACAAATTCCTTCATGGCTGGAGAAAGCACCTTGGTCTTCTTGTGAACCACCGCCAGGGGTCGGTGGAACACCCCATCGGCGATTTCAACCTGAGCCAGCGTCTGCTTGGCAATTTCCTGAGTCACTGTTCCCAAAGGCACGATGGACAATCCTGCATCAATCTCCACCGCTCTTTTCACGGTTTCAATGTTATCAAACTCCATGGCCACATTCACCTGGACATCAAAGTCGCGCAAAATCTTGTCGACCCCTTTTCGGGTCGGAATGTCCGATTCGAACCCAATGAATCGTTCACCCTGGATCTGGGATAGAGAAATAGC
The DNA here is from genome assembly GCA_902560705.1 of uncultured Verrucomicrobiota bacterium. Taxonomy (GTDB): domain Bacteria; phylum Verrucomicrobiota; class Verrucomicrobiia; order Limisphaerales; family AAA164-E04; genus UBA7971. Next base: position 6,158 of record CACEMW010000058.1, read on the forward strand.
TCCCTGTTTGGCACAAGGATGGCTTGGATGACAGATCAGCACCAGCCGGTCGTTGCGGATGGGCATGATTTCCAAACGAGGGTCCTTCACCGGGTAGGCCACAAGGCCCAAATCGACCACATTGCCCAAGACATCTTCGTATACCTGGTTGGATCGCCGGTATTCCACGTGCACATTGACCGTCGGGTAGGCCTTGAGAAACTGCTTCATGTAGGGGGGCAGTTCGTGCAAACCCACGCTGTAGATGGTCGCCACTCGGATGGTCCCCGACACCACATCCTTGATTTCCTGAAGATGGTTCAGGAGGGAATCATAGGTTTGAATGATTTGCTTGCTGTACTCGTAGAGGGCGTTGCCCTCGCGAGTCAGACGAAATTTCTTTTTGCTGCGCTCGATCAGCAAGGTATCAAACTGCTTTTCCAGAGATCCTACCTGCTGGCTGACAGCCGACTGGGTGATACCGTTAATTTGGGCTGCCTTGGTGAAGCTCCCCGTCTCGGTCAAATCGCAAAATACTTTGAGACTTTCAATTTGCATAAGTTTTGCAGAACACCTTGAAAACCTCGGATCAAGCATGGTTTGACGCATGCAAGGAGTCAATCACATGGGATGAGGCCCTCAGTTTGGCCGGAAGGTGACATCGACCCACCCTATGCGCAAGTGTTTTTCATAAGTTATTCTAATGAAATGTGATTTTAAGACCCCTCCTCATTAGTCTTGCTGCTGATATCCCTTTGCCTTCATGCTGGATTCAGGTTCCCACAACAGGACTCAGAGACCCATGAAACTGGCACACGGATTGCATCTGGCTTACTGCACCAACATTCATCGAGGAGAATCCTGGGAAGAGACCTTTCACAGTCTCAAGCATAACACCATGGCCGTGAAGCAGCAGGTGGCCCCCGACGAACCATACGCCATCGGATTGCGCCTGGGTGCTGCCGCCGCTAAGCAACTCTTGCAGGGAAGCCATTTGAGGGACTTCCGCCACTGGATGGATCAGAACAACTGCTACGTTTTCACCATCAATGGCTTTCCCTACGGGACCTTCCACGGCACTCGGGTTAAGGAGGATGTGTATCGACCTGACTGGACTTCACAGGAACGCCTTGATTACACCAATCTGCTTTTTGATCTGCTTGTGGAGATGCTCCCGGAGGGTGTGGAAGGAAGTGTCAGTACGGTACCCGTCTCGTACAAGGGCTTTGATCTCTCGGATCGAGCCTTAGGTGAGGCGCGCAAGCATTTGTGGAAATGCGTGGATCATCTGGAGCATCTCAGCGCTCGCACCGGTAAAAAACTGCACCTTGGGCTGGAACCCGAACCCATGTGTACTCTGGAAACCTCCAAGGAAGCGACTCGCTTTTTTGACCAAATGAGGCAAGATCGCCGTGGGGACATGCGCATCGAAGAACATCTGGGAATCAATTACGATTGTTGTCATCTCGCCCTTCAATACGAGAACCCACATGAGGCACTCGGCAGACTCGCTAGCAATAAAATCAAGATCAGCAAGATTCATTTGAGTTCAGCCCTGAAAGTCCGCCCTACCAATGAAGTCCGGAAATCGCTCGAGGCATTCAATGATGCGGTCTATTTCCATCAGGTCATTGAACGCCGACAGGGGGGGAGCCTGCACCGTTATCGAGACTTGCCAGAGGCATTGGCATCGGCCCTAGAAGAGGGCGCCGCCCAAGCTGAGGAGTGGCGAATCCACTTTCACATTCCGCTGCATCAAGTTCCCGTGGCATTGTATGACAACACCTCCGATCACCTGCTGGGCACTCTGGACTACCTGAAGGCTCATCCAGGGACCTGCTCCCACCTGGAAATGGAAACCTATACCTGGGAGGTGATGCCCGATACCATGAAATCTCGACACGTGGTCGACCAACTAGTTGAGGAATACCGATGGACGCTAGGGCAGATGAAGCAACATGGGCTTCTGAACTAGGGACATTTCGTCAAACCAGTTCCACGAAATTCTGAAGCAATTTAAGCCCTAGAGTCTGGCTTTTTTCGGGATGAAATTGTGTCGCAAAGACACGATCTTTCCAAACCGCTGAGGTAAAGGTACTCCCATATTCGGTTTGGCCGGCTGTGATGGATGGGTCGGCAGGCTGAGGATGGTAACTGTGCACAAAATAAAAATGGCTGTTGTCGGGGATGCCCCGGAAGAGCGGACAATCCTCGCGCTTCTGTTGCACCTGATTCCATCCAATCTGGGGCACTTTCAATCCCGGTTGATCAGAAAACCGCACCACAGGGCCTTTGAACCAGCCAAAACCCGGAGAGGTGCTCTCAAATTCGTCACTCCGCTCAAAAAGAATCTGATAGCCCACGCAGATACCCAAAAACCAGGCACCATCCTTGAGCCGTTGGCGAGTCGCCTCCATCAGAGCTTGCTTCTTGAGAGCCAGGGAACAATCATCGAAAGCTCCAACGCCCGGCAACACGATGCCCGGGCAGCCGTCCAGTTCCTCGGCTTGCCGCACGAGACGGACTTCCACTCCCAAGTGCACAAGGGCTTTGTGAACACTCCTGAGATTTCCTGCTCCATAGTCAATCAACGCAATCACTGTCAAAAAGCTAGGGGGACTTGACCCGCAAAGAAAGCCAAATACAACCCTAGACAACTGGCATGACCGCTAAAAAGGCCTGCTTTTGATCGAGCCAAGGACTCACAACAGGTTCTCAACTCACACCCCTTCTGGCTTCCGGCAAAGACGTTCACATCCAGACTGCTATCCACCAATTTGACCTATTTTTAGCATGAACGTAATAAGATCTCACAGGTCGTATCGAGGTTGGTCCATCATCCGCCTGTTCACGATCGTGGCCCTCGTGCTCACCGTCCATCGGTCACCAATGGACGCGCAGGCAGAAGGCGGCACATCAGACATGACCCTCCGGCTTCAGCAGATCCTCAAGGAGACGCCCGATAACAATCTCTATTTGGGGACCAAGGATATTCGTAAGTGGCGAGCTTGGCTTGAATCCCCACCCTTCTACGCCAAGGCCGCTGACAAGGTCTGGGCCATGATGGAATTGGGCATTGCAGAATTGCGCTACGGCCATGAAAAAGAGGCGGTCCAGCACTTGGGACAGGCCTTCAAGCTGGGTCGAGAAAGCCAAGTCGAAGCCAAGCAACTTGGAGAATGCATGTTTTTTTGGGTATTGCCTACCTTCGCTTTGCTGAAACTCAAAATTGCTGCCAACAACACTCCCCGGAAAGCTGTACATTGCCTATTCGGGGCGCCGGTCTGCACACCAAGCAGGAGGGTTTGAAGAACGCCATGGTTGCGTTTTCTCAGGTTTTGCGACTACTGAGCCTAAATACCATTCCGCTCGCTGGCTCCTCAACGTAACCGCCATGACCCTTGGAACTTTCCCTGAGGCTGTTCCAACCAATCACCGGATACAACTCGATCGTGTCACGCCTCAGGGAGATCGTTTTCCTGCGTTTCCGAACATCGCACAAAAGGCAGGGGTCAACTCTTTCAACCTGGCAGGAGGAGCGATTGCCGACGATTTCAATGGGGATGGCTGGATCGACATCATGACATCCAGCTGGGACACCGGCCAAAGCCTGACCCTATTCCTCAACCAAGGTCAGGGGACATTCAAGCCCGTGGTCCAGCAAGCCGGATTGGAAACCACTCTGGGAGGTCTGAACTTGATACAAACCGACTACAACAACGATGGCCTCCTGGATGTCCTGGTATTGAGGGGGGCTTGGCTTGCAGAGAATGGGCGACATCCCAATTCGCTGCTTCGCCATGACGGAGTTGACGAAAAAGGGATTCCCCACTTCACCGATGTCAGCTACCAGATAGGACTGGCAGGCGTGGATTACCCCACCCAGACCGCCTCATGGGCTGATTATGATTTGGACGGAGATCTGGATTTATTCATCGGCAATGAGAGTACCGAAGGCATCACAGCACCCTGTCAGCTTTTCCGAAACGATGGAGATCGCTTTGTCGATGTTGCAGCCCAGGCAGGTGTCTTGAACCACCGATTTGCCAAGGGAGTCATCTGGGGAGACTACGACGGCGACCGCTATCCCGATCTGTACATATCCAACATGGATGGTGAAAACCGCCTGTATCGCAATCAAGGCGATGGCACTTTCATTGAAGTCACGGTGGCTTCGGGTACCCCCGGAACCTATCAAAGCTTCCCCGCGTGGTTCTGGGATTATGACAAGGATGGCGCCCTCGATCTATTCAGCTCCTTCTTTTCACCCGATGCCGGATTCACGGCTTCTCATTACTTCGGCTACGCCATGCAGGATCAATTTCTTCCCGGTATGTATCGCAATCAAGGGGATGGTTCCTTCAAGAATGAGGCCAAGGCCCTTGGGGTGAATCTCCCCATCATGCCAATGGGTTGCAACTTTGGTGACATCAACAACGATGGATGGTTGGACTTTTTCCTGGGAACCGGGAATGTGGGTCTTCAACACGTCACCCCCAACCTGATGTTTATCAATCGGGAAGGCAAACGCTTTGAAAATGTCACTCTGAAAGGGGGCTTCGGGCACTTGCAGAAAGGTCACAGCATCGGGTTTGCGGATTTTGACCATGACGGGGACTTGGATATTTTCGCACAAATGGGAGGTGCCTTTCCGGCAGACAAGTATTACGACGCCCTTTATCAGAACCCGGGATTTGGAAACGCATGGCTGGGTGTTCTCTTAAAGGGTAAGCAGTCCAATCGCGCAGCCATTGGAGCACGCATCAAGGTGCAGTTTGAAGATGCCCGAGAGATGCGCACGGTGTATCGACACGTCAACTCAGGGGGCAGCTTTGGCGCTAATCCCCTTCGGCAATGGCTGGGGCTGGGACAAGCCAAGGAAGTCCGCACATTGGAAATTTTCTGGCCCCGAACGGGAGAGACACAGACATTTGAAGGTGTCCCATGTCGTCGAACCATCATCATTGAGGAAGGCTCGCAAACCATCACCAATCTTGAGCCGAATGCATCGCTTGTCCCTCCGCCTGAGGCATAGGTCACAGAACCTCACCCGCGATGGTGGGGGATCATTTCGTGCAGCTTAATGAGGCCTCACCCAACCATCCAAACTTGTATGGGATTCAGCAACGCACTACGGGTAAATGGTGGGCATGCCGCTGTTGCAAAGAGTGAGCAAAGATTCTCTCGCCGCAATGATCCTGCTCGAGCCACAAAAACTGCCGCCGAGGTCATTTATCTGGCCATTGATTTCATTGAATGCCTTCCTCTATCGGAGCATGGACGGAAACAGTGTAGTCACCGGTCCTTCTTTGCTTGAGGCTGGTGACTCTGAGTATGTAGGCCTGACCAGCCTGAGCATCAAACGAAAGGTCAACCTGTCTTTGATTTCGATCTCCGCTCGGAGTCGTCCAGGCAAGGGTTTGACCGGTTTTGGTATCGATCAAATAGCCCTCTGGAACGAATGCTTCCGTAGCGATGTGAATTTGGAGTGGCTGTTCGAGATTTTCGGAAGTTTCAACATAGTAGTCTTCAAAATAATAGGTCAGATCGAATTCACTAAAATTGGGATCGCGAGGACCTCGTGAAAGGGAACCCGTTGCCACACTCCCCAACGGTAGTGTGTGCACTGGGTAAGCCGTTGCCTGAAGGGTGAATTCTCCCTCATCCCAGTCCCAGTAAGAAGAAGCCCAGAGGTGAAAAGGCGGATCCTCGGGCAGTGTAAAACATTCTAAGATAGCCACCGGTGCATCCCAACCAGCTTCGGCCCGATGTAGCACGCGACCTTTCAGCGGATCCACCAACTCCAATACCGGATCGACTCCCGAAAACCCATCACCCAAGGCCTGCATTTCGATCTCCCAGCGGACAGCCTGGGGATGCTCCGGAAGTTGATAAATGATTCCTGGCACCCTGCTCGGAAGGGTTTGTCCACTGGGTAAAGTACCGTTGATCAATGTTCCATCTACCAACGTGACCACATCGGGTTCGTAGTTGGGACCGGTGTTCTGATCCTCCCCTATGTAAAGCCGATAACTCCCCTTGATTTCGAAATCAGGGTAGCTGCTGCTGACCAAAATCAGGATGCCACCGTGATCTGGAAGATCTTGAGTTTGGATCATGATCTGGGCATTGGCTTCATTCCCACTGTCATCATCTTCTGCAATGACAGAACCGTTTTTTCCATCCACAACGTGTAAATACGTGTCAAATGCGGAAGATTCGAGATGGATAGTTAGCGTTTGATCGAGGTCGCCAGCATCCATGGCGTAGGCATTGGCACGAACGACCAGGCCAGGTTCTATTTCCAAGTAAGGGGTCTTGGATCCAATCAAACCTCGCTGAGTACTACTGACATCCACCAAAGGTGCATCGGCCTCTCCTAGGGCGTGAACCGGTTCGGGCTGAATGTCCAATGCATAATCGCCTCGCTCAAAGTCCCCACTTCCGGTAATTGCCAGGACCCACCCGCCAGAGGTGGGTCCTGGAGGCACCGTAAAGACCGTCGTCGCATCGGTGGATCCGCCAAAATCATCATTTAAGACCAGAGGCCAGGCCTCCCGAGCGCTTTCAAAGTCACTCTGCTCAAATATTTCCAGGTAGGCATCAAACATCTCGGATTGCAAAGTGATGCGGTAGGGATATCCCGGTTTCAAATCCTCGAGTAAAAACAAATCGGCCACCTTCCCAAGAGGGGGGTTCCAGTCCAAAGCCGACGTATACGGAGCATCCTCGTCACTGAGCACCCCAGACCATTCAGCCACCTCACTGAGTGAAGCCTCATATTCAAGCGCCGGGGGAGGCTCCGCCTCCGTGACCTCTGCCTTGATGGAATACGAGCCGGTATCCCACCATGAAGATACTTCCACGATCCATTCGGTGTTGTTTTCGCCGGGGAACAACACCAATTCTGGATCAGAATCATTGGCATCATCGTTGTAGGCAATCTCTTTTCCAGTAAAGGCATCCAAGACTCTCAACGTCGTATCCAGCCAAGAATTGGCGCTTGTGGTAACGGTGATCTTGATTGCGGAATCCGCTGGCAAATTTTTCAGCCAATAGTCATCTACCAGACCGTCTGCTCGCTCATCACTGGAAGCAATGCGGCCCCTCAAGGATTCACCCAATACGAGAACCTCGGAGGGAAGCAACAGTGAGGTCATTTGAAAGGAACCCTGGCTTTCAGGTTCCGCCAGTAGATTCACTTGAAAGCCACCGCGTTGCGCGCCTAATTCAAGCATCCCATGCCAAGGCCCTTCACCTTGGCTACTCAATGAACCAAGAGGTTCCTGTGTATTGCTTAGAACTTCCAAATGCGGCTGGAAATCCTCAGAACCAAATGTAAGGCGGATGGTCTGATTGCTTTGCATGGACGGCACTTGGAAGGTTCTGATCAGACCCGCATCGGGCATCCAATCAGGAGCCAGGTCCAAGACAAATGCTGGCAGCATCACACCATGATGAGTCGTCCGATGGTTGATCTGGTGAGGCGGCAGGAGTTCGAGATCCGTGGCTTTCCGATAAACCATTTGAAAGAACCCTTGGTTCTGCCACTGTTCGGAAAGAAGAAAAGTGTGTCGATCCGTAAGCAGGCCATTCTGTTCCAACACTTCCACCGAGGCTGGAACGATCCCTTGCCACTGAGCAAGATCATCCGTCGCCTTGAAACGGAGTTCCACTCCGGAGTCGCCTGTGATGTGCGGCAGATCGATCATGAGTTCTCCGCGATCATCGGACGATCGGCGCATGGCAACGGTATAATTCGGGGCGACATCAGCATCCATGGGATCGCTCATCAAGGCATACTCAGCGAGGTTGGACCAACCATCCCCATCGCTATCCAGATCACTCCCCGCAATCCCAAATCCGCTTTCCCAGAGATGGTAGGATGGGAAAAGGTACGATTGTATCCACCGATAGTAAGAGGACACTCTCACATAAATCCCATAGCCACCCGGATCCCCACATCCAATGCCCCAGCTGGTAATGCCAGCCAGACGCCATTGCTCATCAGAACCTTTGATGAGCAGAGGGCCCCCACTATCCCCAGAACACGTGTCCACGCGACCTTTCAGGTAGCCTGCGGCAAGCTCTTTGGAGTCGAGAGGGAATCCGACGGATTCCGCAGCCGTGGCATTGGGAACAACGGGAACCGTTGCCTGCTGAAGAGATTTTGGCATGGGCCCGTTCCAATTGGCAGCGTCTGTCAGCCCCCAACCCAGAATCGTGGCGGGAGTATCTCTCGGAATGGACGTTCTTTCGGCGACAAGAGGAGCAGGTGTTTTGCCTTCAACGGGCCAGGCCAGTAGCAGTAGGGCCAGATCGGCTCCGTCGGGATGAGCCAGGATTTCAAGCACTGGAACACGATGGTCTTCATCAACCTGACCCGAAGCATCGGCACCGATAAGAACGTGCAATGTTTCAGGGTGGATGATGGAACCCGTTTCCCAATCTTCCAGGCAGTGAGCCGCAGTCAGGACCCATTGCGGATGAATAAGAGTAGCCCCGCAGAAATGGCCTTCGATACCATTTGTGGACTGACTATCGATCAAGGCGGCCATGAAGGGCCATTCGGTTTGGGTGTCACTTCCGCCAACGATGCGAGGTTGTTGTTGTCCCTGAAGTGGCATCAACGTGGAAAATGCGAGAACAGACAACCAGTGGATGACGTGAGACGTCGTTCGTGAAGGTGACAAATAAGTGGTAGGTTTGTTTTTCATAAAAAGGAGATCCAATAATTTCATGCCTTTTACCTTTAATGATCCTGAACACGATTCAGGATCCTAAATCCCGCCAATTATTTGAGAATGATGCAAAGAGATGGAACTCCATCCAAAGAATGCCGTAGAGGACTTAACGTAAATTAAGTCGTGGAATATCGATTGGGTATTACAATCGAAGGCTTTTTTTGTAATAGCGAAATGAGGGAATGATTCTTACGCAGCGGTGACTGTGCGTTTCCAACAGGGGTGTCCATCACACTTTCTCAGACAAAGCTCATGGAACATGGAACTCTTACTGATCCCCAAAGCGTAAGGTCCATGTCGCGAACAAACCGTGAGCCCGGTAGTCGGCAGCGCCATTCAAAAACTTGTCTGTGTATCGATAGAAGCCGTATTGAAGTTCGAGTGCGGATTGTTCATTCAGCTCGTGGTCCAAACCAGCGGTGAAGGCGTGGTGATCAAAACGGGGGCCCAATGGCAATCCCATCGGCAGGGTCTGTTCATAATCCACATGATTCCAACTGTAGGAAGACCGAAAGGTCGTCCGGGCGTTGATCAGGTAAGTCCATGCAGTGGATTGAGAAAACTGACTACCTTCATAGGCATCCAATCGCTGTTGATCTATCAAAGGCGTACTCATGCGGCTTTGGGTCACCGAGGAAGTAAACGACCAGAACCACCGCGCGGCCGGAGTCCAGGTAAGGGATCCCTCCAGATAGTGGGCTCTGAGGCGCCCCGCTACCAGGCTGGCAGGCGGGCGATCCTCCAGCATTGGGTCCCAGTTCTCGTTCCATGATTCCTCGGTGAATCCATTCAACCGGCTTTGGTAGCGCTGTTGATCGTAGCGATAAGTCAATCGGGTCTGTAACCAGGAAAGGGGTTTCCATCCAATTTGTAATCCAAGATCGTGTCCTGTGGTGGAGCGGGATGCCAGCATGGCAGGGTAGCCATTGCCTGGCCACTCGCTCAGATCGGCATCGAGAACATGATTATAATCGATCGAACGCTGAGCAAAACCCCAGGTTGGGCGGATGGACCAAC
>CACEMW010000059.1:0-14812 GCA_902560705.1 uncultured Verrucomicrobiota bacterium
CTGATCCTGCTGATCGGGTGGAGGCTTGAGCTCCTCCAGTGCACGCTTCACAAATTGAAGATTGTCCACCGCCAGAGGATCCTCATCGTTCAACTCCAAAGCGTTCTCGTATTGGGAGAGCGCCTCCCGCCAGTGCTGGGTTTTTTTCTGAAAATCCTGCTCCTGCTCCCCTGCCTTGAAAAGGCTGTTTCCACGATTGTAAAAAGCCTGTTGTTGTAATTGCAGATCCTGCGCCAGGCTTGCCGCATCAAAGTATTCCTGTGCCTGGTCATAGAGTTTTGCTCGGTAGGCGGCAACACCTGCATTGTAGGGATACCGGGCGTCCCTGGGATATTTCAGAGAAAGCGCCTGGTAGGCCTCCATGGCTTTGACAAATTGCCCTGACTCCATGAGCTGGCCCGCCTCCCTTGGTGAATCGGCATGAAGACGGCCCTTCGGAGTGACAAAGAGAATCATTAAGAGAAAAGCAACTAGAAGTCTGACTGGTTTCAGAATGGTCAGGTTCAATGGTTGTTCAGACAAAAACTGCATTATGGATTGCCTTGGGTCACTGAGCTACGAGTTTGTATGACACTTGAGGATTTCACTGCATGGGATGGCTTGGGAACACGCTGTTGATCCGATATCAAGGATTCGATGACAAGCAACAAAATCACCAGCCCAAGAGGCCATTGAAACCTCTCAATATACTGCCGAATCAGTCTGGAGGATAATTCCGACTTGGGCAAAGGTTCCAGATTGTTTCTGTAGAGGGTAGCCAGTGTATTGGCATCCCTCATCAAGATGTAGGAACCATTTCCCTCTCGAGCCATTTCTCTCAATAGCGATTCGTTCAATCTTGATTTAATGGTGTTCCCATTGTCATCCTTCAAAAAACTTCTTTGTCCATTTTCATCGGTGATCTGTATCAACTCACCCTCGGGTGTCCCCAAGCCCAAAGTGTACACCAGGCAGCCTTTTTTTTGTACCTGAGACGCCGCTTCAAGGGCCCCTTCCTGGTGATCTTCTCCATCAGTCATCAGGATGATCGCCTTGTAATTATCCGTCTCTTCATCAAATGCGGTAATGGCCGTTTGAATCGCGGTTGCCATGGAAGTCCCTCCTTGCGGGATCAGTCCCGGATCTAATAGTTGGACGCTTTGCCGAAATGCCTGATCATCCACCGTCAAAGGACACTGGAGAAACGCGGTACCCGCAAAAGCGACCAACCCCAGTCGATCTTGATCAGCTAGTTCCATCAAATCCAGACATGCCAATTTGGCTCGTTCCAGACGCGAAGGGGTCAAGTCAGATGCCATCATGCTTTTGGAGGTATCCACAGCGACGACAATATCGAGTCCTCTTTGAGAGGTTTCCTGCCAGGAAAAACCCCATTGCGGCCTGGCGATCGCCAAAAACAGAAAGATCACAGCGCATACCAAAAGGCATGATTTGATATGCTGTCTTTTCCATGAAACGCCCACGGTCAGTGAAGCCAACAGCCGAGACTTCACAAACATTTGGATCAACTCCTTCTTGCGCTGCCAGGCATACCACAAAAACAAACAAAGGCATGGAACGCTGAGGATCATCAACCAAAGAATGTTCACCTGCTCGAAACGAAATTCTCCCTCACTCATCATGGCAATTTCCTCCACACGGTATGCTGAAGAATTAGCTCCAGAAGCAATAAGCTTAACGCTGGAATGAGAAACCACGCTGCAAGTTCTTCATGGCGGGTGTACTGCTTCATTTCGACCTCAGTTTTTTCCAATCGGTCAATTTCTGCGTAGATTTCTTTGAAGGCTTCCGTGTTATCTGCACGATAGTACTTGCCACCCGTCTTCTGAGCAACTTCCTTGAGAGTTTGCTCATCAATGTCCACTTTCGCCTGCACAAAGACCGTTCGACCAAAGGGATCTTTCTGAGGAAACGGCGCCATACCTTTGGTTCCCACTCCAATGGTATAGACCTTGACCTCCAAGGCATCGGCGGCTTCCGCAGCTGTCAATGGGGGAATCTTTCCTGCATTGTTTTGCCCATCGGTCATGAGGATGACGATTCGGCTCTTGGATTCAACGCCCCGTAGTCGATTCAAGGCAGCCGTCAGAGCAGAACCGATCGCAGTACCATCCTCGGCGATCCCCAAATCCAGGCGCTTCAGGTTCATGCGGAAAAAATCATGATCCAAAGTCAGAGGCGTCGCAATGTATGCCCTGCCGGCAAAAGCTACCAAACCCAGCCGATCATTGCTGCGCTGATCAATAAAACCGTCGAGAACACTCTTTGCGATTTGCAGACGATTGACGCGTTCACCGTCTTGCACGAAGTCCATGGCCGCCATGCTGGTGCTCAAGTCCAAGGCGATCACCATATCAATACCACTGGCTTTGATCGAAGTTTTTCCCTCACTAAAACGCGGCCGAGCCATCGCTAAAATGCAGAGAGTTAAGATAAGGCAACGGCACAGAGCAAGCAATGAACGCGATCTGGATTTTTTCAAATTAGCTACTCCACGAAGCAACGCGACCGAAGAGTAAAGAAAAGCCGATTCCTTGAGTCGGTTCTTGCGCCACTTCGACAGCAAGGGAATGAGGCCTAGAAGCAGCAGATAATAGGGATGTCCGAAATTGAAATTCATAGCGCAGCTGACTCATTTCCGCCTGATTGATTAACTTGAATTTCCCCGAAGACTCCTGGGTCGGTGTCGCGAACAAATTGCAAGGCACTTTGGTGCAACCCTTGAAGTTCCTTGCCCAACATTTCTGCCTTGGCAAATTTGACCATGTCGCACTGATTGAGAAAACTACCCAGGGTTTCCTTTTGAGCATAATTCAGCAAGGTGGAGTGCTGAAGTTCGGAGAGGAATTCCTCGGTCGTACGCTCGGGGGCCTTGAGGTCGAATTGCTCCTCGAGATATTGACGAATGGCATCGGATACGAGCGTGCAGAAAAACTTGGGGGCGTGAAGATGTTCCAGGGCAGCATCCAGCCTTTGGCGAGCTCTTTCGTTGGGAGGAATGAGGGATTCCCATTCCTCTGCTGCCTGGCGCCTGTTTTGCTTTCTTATCCAATAACGCCAGGCGGCATAACAAACCCCAAGGGAGACTAAGACCAAGACTCCCCAAAAGATGATATCCCAGAAGGAAATAATCTCAACTGGGGGTTTGATATCATGCAGGGAGGAAGGAAGAGATTCGGCTAATGAATTGCCAGCATCTGCAGGATGGGGCAGCACTAGTGCGGGAGCGTTGGTTGTCATCCTCGAGCCCTTCTTTTTTCACGATTCTCAAAAAATTTGGCAAGCTCCAGATCGTAAGGCTCGTCGGTGGTTAACTGAATGGCATCGATCCCGACGGAGCGGAACAAGCGCCCCAGTTCATGCTGCGCTTTTTTCTGCTTGCTGGCGAAGGCCGCCCGTTTTCGAGGATCTCCTGTGTCCACCTCCATGACCTGCCCCGTTTCAGCATCCTTTAGCGCCACTCGACCAATAGGCGGAAGGTGTAATTCGAAGCGATCCATGACCTGCACTGCGACCACGTCATGTCTTCGATGCGCCTGTCGCAAGGCAGAAATAGAGGCATATTTGAGAACATCGGAGAGCACCGCTTCCCTCAACAAGTGCGCTGCCATTTCTTTTCTGGTTGGTGCGCTTTGCCCGATAAAATCAGAAATAACCACGGCGATAGCTCGGTGCGAGGTGACACGACTAAGGAATTGCAAGGCCTCATTAATGTCGGTACCCTGTCTGACAGGCTGGTGATAGAGAATGTCACGAATCACCCGAAGCACGTGCAACCGCCCTTTGCGTGGAGGAATATACTTTTCAACCTCGTCGGTGAAGAGAATCAACCCCACCTTGTCATTGTTTCGAATGGCGGCGAAGGCAAGAACCGATGCAATTTCAGCTGCCAATTCACGCTTGGATTGTTCGCCGGATCCGAAAAGACCGGATCCGCTGAGATCGACTACCAGCATCAAAGTCAACTCACGTTCTTCGACAAATTTCTTAATGAAGGGCTGATGCATTCGAGCGGTGACGTTCCAGTCAATTGCCCGCACATCATCTCCGGCCTGGTATTCCCTTACCTCATCAAAATGCATGCCCTGCCCCTTGAAGACACTATGGTATTTACCTGCGGTGGATTCACTGACCAGCCGCTTGGTTCGCAGCTCAATCTGACGAATCTTCTTGAGGATTTCCTTAGGAATCATCTTGTGGCGCTCAAAGATTCAATCAACGCCCTTTGGAAGAGCACAGAAAATCCGCAAATGACATCATGGCACCGGGAGTTCATCAAAAATGGTCTGAACGATCGATTCACTGGTGCGTTCCTCGGCTTCAGCCTCAAAGGTCACGGCAACTCGATGCCTGAGCACATCCAGTCCGATACTTTTAACATCCTGGGGCGTGACATATCCCCTGCCTCTCAGGAAGGCATATGCCTTGGCGGCCAAGGTCAGGGCGATGGTGGCACGTGGCGAAGCCCCAAGTTGAATCAACTCCTGCAGGTTCAACTGATAGGATTCTGGGTTTCGGGTACAGCAGACGAGATCCACGATGTAGTCCTTCACCTTTTCATCCACATAGATATCGTTGATCATTTGCCTGGCATGCATGATCTGGTCAGGCTCTACGACTGACTGGGCAAAAGGAGACGTTCCTGTGCGGGCCATCAAATCCAGGATCTGGCGCTCTTCATCTCTTGAAGGATAGTCGATCTTGCACTTGAGCATGAATCGGTCGACTTGAGCCTCAGGAAGGGGATAAGTGCCTTCCTGCTCCACTGGGTTTTGCGTGGCGAGCACCAGAAAAGGCTTCGGTAACGGGTAGGTTTGGTCACCAATGGTTACCTGGCGCTCCTGCATGGCCTCAAGCAAGGCACTTTGGACTTTTGCAGGTGCACGATTGATTTCATCGGCAAGAACGATGTTGGCAAAGACAGGTCCTTGTCGCGTGGTGAATTGGCCGGATTGCGGGTTGTATATTTGGGTTCCCACCACATCGGCCGGCAACATATCGGGCGTGAACTGGATTCTGGAAAAACAAATATTCAAAGACTGAGCCAGGGCCTTGACCGAGGTGGTCTTGGCCAGCCCGGGCACCCCTTCGAGTAACACATGCCCATCAGCGAGAAGCCCGACAATAAGGCGCTCCACAAGGTATTTTTGTCCTATGACGACCTTGTTGATCTCCCCCATGAGGGGTTGTAGAAAGGCACTGGCTTCCTTTACTTGCTCGTTGATAGCACTAATTCCAGCATTCATATCTCTTCTTTATCCATTGGTGCCCCAAAATTTATTCCAAGCATAGAGCACATTAAAAGCTTTTAAGGCCGCAGTCTTCAGGGCCTCGGCGCAGGCATTTGCTCGTTGGCTTCCGCTTGCCACTGGCGCATTTGTTCGATGCGCTTGTGGTCCAAGGGATGTGTCCTGAGATACCAGGCTGTTTGAGCACCTCCTGAGGATTGGTTGTGAGCCGCAAAACGCTGCCAAAAACCGATGGCAGCTTTCGGGTCATACCCCGCGCGAGCCATGAACAGGAGCCCCATATAATCGGCTTCCGACTCCTGGCCTCGACTGTGGGGCAAAACGCGTCCAAGTTGGGTCGTCATACCATAAACCGTTGCTGCAGCAGCCTGGGTCTTGGTGTCATAACCGTAGGACTCAAGTCCACTTTGAAGCACTCCTCCCCCCAGCTGGAGCATCATTGCCTCGGAGACCCTTTCAGCGCCATGCCTGGCCACCGCATGGGCCACTTCATGACCGATCACCGTCGCCAAACCGGCTTCATCCTGCGTTATGGAAAGGATGCCCGTAAACACGCCAACCTTACCACCGGGAAGACAGAAAGCGTTGGCCTCCGGGCTGTCAAAGAGGACAAATTCCCATTGGGCCTTGGGCAGCCCACTGACTTGAGCAATACGCTCCCCCACTTTTTTGAGCAGGGCGATTTGCTCCTTGTCCTGGCTTACGGGAACACTCGATTTCATGGTTTCAAAGGAGCTGAACCCAAGCTGCTGTTCCTGTTGAACCGACAGCAGAATCAATTGCCTTCGACCCGTTTCAGATACCGTCGAACATCCCAGCAAACTTGAAAGGATGGCTAAGGCCAGATAGCGAAAAGATGGGTGAAGAAACATGGTTGGATTAAAGATTGAGCTCCATGTCTCGAGTGTAATGAAGAATCCTGCCACAATTCGGACACTGCACCACCTCTTTTTGGGCTTTGCAGGCAACCTGTGACTGCGTAGGCAGGGACATGTGGCAACCACCGCAGACACCCCGGTGGACACCCACAACCACTTTACCGCGCTTTTTCTTGAGGAGTCTTTCGTATCGATCCAACAGGCTACCCTCTACTTTCTCCGCAAGCTGGGATCTCTCCTCCCGCAAACCACCCATCTCGGAAAGATGCCGTGCAGCCCTTGCTTCCAGTTCGGCAACCAACTCGTCGGTTCTTTCCTTTGCTTCTTTGGCAGCTGTGTTAGCCGCATCGATTTCGCCCTGCTTGAGGTCCGCAGCCTCCATCAGCTCCAGTTCTCGGTCTTCCAGGGAGACAATCTCGGATTTGCAGGTTTCGATCTCCTTCGCCAGGGCCTGGTATTCCTCATTTTTGCGGGTTTCCAGCTGCTGGGAAGCGTAGCGTTCAATTTGACTTTGTTTGCTTTCCACCTCCAACTCGAGATCCTTGCGATGGGATTCAATCTGTTGCGCCTGTTTGCGAGTCTCCTGCAAATGCTGGTTCGCTTCCTCTGATTTGGCCATCAAGGCGGATTTTTCCGGTTCCACTCGGGAAAGTTCCTCCTTCATTCGCATGATTTTCTGATCTCGATCCTGCAAGATCAACAATTGCTCAATCTCATCCATAAAAGGTCCTAAGGTTGTTCAAAACCATAGAAAAGCACTCCCCACCAAGTCAATCCGGTTGCATGTTTTTGCTCACGCGAACGAATCCACCCCATGAAGACCGCACGAACGCCATCGTGCCCATGGCAGAGTTCGGGTTGGGTCAATCCTCTTCCTTGCTGGGATGACGCCGTTGTTGCCACTTTTCCCAATAACTCCAAGCCTTTTTGACGGAATCAGGGATCATTTCAACAGCCGCATCACGGGCCGTCATGGTCAGGCCTGACCAGTCAATGGGCTTCGAATCGTGACCACAATGAGGGCAGATCAACGAAGACCCTTCGTTATTTGGCCTGCAAAGATCGCAATGCAGGCTATTGCAACGCTCACATTCGTAAAGTGCCCGCTGCTGCTGATGAATCAAACAACTGTAGCTGCCATCCTTCAAAGGCACACTTTTGAGAGACCTCTCAGCTTTCTGCACGGATGAAGGCTCCGGAGCCATCACTTGAACGGCAAGCAAGCCCAAATTCAGCGTTTGACCTATCTGGATCTCTGCCTGGTCAACCGGCATACCATCCAGGTAAATTCCCTTGGAAGACCCTGAATCTTGGACTGAAGCCCTGCCATGAGAATCGATCCGGATGATACAGTGATGCGAGCCTACTTCGAGATCGTCAATGACGACCGTATTGTCTTTGGCACTTCCAAGGTAGTGCGTCCCGGGACCCAGTGGCACCCGATGGTGTCGATCATCCCAGGTCTTGAAACCAAGTTGTAAGACTTCCATGACCTCCTACGCTACTAAGAGAAGTTGTTTTGAACCATGAAAATGATTGAGAAGGGCTTTGGATCCAGTTAGTAATAGAAACTGTTGCATTACCTTATATACAGCTTGATCGGAATGATCAGTGGCATCACGGGCGGGCTCCTGGGTGTCGGTGGGGGCATCATTATCGTACCCGCATTGACCTACTTCATGGGCGTCCCCATCAAAACAGCCATAGGTACATCTCTGGCCATTATCGTCCCGACCGCCATCATGGGATCTGCCAAGCACTTCCACCAAGGTAACATTGACTGGAAGATTGTAAGTGCCATAGTCCCCCTAGCTATTGCGGGGAGTTTTCTGGGAGCCTGGATGACCCAAGTCATCAAACCCGCACATCTTCAAAGAAGCTTTGCCATTCTGATGGTTTACATGGGTTTTCGACTCTTTTTCAAAACATCGTCTTGAAGCGCCAGGAGCGTATACCACATCTTCCCATCAACACTGTCAGTTCATTCCCCGTCATTCCGTTTTCATTTCAAAATACATGAAAGTTTCTAGCATTATTCTCACTTTACTCACCGGCGTTCTCTGGGCAGGCCTTCCAGAGAGATCGCAAGCTGCAGCTCTTCCACCAAGTGCCGAACTGCTACCGGAGAACACCTGGGCCTTCATCTCCATCCCACACACCGAGCATGCGAAGGAACAACTCTCAAATGGCATGTTGCAGCTTTGGATGGCTCCCCCCATGCAGCCTTTCAGAGAGCACGTGGAGACACAAATCAACGAACGATTCCTCACTCTTCTCAAGAAAGAGGCAGGGATTGATTTGACTGAGTGGAACCTTCTCGCCAAAGGCCAGACAACTCTCGCCCTGATCCCTGGTAAAGAGTCACTTCAAATCAAACCGCTGCTCCTGATCGACAGTGGCGGTGAAGTAGGTCCAATGAACGAGCTGACCGAAAAGTTGACTTCCGTATTGACTGAAAAAGGGCAGCCCTTTGCCCGCGAAACGATCGAAGGAACCAGCATGATTCATATTCCACTACCTTTGGAAGGGACCCTCCTGGATCCCTCGAATGAAGAGGGTGCCCAGGGGCTTTGTGTGGCTCAAGCTGAGAGCACGCTCCTGGTCACTACCTCACGGATTACTTTGCAGCAAATCATGCGTCGAGCTGGCGGACAATCCGTGGGAAAAACCCTCTCCGAAAACCCTCGTTTTCAAATGATGAAGAAAGATCATTTTCAAGGAAGCTTGATTCATGGATGGATACAGTTTCCTCCCATACTGCAGACTATTAAAAAGGAGATGGCCCGAAACTTTCCTCCGCCAGACACAGCCAACAACCCCTTGGCAGCATTGATCCCCACACCGCAAGCCATTCTTGGATCACTCCATTTGGAGGCCCTGCAGGGCTTTGGCTTTGCCGTATCCTCCAATGACGATGCACAGCTCTTTGACCTTGTGATCCAATCTCCGGAATCGACCCGAAATCGGGGGTTATTGGGATTGATACAGATCGAGGCATCCGATGCCACTCCCCCTGCTTTTGTCACCGAAGAAGTCGCAAGCTTTCAGCGCATTCGCATCGATGGAAAAAAATTGTGGTTAAGCCTGGAGGGCCTTGTGGCGGAGATTTCGCCCCAAATGGCAGAAGTTGTCAAAATGTCCATGTCCTTCCTGGGGAAGGATCGGGATCCAGCCTTTGACTTCAGAAAGAGCTTCATCGACCATCTTGGAGACGACTTTATCGTTGTGCAATGGCCTCCGAAATCCATTGAGATGCAAGACCTGATCTCCCCTCCTCAGCTGTTCCTCATTGGGAGCTCTCATCCCGAAATATTATCCAATGCATTCATTGCGGCCAGTGGACTTCTCCCCACCCAGGAAGGTGCTTTTCGTGAACGAGCTTTTCTTGGAAGAACCATCTACTCCATTACGGTGCCTGTTTCGTCGCAAGACGACGAAAACCAGGCACCCATGGGGCTTCATTTTGCTCCGGCAGGAAGGCATGTAGCGATTTCAACCCACGCTGAGGTTTTGGAAGATTATCTTCGGGGCAAAGCATCCGAGGAAGCAGCATTGAGTAAGAACGTTGCCTTCGACAGGGCTCTGAAGACCCTGGGCAGTAGCGATAGCGGATATCTCCATTATCAAAACCCGATCGCATCGACGCGACTTTTCTACGAACAAGCCCGCAAAGATCCTCAAAAGTTGTTGAGCCAATGGATCGACAAGACCGCATTCGGGGCATTCTCAGACACCTTTCTTGAGGTCTTTGACTTTAAAAAACTCCCACCTTTTGATGTCGTTGAATCCTACCTGACTTTTACGCTGACAGGGAATATCTCTGACCAGAAAGCACTAAAGTTACGTAGCGTTGCCCCCAATCCCCCCGGGCTCAAATAACCCATTGAATGGGGCACCTTCGTAGTTGCATGCGGAAGCAAGTGGAAACCAAGATTTTTGGAGCACTGATTTGTAGCCTCGGCATCTGATTTAGGATTGATGAATTCCCGGATGCGTGGAATATTTTCCTTACTCAAACCAATAAATTATGAATAAAATCAACCAAGTCATCGCCCAAGCCTTTTTGGGCGCAGCCCTTTTGGCCCAGACATGCTTCCATACGACAAGCCTTGCACAGGAAGGAAAGGTCAATCGCCTCACCAAAAGTGAGCGTCAAGATGGCTGGAAACTTCTTTTCAATGGAAAAAATCTGAACCGATGGCGTAACTACAAAAAGGAATCCATGGGAGATGGATGGGTGATCCAGGACGATTGTATAGTATGGGCATCCAAGGGAGCTGGAGACATCATCACCAAAAAGCAGTATGACAGTTTTGAACTGGTGCTGGAGTACAAGATTTCGAAGGGAGGCAACAGTGGCCTGATGTATCATGTCCTTGAAACAGAAAATGCCCCCTGGCAAACAGGCCCAGAAATTCAAATACAGGACAATGTTGATGGGCATGATCCTCAGAAAGCTGGATGGCTATATCAGCTATATCCTGCCAGCAAAGATGCGACCAAACCCGCCGGAGAATGGAATCAATTGAGAGTTTTAATCACTCCGGAACGTTGCGAGCAATATATGAATGGCGTCAAGTATTGCGAATACGTCAAGGGCAGTGATGACTGGAACCAACGGGTGGACAAGAGCAAATTCAAGGTTTTCAAGGATTTCGGAAAACCCACGAAAGGTCACATTTGTCTGCAAGACCATGGCAATGAAGTCGCCTTCCGAAATATCAAAATTCGCGAATTCAAGTGACTCTCTATCACGGTGCAGGGCGGTCTAATCAGTTAGGCCGCCCTGTGCTTCGTCTGGACCCAGGATTTCCACCTTGTGAAGCACCAAACCTGCCTCCTTAAACAAATTCAGCGCATAGATATGGTCGACTTCCAACCCATTAGCATCCCCCAAGACTGAGGGCCGCTTGGATTGAAAAGCATCCACTGGGATATCCATCATGTGAAGCCGACCTGGCTCTCCCAGTTCCTGTTCAAGAACATCCAGTTCGTATTTTCCTTCAAATGGCTTGTGCAGCTGCTGCCCGGCAAATCCAAATCGAATGGGATACGCACGTTCGAAACTGAAAAGAAAACGAAGCCTGGAACCAGGAAGAAGAACCACCGGATTAGGACCACTCCTGGAGACCGAAAAAGCCGTGGCATAGAGAAGGACCCTTCTATCATCTGAAATGCACCACGGTAAGGCCTGTGCACGGACCGAAGGCATGTGGTTGGGGGGCTCTGGCCTCATGACACCCAGAACAACCGGTGGGAGAACTTGTTTTAAGGCCGTCATCCATGTTCCCCATTGGGCTTGAGTCCTCCTGCGCGCTGTTCGGCCCTTGGGTGTGCTGGATCCAAACACCATGAAGGTCTCATTCACCTCGAGACTGTATGGAGGGAGGGGCGAAGCGGGCCACTGGTTGGACCAATGCCCAAACAAAATATCAGGAGCCTCAAGCTGATCACAACTCCATGAGTGGACTGGCTTGGGCTGAGGCTGACTTTGCAGGGATAGATCAAGCTCGGGAGTGATTTGGATCATATGTCCTGCCTTCACCAGGACATCCATCCCATCCATCGTGCGTCGCACTCTTGCCTCACCTTGATTGACACGCAATCGCGTAAATCCATTTTTGGCATGGAGATCAAACTGACAGTCCTCACTGACATCCACATGTGCCGTCTGAGTCTTGAAGATCAATGGCATGGCCCTTGTCTTATCGGCAGGTTCAGACCACACACTGCCCGTATGGAGATAAAAGCAGTTGGTGCTTCCGGATGGAAGGCGCCTCAATTCAGCATAACCAGCCATGGTAAACTGAACACCGCTTGGGAGTTCGAATTGAAGAATGCTATCCCCACCTTGAGAGGAAAGGGTTTCCCCTATCTCAAAAAAGGTGGGCTCAGCGTCTTCATGGAGCACCTCAAGTCGAATACTTCCATCATTCCCCAGCAAACTAAACGCACCCTCCGCAGAAGTAATTCTAGCAGGGGATAAACGGACTGGCGCTTCTCGCTTAGCCATTGAATTGAAAAACAAAGTTGCCATCCATATGGCAGCCGCCGAAGCGATAACCGCGAGGTAAAAGTGGCTATTGGACCGCACGACCGTGGATTCTTTATTGGAAAAATCGACTTGCTCGACGGCGGCACATCGATGAGCATCGACGATTGCAACAGCGTGTCCAGCTGCCTCACGCAACCACGCACGTGCTTCCGGGCATTCCATCATCATTTGATGAAAACTTGCCGTCTCATCATTTCCCAGACTACCGTCCAGGTATTTCATCAACATCTCCTGCTGAGATGGGGTCAGGTTTTCTTCATTTGGATACGCGTTCATCAGTCGGCACTGTTGAGTTGAAGGCGTCTTGAAACACAATCGCGCAGGGCGTGATGCAAGCGAGACAATCTTTTGTAGATGGCGTTCAATTCTAATTTCAGACGATCGGCCACTTCCTGGCAACTGAGCCCGTCATGATAACGCCACTTGAGTAATTGACGCGATTTCTCGGGAAGTTTGCCCAAACAATGCGATAGCGCATCCAGACGATGATCCACGGAGGTAGCTTGTGTCTGCATCCATTCCATTTCCATGATGTCCATGAGTTGATCTTCCATCACGTTCATGGTTCGGCGATTTCGGCGCAGCCAGTCGATCCCTTCCCGTCGAGTAGTCACGTAAGCCCATGAAACCAAGGCCGCTTCTGCTCGAAAAACCACCTTCCGTGTGATGGATTTGAGGGCCACATTCTGAAAAATATCTTCCGCGGCAAATCCGTCGCGGGTCACACTCCAAGCGGCCGCCAACAGGCGTGGGCGCCAATCCATGAGGCATTTCATGATTTGGTATTCATCCAGGCGATGATCCTGGTTGTCCAAGGATGTTTCCGGCTTTGATTGGAAGGTCATTTCATTCATCATCTGAACGTTTCTCCTTATAGTTAACTGACGGAAAAATGATGCCATCCAAAAGGGAGGTCATCAACTGTCGGCTGAATTTACCCTTGCATCCCCTCTTCCGTTATCGACAACCTAGGAGATGCCCCATTTGATTCAAATACTATGTCTTTGCTTCTCTTTGGTTTTCCAGATTCAAGCACGTGAGGCCAAAGAATATGACAAGGACGTCCAATACGACGAATCCAAGTTGCCTCCCTACGACTTACCCCCTTTGTTGACCACTTCCAGTGGACAGTCGGTTGAAACACCAGAGGTTTGGATGCAGCAACGCCGACCTGAGATTCTTTCCCTCTTTGCCAACCTGATCTACGGCAGAGTTCCAGCCCCAGCCAAGCCCATTGAGGTCAGCTATGAAGTTGTTCTGGAGGACAAGGGATTCATGGATGGCATGGCAACCCGAAAAGATGTCAAAATCCACCTTGAAAATGCAAAAGGCCGCATGAGCATGCATTTTCTGGTCTTTGTCCCAAACAATGCGCAGAAGCCGGTTCCTGCTTTCTTCAAACATAGTTTCAACAACACCCAGTCGGACGACTTTGATGCCTCCGGTTCTCGCCCCGGTTTTCTCAAAAATGGGTGGCCACTCGGTAAGCTCTTCGAGCGTGGATACGGCTTTTGTGCGGTCTACCAGCAGGATCTTGTCAGACACAATGAAGTGGAGTTTCTTCATTCCATTCACAAGCTTTTCTATCCGGAGGGCCAGAGCTTTCCAAAATCCCACGAATGGGGCGTCCTTTCGGCATGCGCATGGGGAGCGAGCCGTGCGATGGATTACCTGGAAACCGACCCTGCGATCGATCACTCGCGCATTGCCATCATGGGGCACTCGAAAATGGGCAAAGCAACTCTTTGGACTGCGGCTCAGGACGAGCGTTTTGCGCTTGCCATTTCGGCTCAATCCGGCTGCGCTGGAGCCGCTTTGTGGCGACGCAAGTCAGGAGAGACCCTCAAAAAAATGGTCACCCGATTTCCCTATTGGCTATGCCGAAACGCCTGGAAGTTTGTCGAGCAGGAAGATGATCTCCCCGTCGATCAGCACATGCTGCTCGCATGCATCGCTCCAAGACCGGTTTATGTGCACAGCTCCACCGATGATACCTGGGCAGATTCACGAGGTGAATATCTCTCAGCCTATCATGCCAGCGAGGTCTACCAGCTGCTCGGCAAAAAGGCGTTGGAAACCGCCAAGCTTCCGGAAGTAGGCAAGCCCATCATCAAATCGCATTTAGGCTACCATATAAGGGAGGGTGGGCATTCAATAGAGATGTATGACTGGCAAAGATTTATGGATTTTGCAGACTATCATTTTCACGCAAAATAGTACGCCCTATGCTGCGATTTTATCGTAATGTTGACCCTTTAGAAAAATGTGGCACTTTCCTCTGTGGTTACCCTTCAAGGCAAAATTCGTCTGAGTATATTTATCACTTCAATTGCAAATTTTTTGGTGTGTTCACACATCGAAATTCAGGCCAGGAGTTCTTACGTCAATAAGATACCAAATGGTTCCGTAAATCGATGCGCTAATTGTCACATTAGACCATCAGGCGGCGGACCCAAAAATGATTTTGGATTGGACGTCGAGGACGCGTTAGTACGACAAGGTCGCTCATTTTGGACAGCAATTCTGGCCTCTAAAGATTCTGATGGAGACGGTTTTACGAATGGCGAAGAACTTGGTGATCCAGAAGGCGATGGGGTTGCCATTCCTGGAGCAGCGATCTCCTTACCGGG
>CACEMW010000060.1:0-14762 GCA_902560705.1 uncultured Verrucomicrobiota bacterium
ATGGAACACGATCGCCTGTTCGAGGTCATCTTCGAGGATGAGTTCCTCCTGGTCGTGCACAAGCCTGCCGATCTGGTCTGTCATCCAACCAAAGGAGACATCTACTCCAGTCTGATCAGTCGTGTCCGACTTTATCTTTCCTCCGAAGCAACGGGTGCACACATGATCAATCGACTGGACCGCGAAACCAGCGGACTGGTTTTAATCGCCAAGGACAAGGAAACGGCTCGGCTCCTAGCTCGTCAGTGGGAATCACGCTCCGTGGTCAAAACCTATCGTGCGCTGGTCTTGGATTGGCCCGAAAGAGACACCTTCGAGATCCATGCCTCACTTGGAAAAGACCTCGGCAGTGCGGTTTATGTGAAGGACGCTGTATGCGAAGATGGCACACCCGCCTCGACGCATGCTCGAGTCCTGAAACGATTTGAGCGAGAAGGAAAGCCCTACAGCCTGCTGGAGGTTTGCCCTTTGACCGGGCGGAAACATCAGATTCGAATTCACTTGCAGTCCATAGGTCATTCGATTGTGGGCGACAAACTTTATGGCTTGGATGAGCGATATTACCTTTCTCTGGTCAATGGCACTCTTACCGATGAAGATCGAGCCAACTTGCTGCTTCCTTATCAGGCGCTCCATGCCCAATCCGTGTCCATTGACCTCAATGGAGAGAGACGCACCTTTACGGCAAGAGAAGAAGCATGCTTCGAGGCCTTTCATGCCGCTTACCCGGACCTTTCACATCTTGAAGATGTGCTGACCTGAAGAAGTGTCAAAGGATCCCTTAAGGACAGGCAGCTTCATGGGAAAAGAGGCGGTGCTTGCTGTGGGAATAGGTTCACATGGCTGATCACCCAATCCACAACCGCCACTGCATCTTTCTCATATCACCATACTATCATGCAGCCGGGAGGAGACAATCATTGGCTTGCATCTTGGACCGCCAGCAGATGAAAACGCCCGATCAAACCCATAGCGGCCACTGCGAGCCCCGATGCAAAACCAATCCAAATACCCATCGCGCCCATGCCTGCCACAAAGGCGAGAAAATACCCCAGTGGAGCAGTGACGAGCCAATAAGCCAGAATCGCTATGGAAGCAGGGATACGAACGTCCTGAATACCACGCAGGATGCAGATGGCAACCACCTGCAAACCATCGAACACCTGAAACGCAGCCGCCACCGTCAATAATTGAACCGCCAGAGTGGTGACTTTCACCGAATCCACAAACCAACCTGCCAAGGTCGGGCCTTTCATCAACAAAACAATGGCGAAGGTGGACATGATGAGGACCGTATGCCCCATGGCAAGGAACCCTATCCGTCGGACTCGATGCACTTCACCCGCCCCCAGGGCCTGTCCGACCCGGATGGAAGCTGCCATCCCCAGACTCAGGGAAAACATGAAGGTCGTGCTCGCGCAGGTGAAGGCAATTTGATGAGCTGCCAGAGCATCGGCGTGAATCCACCCCATCATGAAGGCGCCCAAGGCAAAAACACCCATTTCCAACAAATGCTGAAAGGCCACCGGAGTGCCCAGTTGAAGCAATGCCGTAAAGATCGATCTCTGGATTTTCGCCATCGTCTCTCCGCGCATCCACTGGGCCATGGAAGGGGCCTTCATCATCCATCCCCACAAAACCAGGGCAACCACACATCTGGAAATGAGCGTCGCCACTCCAGCGCCCTGCAAACCCATCGCTGGGAAGCCCAGCCGGCCTTGAATCAACAAGGCGTTCAGGGCGATATTCAAAACCACTCCACCAAGCATGATGAAGGTCGGTATCCAGGGCCGATCTAGGGCCTCACAGAATTGTTTTTCCGCCAATCCGAAAAACAGAGGAATGATACTGGGTGCCACCCACCAGAGATAAGGGCCCGCAGCGTCCACAACGTCGGCAGGTTGTCCCATCCATGGAAGGATCCAGCGACAGCACATCAAGAGACCGGCCAATGGTATGGAAGTGATCCAGGTCAACCTGAGAGCAGCCCGCCATGTGGCGAGCAATCGTGGACGATCCTCCGCACCGTAAGCATAGGAGGCATGGACGGAAATGGAGGAAAGCATGCCAAAGCCAAAGACAAGAGGCAGGTGAAACAAGTTGACCACAAGGGAGGCCCCAGCCAAGGCTTCCACCCCAACTGCACCCACCATCACCGTATCGGCAATCCCTATGAGGGTTTGTCCGACCAGCCCTGCCATGATGGGCAGCGCCAGTTGCCACATGGCACGCGCCTCAGAGGGGCTCCTGCAAGGAGCCCGTTGCGACTTCATGCGTCAGGAAAAGGATTGTTTCAAATAGCTGAGGCTTTCAGTCGCAATGACCTCCGGACCTTCCTCAAACTTGAAAACCTCTACTGAAACATAACCGTCATAGGAGACTTCCTTGAGGGCCTGAGCAATGGGTACGAAATCGATCTCGCCAAAACCGGGCCCTTTCAAGTTGGCATCATTGGCGTGAAAATAGGCAAAGTGCGGTGCTGATTGACGGATGATGTCGGGAATTGGTTGCCCCATGGAACACATGGCCTTGACGTCGAGAATGATCTTGAAGGCAGGGGAATGCAGACGCTCGATAAACTCAATCGCCTCGGAGGCCGTGTTCATAAAATTGGTCTCTGAAGGAGCCAGAGGCTCGAAGCAGATCGTAATGCCATGATCCTCGGCATCTCCGACGGCAGGACGGAACACTTCGCTCGCCCAAGCGGTGGCCTGTTCCAGTGTCACCTCTGCCTCAAGATTACGTTGTTGGGGGGAGCCCACGATAATAGACTTCCCTCCCAGATCGCGACAGAAGGCGACCAAGTCCCGAAAATATTGCTGGGTTCGCCCCCGGACGGAATCATCCGGGTGCGTCATGTGCATTCCTTCCGCCTGAACCAGCACCCAATGAATCCCCGTGATTTCCAGTTCATTTTTGGCAGCCAGATCCTTTATCTCAGCACGGTGCTGCGAAGAAACATCCGTGACGTATGGCGCACAGGTGAAAGGGGCGATCTCGATCCCATCGTAACCGGTTTGCTTCACATACTCAAAAGCCCTTTCAAAAGACCAATCCTTGAAGATCTCGTTGCAGATACCAAACTTCATGGAGGGCATTGAGCCAAAAAGCGGGGGGGATTACCACCGGTTTTTTTGAGCCGATACGCTCATTCGGTGACTGGCTCAAGGCGCTGCTCCACAAGAGGGTGACGCGCACCGGAATCGGATAGAGTGAATCGAGGATGGTCTGTCAATGTCACCTCGCACTGGTCATTCCAACTCCTTGCCCCATCGACGGCCTTCTTCATTTGCTCAAACCACCAAGTGGCGCGCTGCAGGCGTCGATGAGAATACTTGTTACGGTGAAAGCTGCGTCGGTGGGAAAGGCCCAGCTCCAGTTGTTCGTCATTCCATTTCATACAGGAGCATTCTGCAGGTTGCCATAGGACATACACTGTCTCATGGTGTTTTTCTTGCGATTTTTTTATGCCGAGAGGGGTGCGCGCATCAAAACGGAGGCACGTTCGGATGAAAGGGCAAAAATCAGGAGCGCCATCCTTCCATCGAAAAGGATTTGGCCGAGTCTATAAATTAGCGGAGGGTTTTGTCGCATGAATCAAGTTACTTTTTTCAGTTTTCTAGCATCAAACATGCTTTGTTTGAACTCAACGCGAATGGCCTCAAGTTCCACATGCCGATGCAAGACGGCTTCCTTGCGATCGATCTTTCAATGAGGTTGAGAGAGAATTTGCTTGCTCCCGAGACACTCCTTATGTAAACACAATGTAAATACATCGCACCGTTCATTCGCCTCCCGAAAGATCGTTTACACCGAAATCTAGAGAAAGGGACCTGATGAAAAATTTCTACCTACGGTTGCTGATGGGTCTTACGACCTACGCAAGCTGCCAAGCCCAGATCACCATCACCTCGGACGACATGTTCAATCAGCCGGGGGAATACTATCGTGCTTACGCCAACCAACCTCCGGCCTTGCTGAATCGATTCCCAGTCACCGTCGCTGGACTGATCGGCGAACCAGGAGGGCCTCATTACTGGGATTTTACAGAAGGTCCCGCTGATGAAATTTACCGCTACGAATACATCGAACGGGAAAACACCATCGTTTGGAATTCTTTCAAGGAGGCGACCATTGCGGAACGATCCTATCGCGAAAGCGAGCCTGGAGATTACGCCTACATCATGTTCGATGAAGTAGAGAATCTTGGTCGCAAAGTGTTCGGATTTTGGATCATCAATGCTCAGTTTGACGACCCATCCACCAAGTTCACGCTTCCCATCATCGATTTCCCCGCTCAAATCAATTATGGGGACAGTTGGACCACCACCGCAGAATACCCCAATTCACTTCTGGGAATCCCGGCTATGTATACCGAAGTGCAATCCTTTGATATCGATGCCTACGGTTATCTTGAATTACCTGAGCTAGGAGTTTTAGAGTGCCTACGTATCAACTCGGTGAAAGACTTTTCGGCTGCCATCGATTTCAACGGCACCGGCACCTTCACAAATATCGATCGTCAGTTTGCCCGGATCTATTATTGGCTGGTACCGAGTAAGGGCATCGCAGCTCAGATGGTTTCCGAACCCAGTGGAAACCCGGTATCCGAACAGTTCAATCTTGCCACCATGTTCCAGCGCATGTTTGAGACCAACAAGGTCGCCAAGGATGCAGGCTGCCGAGAAGCCGAGCCGGTGGATGGGCTCAACATTATCTATCAGCCCAATCTGGTTCGTCTCAAGTGGGACGCGGCAGCTTGCGCTCAATCCTATCGGGTCCAGGCCGCATTAGGCCAGGATCCTGTGCTCGAGTGGATGGACTTGTCCCCGGCCAATTATCAGGAAACATTCTTCATCGACACGCTTCTCAATGGGCATAAAATGAAGCTTTACCGTGTGATTTCTCAACGCAACAACTGATTCGACTCGGCCCCAAGGGCCGCATTCATTGGTAAGAAATGCTTGAAAGGCATCCCATCATGAAATTCACAGATGGAAATCAAGTCTCAGTTCCTAGAAGAGATTCCAGCCAAAAGCGTCGGGGCTTCACGCTCATCGAACTACTGATCGTGGTTGCCGTCATCGCCATTCTGGCGGCCCTGATGCTACCTGCGCTTTCTGCTGCGAAATCCAAAGCTCGACAAATCGCCTGCTCCAGCAATCTGCGACAAGTGGGACTGGGTATGACTCAATATGTCCACGATACTTCCTACTACCCCGTCTATAACTTTGATCCGAGTGTGGCCATGGAGAACAGGTACTGGGCTGATGAACTCGAGTCCTACACGGGTGCCGGATGGCTTGATGAGCTGTATCGCTGCCCGGATTACAAAGGGATCACTCTGGAAGGAAACGAAGATGGCACCTTGCTGGGCGGTTATGGTTACAACGCCAATGGCACCAAATTCACTCCCAGCAAATATGGCCTCGGGGGAACCCTTGCCAAGGTGTTTGTCGAGGAAGCCATGGACGATCTCACCGGTGGGGTTCTGCGCATCAAGGAATCCCTGGTAAAGGCTCCCAGCGACATGATTGCCATCGGAGATGCGCACTTGGTATGGACCCCCGCCGCGTTCATGGAATCCCTTTATGGAACGGAGTATGCCAAAGAAAACTACAGCGGCATGGGCATGCTCGACATCAACAGTCGATACGGCGTTCAAAGGCCCTCATGGCCAGGCAGCGAGGGAATCCTTGAGGCTACAGAAAGACGCCATCGCGGGCGCTATAACATTAGTTTCTGTGATGGACACGTGGAGAGCATTCCTCGAGCCCCACTTTTCGCTCAAACCGAAGCCGCACTGAAACGATGGAACAATGACAACCAGTCGCACGCCGATTTCCTGATTCATAAAACGGAATGAAGCGTCAGTATGGCAGACTTCAAACGGTTGAGCGGTGGGACTGGAATCGCCGCCATGCACTCAGTTCATCGACATCCTCAAGAAGACGTAGCCGCTGGTAGGGAACTCCCAAACGCTCCAAGCGGTGGACCGTTTCCTGAAAAACTTGGTGCGTGCTCCATGGCATGCGAGTGAAAAGATCCGGAAAAGGTTTTTTCAAACCAAGCAGCCAGTAGCCGCCATCCCTGGCAGGACCGATGACTGCTTCATGCGTTTCAAGTGAGGCAAAAGCCTGGGCAATATCATGCGGTTCAATGTAAGGGCAATCAGCACCAATCAAGACCACTACCGAATGATTGATCAGGGTCTCTCGAGCCGCTCGCTCCAATCGTTCTCCAAGGTTTCCATCACCCTGCCATTGGACAGACCAGTCGGGTCGGCGGCACATGGATTGAGCCCAATTCATGGACTCCTTGGGAGACACCCTCAACTCCATATCAGGCAGGCCTTCCAGCGAATCGAAGAGTACTTTCAGGAGCTCCTCATAGGCATCCTGAGCTCCCTGAGCTCCGAGAGCGCTGGCAAGACGGGTCTTGGCATAGCCCTCCAAAGGAGCTTTGAGCATCATGACCACGCGCGCATGGGACGCTTGCTGATCATCCGATGTCTCAGGCATGCCTACCGATCGGGTTGGACAGATAGGTTCTAGGCAATTTCAGCCTGATGAAATTCAAGCCAATCATCCAGATTATTCAGGTTCACGGCATCGTGAGGTGCCTGGGGGCCATCGGAGATTCCGTTGGCAGAGAGAATCGATTGACGCGTTGAGTCATCATGGATGTACCCATCAATCGCCGCGTTGATGGCAAAGATGGCTCCTTGATGGAGCTTGGCCCCAGGCTGCTGCACGATCCATGCCTCCAACTGTGGATAAGTTGGCTTGTTCTTCTGGATGAAAGCCAATGTCGAAGCCTTGTCCAGGCCGAGTGCATCCAGGACCATCTGGTCATAACCTGCACCACACCCGGGATAGCCCTCGGCCAGCTTACCGGCACATTCCAAGGAGACTTTTTGCCAAAAGCGAGGAAGGTGTTTCACGCCGAGCGGACCTGCCACACTTGAACTAATGGTTGGGACAATAGAACTCATGAGTTTTTTGGTAGTTTGTAATTGAAGAGCGACAATTTAGGAGACATCCCTCATGCGGTCAAAAGCTTTGTTCGGAAAGTCGATTCAAAACCCATCAGATTCCATGCGGGCTTAAGCCAATTACATTGATGCAAGCTAAGTTATGACTTGACGCCATTAATGCGGAAGTCAACCTGTGGAGGCAAAACTCAACCTCATGAAATCATTTCATTACGTCATGCAAAATAGAGCCCTTGCAGCGGCAACCTTTAGCTTTATCGTGACCCAGTCATTGTGTGGCACCCTGGCCGATGCCGATTGGCCTCAATGGCGTGGACCATCCCGCAATGGACATTCTCCCGATACAGGCTTGATGGCGTCCTGGCCAGATGGAGGACCCAAGCAACTCTGGATTTACAAAAATGCCGGAAAAGGATACGCCGGCCCCGCCATCTCTCAGGGAGCCCTTTACACCATGGGTACTCAAGGTGAAAAGTCGACCTTGATCAGCCTGGATGCCAACACCGGCAAAGAGCGCTGGACCACCGAGATCGGCGATATTTTGGGAAATGGTTGGGGCGATGGCCCTCGCGGCACTCCCAGCGTCGATGGAGATCGAGTGTATGCGATGAATGGCGGAGGCCACTTGGTCTGCGCCAGCACCAAGGATGGATCCATTTTATGGCACAAGAGCATGAGTGAGTTTGGTGGTAAAACCCCCAACTGGGGCTACACCGAATCAGTCGTGGTCGATGGAGATAAAGTACTGGCCACACCTGGTGGTGAAAAAGGCACTGTCATCGCGCTTAACAAAGAGACGGGTGCCTTGATCTGGCAGAGCAGCGACACCACCGACAATGCCCACTATTCCACCATGGTGCCTGCGAGCATTCAGGGACAATGGCAATATGTGCAACGCACCGAAAAGTCCATCTTCGGTATTCATGCTGAAAATGGTTCGTTACTCTGGAAAACAGATTTTCCCGGTCGAACAGCCGTTATCCCAACACCCATTGTGTTTGGAAATCGAGTCTACGTGACCGCCGGGTATGGTACCGGGTGCAAGGCGATCGAGATAAACGAAAAGATGGAGGTCAAGGAACTCTACTCCAATCGCCTGATGAAGAATCATCATGGCGGCGCCATTCAAGTGGGTGGACACGTCTTTGGTTACTCCGATGGAGTGGGCTGGCTGTGCCAGGATCTGGAAAGCGGGGAGGAAGTATGGTCCGAAAAAGGAGCCCTTGGAAAGGGAGCCATTGGAATGGCGGACGGGAAGCTTGTCTGCGTCGATGAAGGCAGCGGGAAGGTCATGCTCATCGACGCTTCCACCGAAGGTTTCAAGGAGCATGGAAGCTTCACTCTCGATCCACAATCCGAGATCCGAGCCTCTCGGGGCAAGATCTGGACGCACCCTGTGGTGATCAACGGAAAACTTTATCTGAGGGATCAAGACCTGATTTATTGCTACCAGGTTCAGTAAAAGCATTCATCGCTCGAACGTCCCGACCATTTCAGAAGACGGGGAAGGATTCACTGCAGAATCCTTACTCGTCTTTTATGTAGCTACTCAAATGGCTGCCGAACGGGTCCGATCGTTTCCTCTGTAAGCCTCAGAGAGCATCTTCTTGATCGTTTGGTTGACGGCGTCGCCAACCGATGGCTCGAGGGGTGTCAAAGGTGGACGAGTGGGCCCCAGATCCCATCCGTGAATGCGCATCAATTGCTTGGTCGCCGACAGGTAACCCTTTTCGGAAAGATGGGAAACCATGCGAGATGAAGTGTACTGCAATCGCCTGGCCAAGGATAGGTCACCCTCCTGGAAAGCTTGGATCAATCGACGGTAAAGCGGGGCGGCAAAATTATAGCTGCTACCAATTGCTCCATGGGCTCCCAGGAGCAAAGCGTGAATCATGGTTTCATCGGAGCCATAGTATATTTCAATTTTCTCACCCCATCTTTGCAGGCAAGCGAGCATGTCCATGGGATTGACCTGGGAATACTTTACTCCCCTCAGGTTTGGGATCCGGGGCAAGGCCACTTCCAGGAAAGATTCCATGGAAACATCGACCCCCGTCATACCGGGAATGTGATAATAATACATGGGGCACTGCGGTGCTTGCTGGGCAATGGTTTCGACCCAACCCACCAAAGAACCGACATGGGAAGGCTTGAAAAAATACGGAGCCATCACACCCAATGCATCCGCTCCCTGAGCAGCTGCCTGAGACGCCAATTCGCAAGCATTGCCAAGTGCATTGTCCCCCACATGCACCATGATCTCCAGACCAGACTCCTTTCCTGCTTTGACCCATGCCTGGCTCATTTGCAAACGCTCGCTCATCGTCAGGGAGGCGGTTTCACCTGTCGTCCCATTGACAAAGACACCATCAACTCCCTGAGTTTTGAGCCAGCTCGCCATAGGGGCGACTATCGAGGGATTCAGGTCCGACTGATGAGTGAAGGGAGTGAAGGGTGCGGCAATGAGTTTCATGAAACACGAGAAGGATACCAATGTAAGGGAGTTTGCTTAGGTGAGCGGAAAGGATGATGATTTTGAACATTTTTTCAAGCATTCCCTTGGGTGGGTGAGCCTGGGCATTCCAGGCTGTACCCACCAGCCCATTCAGGGTAGCGAAAAATGCGCAACAACGGGACGATGGTCGGAAGCCTGAGCCCAATTGGACGCATCGAGTACATAACTTTTGGGGTATTGGTAAAAACGAAACAAGGATCGTGACACCAAAACATAATCCAGCCGCGATTGTGTATCTTCCTTTTGAAAAAAGTACGTCCAAGAAACTTGCTTTTGGCCCTGATGCATCGATCATGTATGCGGCCGCTCAGCCCCTCCTTCCAAGGGCCGCGTATCGAGAAAAGCCGTTCGGCCTTTGCCTCTGAGAATCTCAAGTGTGTGGGATCTCGGATCATCGTTAAAATCCCCCAGGACAGCCATCCACTGATCGGGTTGCTCCTTTAATGTCTGGTTGATCAACGACCGAAGCAAGCCGCCTTCACGGGTTCTCAGATCCCACGAATCAGCATGTAAATCAGGACGTTTGGATTTGAGATGGATACCCTATATCTTGATTTGGCTATTTTTTGAAACCTGGAGATCCACCTCCAGAAATTTACGTGAGGGGCGGAAGGCTTTGCCGTACAGGGCAAAGGCATTGGTATGGTGTTGACTCCTCAGGGGCGGAAGACGGCTCAGCAACCTCAGGTGAATGGAAGCATCCGGCAGGCGTGCCAGGATGTGATGGGGATAGTGGAGTCCTTTCTGAGACAAACCTGCCTGAAAATGCTTCAGAGCCTTTTCCAAGCCGATCTCCTGAATCAAAAGTACGTCCGCGTTGCACTGGATGGCAAGCTCCTGAGCTGCAAGGCAACTCTTGAGGCTCTTGGCGGAAAACCCCTCGTGTGGACTCAATCGGTAATTCTGTAGATTGTAGGTCGCCAGAGACAGCGCCTAACTTGCACTGGACACTGGAACCATCCACAGCCAGCAAGTAAGACCGAAAAGCCCCTAGAAGCCAAGCCTTGAAAAGCTGCAAAAAGCGCTTTCTGAGAGGCATGTGATGAGCCATGCCGATTGGGGATGCAGCAGGAGATCTGAATTATGATAAAGGTGTTGAGACATCAATCCACTGGGGACCCACACCGAAATCAGCTCTCATCGGGGCAGCCCTTTGATATTAGTCCTCGGAGAAGAGATATTCAAGATCTGCGCTGGAAAGGTTGCTGGCGAACCCTTCCTCACCCAGGACATCACTGATGGTTTTGGCCTTGGACTGTTGCAGTTCCCATATCTTCTCTTCGACCGTACCCGGTGAAATCAGTCGATAGGCATTGACCGTCTGCGTTTGACCAATGCGATGGGAACGGTCGATCGCCTGCGCCTCCACCGCCGGATTCCACCAGGGATCGTAGAGCACCACATAGCTGGCAGTGGTGAGGTTTAGCCCCGTCCCAGCAGCCCGAAGACTGAGCAGGAACACGGACGGATCGGTGTCTTCCTGGAAGGCACTCACCACATCCATTCGATTTTTGGTTTCGCCTGTCAGCAGATAGGTTGGGATATCACGCGCCTTGCATTCCTTGTCGAGAATCTGGAGCATTTGAACAAATTGACTGAAAACCAGGACCTTCTGGCCCTCGGCCATGAGGGGCTCGAGCAGTTCAAAAAGGGTTTCAGTCTTTCCCGAGATAGCATCATTGCCCACCAGGCTTGGATGGCAGCATATTTGCCGCAAGCGCGTGAGGGCTGCCAGCACATGCATTTTACTCTTGGCCAGCCCCTTTTGCTTCATCGCTTTGAAGACCTGATCCCGGCTGCGCCTCAACTCGGCAAGGTACAATTTGCGCTGGTCATCCAACAAATCGCAATCTCTTCGCTCATCGATACGATCGGGGAGATCCTTGGCCACCTGCTGTTTCATGCGACGCAGCAACAAGGGTCGTAGTTTGGCAGAAAGCCTTTTTCGGGCAATTCGCTGAGCCACCTCGACATTGTCGCCCTTGGGCTCATACACTTCGTTGAAATGATTTTGATTCCCCAAGTAGTTAGGTTGCACAAAATCCACAATGCTCCACAAATCCAGCAACCGGTTTTCCAACGGAGTGCCCGTCAAGGCCAGTCGCCGACGCGCCTTGAGCTGTTTGACAGACTGCGTTACCTGAGCTGAAGGATTTTTGATGTATTGGGCTTCGTCCAGAACGGTGGCTCCGAAATCAAATTTGTTCAGCTGATCCAGATCCCGCCTCAGAATGGAATAATTGGTAATGATGATATCGAAGGAAGGAATCTGCTTTCTCAGGTTGTGGCGTGCAGACCCACTTTCCAGAACGAGTGTACTTAGATGAGGCGTGAATTTTTGAGCCTCCCTGCGCCAGTTGTGCAGCACCGATGCCGGACAGATCACCAAAAAGGGCTTGTGTCTCTTACCTGCCTGAGCCCGCTGCCATGCAAGCCATGAAAGGGTTTGCAGCGTTTTACCAAGCCCCATGTCATCGGCCAGAATGCCGCCCATCTTCAGTTTGGTCAGATGGCAAAGAAAATTGAACCCATCTTTTTGATAAGGGCGCAAGTCGGCGGAAACCAATTCGGGCAACTCGAAATCCGGTACGCCCTTGAAATCTGCCAGTTTTTCCTTGAGAGCCCTTACCTTGGCATTGTTCCCAAAGTCGTTGAGTGAAGCCTCATCAAGCTGAGAGGCATGAATGAGCGAGACTTTTTGTGGGTCATTGGCAAGACCGTCCACTCCAAGCTCCGCCATGGTCTCCTGCGCCTGTTCAACGGCCTGAGTGTCCAATTCTACCCACCCCCCATCCGGAAGTTTGACAAACCGGCCGGTCGCTGTCTGCAAGCGCTTCAAATCTGCCTCACTGAGCATCATGCCTTCCTGCTCCCAGTCAGCAGAAACCGATAACCAGTCAATGCCGCTGCCATGCATGACGAGCTTAGGTTTGAGCCTCTTGTTGTTGAGGAAAAGGCGCTGGAAAGCACCGTTGCCCAGATAATCCGCTTCCTGAGGGCGATCAGGCCAAACTTGCGACAACCCAATCAGAAAGTTTTCGTTGGCATCCCCGACCCACAAACCGGGTTCAGGAGTAAACCAATCCAGGCGTCTCAGCCATTGGGTGGCTGCATCCACTCTCGGGTCATCTAGGACAGCCGCACGAGGGTCGCCTGTCTCAGAGGAAACCTCCTGCTGCCACTCATGCCCCGTCCACTGCCATTGGCTTTGGTCGACATGGCTGACCGCCTGGAGCCTCAGACGCACGGTGTCGTTTTCCAACTGAAAGGTAAATTGGGGGACAGCCTGATGGGAGATACACAATTCATTCCAAAAATCGCTTTCTTCGACTTGAGAATGCTTGCGTAAATGGGTCAGGAGCCGATGGCTGAGTTTTTGCACTGGAATACTTTGTTGGTCCCCCCATTTGGAGAGAAGCGTCTGGTGAGGAGGCCTTGCCAGCAGAAAACATCGAGTTTCCACCACGACCACCACCGGTTCTCCCATCAGATAGCGTACTTGATGAAAGGCCCACCGCGTGCCATCCGGAAGGCGGATGTTGGGAGTGAGCCCAAGGGTTTCATCCACTTTGGTGATAGATGGAAAAATATCCGCAACCTGCCCTTCAAAACTCAGCGACTGGTGAGTGCCGTCCAATAAGAGGCGGTTGGTTTTACCCCAACGAGCCAACCAGCGGAGCAAGTCAGCACCCTTCAATACCAGAGCTTCCAGAGCATTGTCTTCATCCTGGTAATTCCGGTGGATCCATTCAATGAAATCCCAGTCTTCCGGTGAAAAAAGCTCTCTCTCATGGGAAGAGCGATGGGTCAGATCCTTAATCTCTCCCAATGATCGGAATTTCTCTCCACTGCGCGGCCTGGACACCGCCATTCGAACTTCTAGATGCATGCTCACTCCATGATCATCGGTGGGCACCAATCGACACAGCGAGCGTATACTGGCTCTCGGAGCATCCAGATGCTGGACCATGGGAGGGAGCAACCACTGCTCAAGATGCTCGACCAATTCCTGATCTTTCTCGGCCTCTTCCACCTCGGCCAGACGATCAAAATTGGCATGTGCCATAAGCTCAGTGGGCAAAGGACGTTTGGCTCTCAGAAACAGCAATGCTATTTCTTCCAGTCGTCTGTCTCCCTTGACTTCGAGCATGCGATCCCACCAGTCGGGCCCGACAAAATCCCGTCGAGACAAGGAAAGGCGCTCAAAATAATCATCCAGGACAAGGTAGGCCCTCTGTGAATCCTGACACTGGGCAAATTGCTCCAACAATTCTCGACGGTCCGCAAGATCTGTCTTGGAATCAGAGAGCTCGCGCCTCAGATCGGCCCACGCCCCGTAGGTCTTGTCCAAAACAATGTTGTTGGCATCGTATTTTGTATTGAGTGTCGCCGTTTTCTTTTTGGTTGCTTTGCGTCCCCTGGGCATTGTTGAAAATCAAATTTAGATATTGAATGACGTCACCGCGCTCAAGCTAGAGAGACTTTCATTGTTTGGTGCAATGAAGCTTGGTTGTTGTGTCTTGAGCACCCCTTTTGTCTTGAAAGACCACCCCATCAAAGGGCATTTCCCATGGTTCCATCCTGCAGGAACGCATCCGGAAAATGCTGCATGGGCAGGAAAATGTGTCCGCAAAATCCCTCACGCTGTTCATGAGAAATCACTTTGCTGGATCATGTCAGAAGCCACGGTATCGAAAACCTCCGGATAAACGGGAGAGACGCGTGTGGGGTCTACCAACTGGGTTGGAGTCCAGTAAGCACCTGGCAGAAGAAATGTTCCTGGGGCAACCCCTCCAGAACTGTTCACACTACCACACCCTATCAGGGCAAATAAGGCAACCAACGCAAGCCCAATTGAAAAAACATAATCCATCTTTGCAAACACGATCCTTTAATCTTATGCGATGGGCCTTTATTCATCACAAGTAAAAAAGCACCAAGTAATGCATTTCCCGTATCAGCCCAACGAGATCTGGTCTTATACAGTCTTCAACGGCCCTGTTGGATCCGATTGTATTTTCTTATCCCGCAATCCGAACGCTCTTCCACCTCTCCCGATGGCCAACGAATACGAATCGATTTCGGTAAGGGACCATTCCCCAGTCCAAAATGAAGGCGCGATCCATAGTGGCTTTGGTAGCCCCTGCCACTGCGAACCTCATCGACATGAAGTAGCGATCCGCTTTGGAAGCTGATTCGCGCCCCAACAGCATGACGCCCCTTGCTGGTGCGCAGATCAAAGGCTATCCAGTC
>CACEMW010000061.1:0-14740 GCA_902560705.1 uncultured Verrucomicrobiota bacterium
AAGAAACGAAGCCTTACGCGATCTTTAAAACCAACTCGATCACGATACAAAGCATCATCTGCATTAGTCATAGCAGAGGCATAAAGTAGGGCGTTGTTGAGTGCGTTTCGGAGTAAATTTTCTACATCAAGAAAATCAAATTTGAAAGCTACCGGTTCACTGATAAGATATTTAGCATCAGCACGAACATGAATAATATTTTCGTCTGCTGTGATAGCGTACCCGTCGACACCTGGCCTGAATGAAGAAGCAGAAAATGGCAATTCACCTGTAATCTCCATTTCCGGGGTCATAGCATACCAACAGTTGGTAGCTACAACACTGCGTGTTTCACCAATAGGTATTTTAACCACTTCACCAATAGGACTGGGGGGAGACCAATGAAGGCCTTGCTGTAAAATACGATCCTCACCAGTTCCGACTGGTTTACCAAAACGAAGTTTTACAGCAACCTCGTTAGGCTCAACAGTAAAGAATCCTGAAGCAAGAAAAAGAACGACAAGGCCAATCATTAGCCCTTGTATGATTTTAAAGCTACTAGACAATGCGTCCACCAAGGCCTCGGTATTCGAATCCTCTAAGGGACGCACCGTATCAACTGACTCGTTTTTGGTGGGCAGAGTCTGTAGTTCAATTTTTTCGGGTATATCCGGAAATTGATTTTTTTTGGAATCAGTCATACGAACTTACTTTGATTCAGTTAGAATCGATTGCATTTTATCAATAAGATTCATTTCTAACGATTGAGTTCTTTGACACCTTCCTGGAATAGATTGAATGGGGGCGTGCTCGGATCAGCTACGATAGTGGTTTTTTCCTTTGTAGCGGCCTCTAGAGCTTCTAGCCCTAGTAGCAATTCTGCCAAATCTGGATTCTCTTGGAAGACTTTGTAGTATTCGTTGGCTTGAGCCTCAGCTTTTCCTTCGATCTCAATTGCCTGAGCTTTGGCTTCATTCAAAATTCGGGTGCTTTCGGCTTCAGCTTTTGAACGGATCTCCATAGCCCTGCTTTCGCCTTCTCCTTGAAATTGTTTAACTAAACGCTGACGATCGGCGCGCATTCGTTCAAAAACCTTTTGGGTATTACTTTCAGGTAGGCCCAACTGTTTGATGCCTGCGAATACTACCTCCATTCCATAATCATCTTTAGCCTCTATCTGAATAGCAGCAACAATTTCCTCTTCGATATCGTTGAATTTTAGATCTTCTTCTCGAGGTGAAATAAGATCACGAAAAGGATGTTGACCAATCACGCTGTTCTTAGCATCGCGCACAAGACTTTCCAAATTTTGTTCAGCTTTTTTAATGTCTCCATTAAAGCGCTCAAGAAAAATCTTAGGGTCACTAATTCGCCAACCTACATATACCTCAATGATGAGCGGTTTGGCGTCTCCTGTTGTAGTTTGCTCAAATTTTCTTTCAAAATTTTGAAGGCGATTATCAAACCTATACACTTTTTGAATGGGCCATGGCCATTTAAACCTTAATCCAGCATCCTCAATAGTTCTAGAATAGCTTCCGAAAGTAGTCACTACTGCTACTTCAGATTGCCGCACTTGGAAAATGAATAGAATTGAAGCAAAAATCAGTAGGAGGATTATACCGACAAGAAAGGAAATTTTTTGTTTATTCATAGCTAATGGAAATTCGAAGTTTTAAAATTTAATTGTTCAACGCTCTTCAGGTCTAGCACCTAACAAATCGTAGGCAATGTTGTCTTCTAAATTAAGTTGAAATGTTTCTTTCACATTTTCGGGAATAATAACGTATTTACGTATATTGGTCAGAGAACTTGCTATGGTGCCATAATACTTTCGCTGTTTAAAGACATCTGGCCCAGATTCGTAAGCCTTTATCAAATCTCGGAACTGCTCAGCTTTAGCACCACTTGTCAAGATGCGCTCGAAACTTGCTCCCTGCGATTCGGACAATAACCTAGCCGCTTCACCCCGGCTTCGAGGAACCATTTCGGCAGCGTCGCCTTCAGCCTTGAGAACATTAGCGCGCATCTCTTGCTCAGCACCAATCACTTCTTCAAAAGATGCTGCAACAGGGGTGGTTTTATCTCCAATAGGTGGATGTATATCTTGCAAGCCTACAAAAAGCACTTCAACGCCTAACTCTAGAGCATCCGCTTGGTTTTGGATATTTTCTTTGAGCTTATTGGCTGCTTCGAGTCGTCCGGTAGACATGAAGTCAATAATATCTACACTAACTAGATAACGAACAACTTCGCGGTTACTAATCGATTTGAGAAGCTTAGCAGGTTCGGCATGGTTATAAGACCACGCCAAAAAATCATTCACTACATACTGAATTGGCACTGCCGCAGTAAGAAGGTTAACCGGAACTGTTTTATCTTCTTCAGTAGAGCTTTGTTCCTTACTAGCAACCAAAAAATTTGTTTCCGTCTCCCCCTGAACTGCTTGCCAGAGAAGAACCCTATTGCTGGAAGCATTATCATCGAAATAGTTTCCCACACTAAAATTTTGAATTTCTTTAGCTGGATGTCGATATATTTGGTCTATGGGCCAAGGCCTCTTGAAATGGAGCCCCGGTTCTATAACAGGATCGACGGCAAGGGGCTTTCCAAAGCGTTCCACGATAGCGAGCTCGTTAGGATTAATGATTACAAAACATGTTGAAAGCATTAGGAAGGAAATTTGTGCTAAGACTAACCATACCAATGCT
The DNA here is from genome assembly GCA_902560705.1 of uncultured Verrucomicrobiota bacterium. Taxonomy (GTDB): domain Bacteria; phylum Verrucomicrobiota; class Verrucomicrobiia; order Limisphaerales; family AAA164-E04; genus UBA7971. The sequence goes on from CACEMW010000061.1 coordinate 2,691, forward strand.
CGCTCAAGAAACTTATAGAACCATGTTTCTGAAACTTTGAAGCCAAACTGATAGTCCAAGGCTTGTGCCGCTGTAGTTATTAATCCGGCTGGCTGACCCAATAGACCCACCAATCGACTTTCATAAAGAGTACGCTCGGATTTGCCTCTTCCCCTAGGCCGGTAACCTTCTAGAATTAAGTTGATGAAATTTTCAATAGTGGAGAGGCCAAGAATTATAACCATTATGCGAGCTAGATAGAAATCAAGCCGAGTGAAATCAAACCAACCGCCAGCAAATGCCACCACCACCACCACGCAGATTACTGATCCTAAGAGTAAATAAGCCCCACCAGGACGCAGTAAACGCAGTTTCTCTATTCCAGCCAAGCGAGCGCTGAATTTACCCAACATAAACAAAATCAGGGCAAAGACAGAAAACGTAACCATCACCAATGGTGCTTTTGCAAGATCAGGTAATGGAGCTTGGGGCAACCATTTCCATAGAAGAAAAACGCTAATTCCTTGGCCTAGACCAAGGAAAGCGGTAAAGGCCGGGACAAAAAAACGTTCAAATTGTTCTCTGGCCTTCTTAGCAATGAAAGTGTCGGCACCAGACTCATCGAAGAGGGCAGATCGATTGCGGTCACGAGCAATTTCTTCATACTCCAACTGCTCAAGGTGCTCACGGTGTTCCAAGCGCATCTGAAAATAGCTTATGGCCGCCACCAAGAATCCCACCCCGAGGAAAACAGCCCCTACTGCTGCAGTAGCTGACTGTGCCACGTTACCGACTATGGCTGCGACCAAACAGGCTGCAAACAATCCTAAAAAATTCACCAAACCGTTTTGCTGTGTATTTCTTTGCATACAAATAGGTAGTATAAACTAATTAAAAATTAAGAATTAATTTAGTTCTCGCGTCTCAAAACTCATCACTGCAAGTGACATAATGGCTCCCAAATAAAAAAATACATAAGCGTAAGCCCGCCTCACGTATGACCAAGGAATAACTTTTTCGTTTTCCAAAGCATCAGCGAGCCAAAATAACTGCCAATTGGGAACTACCGCATAGATTGTCTGAGCCCACCACCGACCGTCCATACCAGCCTCACGCATCAGTTGAAGATCCTCAAACCGGATGGATTTTATTTCTGAGGCGTCCATTTGCTTGTCATCATCCAAATCAACCGCTTCGATTACGGATGATAGCAATTTCTTTTGTTCAAGAGTAAAAGGTGCAGACTGAAGAGATTTATGGGAGGGAAATGCGATCCAAGCAGGCTCGGCCCATCGGCCGAAAAGAAAATCCGACATTAATCCCAAGAGAAATAGTAGGCTGCAAACGGTCAAACTAGGAATAACACCAATACGGGTGGAACAGACCAAAGCAATACCCGCCAGCAGTAGAAATGCGCAAAGGATAAGGAGTGCAGCCGGTATTAAGCGGTAATCCGTATCAATATGGTCCTCAAACATTGCGTCTACCCTTGCTTTCTGCGAAACAACAAAGAAGGCCAGAGTTGACAAGATCACCACAAAAGCCACTGTATCGGAGGTGAAATTCCGATTTAAAAAATAATTAGAAAATCCACCAATCAAGAATGCCAAAGCCACTGCGCCAGTAAATAAAAAGAGGGCTGTTTTGTCAGCGTCTCCGTATGCCGTAAATGCGATTTTGCTAGCTATCAAAGCACTCATTAAATTGACATAAGTCAAAACCACTAGCGTCAAGGCCAAACCTATATACTTTCCTAGCAAAAAGACCATCCTGCCAACTGGTTTGCTCAAAACTGCAAGAGCCGTGCCTGACATTATTTCATGGGCGACAGAGGAGGAGGCACTGATGACTGCGCAAAATAGACCTACCAGCAAAAGTGTCGCCAATACACTGTCCTTGACTAATTTGGGATCCTCTCCAAAGCCAAAGTAAGGTGTGCACGCTAAAAAAATTGAAAACACGGAAGAACTTGTCATCAGCAGCAGAAACACCGGCTGACGCATAAGTTCGGTAAACGCATTCCAAGCAATAGTTAAAAGCTGCCTCATAATACGACCAGACAATTGGGAGGGGGGAGAATAAAGAACTCATCCGATCAGTCAAACCACAAATTCCAGCCCAAATAGTTTTAAAAGGTAGTTCGTGGAGAGTATTCAAAAAAGCAGGGCTTGCCATGGGCGTTTGAGGGCACAGCATCATGGAAAGAAAGCAACAAATGTCGATTCAGTCTTTCTAATACTCAGTAGACTACCATGGAGAGAACCCTAAAGCTCAATTAACGTCTCGCTGAAGATCGTAGATCACAATGCTTTGAGAAGCATGACGAGCCGCCGGATCGCGTGCTCGGGCCACTGCAACGGCTCGATCCCGGGCATTGTCATCAAAGCGATACCTCTCATGGGCTTCCCGGTGATGTTCGGCCAAATCTTCCTTACCCACTTCGCCGTAGATGAGGGAGAGGTTGTAGTGAGCTGTCTGGTTTTCAGAATCCAGCTCAAGCGCTTTCTGAAATTGATGGATCGCCAGGTCCAGAAATTGTTTTTCGGCCTCTGGCCGACCTCGCTCCAGCTTGGAACGTAGATAGTATGTCTGACCCAATTCGTTGATCACCACGTAATCCTTGGTGAAATCAAAGTCGCGATCTTCCAGTTCCTGGTATCGGTCTTCCAGAATACTCCGATAGTTGGTGATGGCTTGATCCAATTCGCCTCTTTGAGCATGGACTTGCCCCGTGAACCATGCCATCGACCAGCGCGGAGGCTGCGGATCACAGGCCGCGGCTCTCTGCAAAGCCTGGGCAGCATCATCCACTCGTCCCTCCTTGAAATAGACTCGAGCGAGGTTGATGGGCCCTTCCGGGCGACCCAAAGCTTCCACCTCGCTGAAGGCAGCAGCTGCTTGCTTGAGTTCTCCCTTGTCACTTCCTGCGTTGCCCTTTAGCAGCAATCCAATTCCATAATCATTCCAACGCTGCCACATTGGGAAATTCTCTGGTTGAATGGCAAGCGTTCCCTCGCTCTGTGGCTGACTGCCCCCCCAAGATACCGAAACTAAGGCGATCTTCTGCGAGGACTGAAACGGGAAGCTCGTTTCGGTAATCCTTGCCATACAAATACTCCATGTAGGTGGAATCAAATTTCCGGTAGTTGAGCTTAAGCTCAATTTCAATGGGTTTTTGCTGATCCTCAGGAACCGTGAACTGATAATGGACAACTGCAGCTGCTCCAGGTGGAATCTGATTGTTGTAAAGGGGGGTAAAAATATCTGCCGCATTGCGACGGTCAATACGATTCCCATCCTTGTCCAACATGTAGACATTGACGAAGTGAGACCAGGGATCCACCCGCCGAGACTCATCCATGCTGCCACTGCGCCCCAACACGCCTTCCTCGTCGCGCACTTCCACATCCATCCAAACTTGGTTGGAATCAGCGGTCCCCTGAGTGAAAAGATGACCGAGCTTGAGTGTCCGTATTACCACTTCGAACAGATACGTTTCACCGGGCTCCAAAGTGGGAATGCTGGGTCGGATAGGAGCTGTCAAGGGTGCGTCCACCGACCCGCCTTTCTTGAGGCCAAAAAGCTCGATCTTGACATTGCCCTTGTGGAAATCTTCATGAGACTTTTGGACCCAATCGGGCGCTTGACGCAGGTGCGGGATACCGGTGTTAGCTGCAGGAAAGAGATGGTCGTGGATTTTGAGCGCACCGCTTCCATCCAGGTATTGTGCGCCAAAATCAGAGGATGGTTTGGTCGGCATGTGGCAACCGTTGCAATTGGCCTGTGCCTTGGGAGGAAAATAAAATGCTCGCGCATTGCCCCCTGACACACCACTGAGCAAAAAGCTGTCATAGTGGTTTTGACCCCTCAGCCAATCTTTGTAGTGGGTGAGCTCTCCGGGAAGACTCACCTTGTGACAGGTCGAACAAAACTCAGCATTTTCATGAAGCGGTTTGAGGAAGGTCTTCTTATGAAAGGCTGGTTTTGCCTTGATCATCTGCTCATTCGCATACCGCAGCAAAGGGTTTTCACTTTTTGCGAAAGGGTAATGAATGGGCTCCTCAAGAGTGTAGGCGGCATTGCCCTTGGTGCTGTTGACATGCGTGATGGCATGACAAACGGTACATGTAATTCCAGCGTGAGCAGTCGGGTGTTTCCGAATGTCGAACTCCGGATCATCAAACGCACCACTGAGAAAAGGCACGACATCATGACATCCGGCACACCAGCGGGAGGCCTTGACGTCTCCATCCCGTTCCATCAAATGGTCCCTTAGCTCCTTGACAGAAAATAAATAGGGCTCGTTGTTGAAGGAACTGAAATGATGGGCACTGTGAAACCAATCGTTGTAGGTATCTTCGTGACATCGTTTACAGTAGGCATCCATCATCAGTGTGTCGGCAGGGATGAAGTTACCGGTCGCGGTACGAGCCAAGGAGGGTTCGAAATATTTTTCCCCCTCTTTGGGACCTTCCACATTCCAAGCTCGAGGATCCTGATGGTGCAGTCCCACCATGATCAACACGACAGCAGCCACAGAGCCGGCGCAGCCAACGCCCATTTTCCATTTGATTTTGGGACCCGCAAGACGGTGAAGTACGTAAAGCCACACGGCCAGCAGCGGGGTGATCACATGGATCCAATAAAGCCAGGTGCGAGCGTTGGGATCGCGGATTTCGAATCCTTCCACGCGCATCAGCGCAAACCCTGAGATCAAAAGCAGCAGGGAAATGGTCAATAGAGCATAGCCTACTTTGACAGCCCGACGATTTTTGCGCTGAAAAGCCAAACGCAGATGAGAAAAAGCGAAAAGGATGAACGGAAGCACCAAGAGAACACCGAGAATAAGATGTGCCAAAAACATCATCTGGTAGAAATAATTCTGGTAGAGCTCTCCCTTGAACCATTCGAGAAAAGTCACCGCCGCCAAGTAGGCGGAGTTGGCACCGAGCAAGGCAAACAAAACAAACACGACCCACAACAATCCATGAAGGCGTGGGCCCATGGTCGGACGATATCGTTTGACAGTAGAGTGGTCGTTACTTCTGGCCACGCAGGCAATAAATCCCCAGTCTGATCATTTTGCAACGGGAAATCTCACTCCGTCATCACGAGGAAACGTCGAGTCGAGGAATTAAAACTTCGCAAAACTTCTTTTGCTGGCTATGTAAGGACGATGGCTGATCGATCGATCCAACCCTGGCGCTTCCACTGCCTGCTGTCAGTCTTCTTTTGGTCTTTAACGCTCAATGGGCAGCTTTCAGCGCCCCTGCAAATGGGTTTTGCGGAGGTTGATGTAACCCCCAAGGAGCCCATTTTTATGGCAGGTTATGCTGCGCGACGGAAACCCAGTGAGGGAGTGGATACCCGGCTGATGGCGCAGGCCATGGCATTTCGTAGTAAAATCAGGACATTTGTGATGGTCTCCCTGGATAATTGCGAAGTCAGTAGGGCTTTCATGAGGCCTGTTTTGCAGGGAATTCATGAGCGCTTGGGTCTGAAAACAGGTTCCGTCATGGTGGTCAGTAGCCATACTCATAGCGGCCCCATCCTTGCAGACACGCTCCATGTGATGGCCATCATGCCTGAAAAAGACCAGGCAGTGGTCGAGAAATACAGCCTAGAGTTGCAATCCAAACTCATCCAAGTGGTCAGTAAGGCTTGTGCAGATCTTCAGCCAGCTCGCCTCGAAAAAGGGATCGGCGCTGCTCGCTTTGCCATCAACCGTCGCGTCTATCGGGCTGATGGCGTAAAATTTGGAGAAAACCCTGAGGGTCCGCGTGATTGGGAAGTTCCGGTTCTTCGAATCAGTGATTTAGAGGGTAACCTTCGTGCCATTGCCTTCGGCTATGCCTGCCATGGAACCAGCATTTCGGCCAACGGTTTTTACCAAATCAGCGGGGAATACATGGCCTACGCAAGAGAGCACATCCGGAGCGCCTACCCTCAGGCCATTCCCATCTATCTGACAGGTATGGGAGCCGATCAGAATCCCTCACCTCGAGGAGATCTCATGGAAGCGAAACGTCACGGTCTCGAATTAGCAGGTGCAGTGGTTGGAGTGCTTCAAAGACCCATGCAGCCCGTAGAGGGCAGCATGCGCTGGGCTTACACCGAAGCGACTCTTCCACTTCACAAAGTTCCCAACCGCAGCCAACTGGAAGGGGATCTTCAGGATGCCAACGTTTATGTTCAACGACGAGCGGCGAGGTTTCTCAAAATGCTCGATCGTGGGGAAACACTGCCAGAAGCTGTCGTGCTGCCCATGTCCGTCATGAGAATTGGCGAATCACTCAGCTTTCTCAATATGGCAGGAGAGGTGGTGGTGGATTATTCGCTGCTTTTCAAACGACTTTACAAGCAGTCGGGCCCCTGGTGCGTAGGCTATGCGTATGAAGTGCCCTGTTATATTCCCAATATTCGCATTCTCAAGGAGGGCGGATACGAGGCCGATTCTTCACTGATTTATTATGGAATTTATGGACCCTTTCAATGGAGCATCCAGGAAACCATTGTGTCTGAGATGGCTGGTCTGATGGAACGGACTCAAGCTCCCTAGAGCTCATGGCCCATTTGATACCCCACAACGTCCCCATCCTCATCGTCGGAGGCGGTGCCTCAGGTTACTTTGCCGCACTTCAGGCAGCCGAAAGTGTTCCAGGCCATCAGATCCACATCGTCGAAAAAGGTTCCCAAGTTCTGACTAAGGTCCGCATTTCAGGAGGAGGACGCTGCAATGTCACCCATGCATGCTTTGAACCAAGGGAATTGGCGTCCCATTATCCAAGAGGCCAAAAGGAATTGCTGGGTCCCTTTCATCAGTGGCAATCCAGTGACACCGTTTCATGGTTCATGGATCGAGGCATAGCGCTGAAGACCGAGCCCGATGGCAGAATGTTCCCCGTCACCGACCTGTCCTCAACCATCGTCGACTGCCTGGAAAATGAGGCCAGATCAAAAGGTATCGTCGTACACACCCAAAAAGAAGTGGTCAGCTTATTGCCAGAGGACTCGGGTCATTGGCAGGTTCAGTTCAAAGACGATTGCACCATCAGGGCCCATCAATGCTTGTGGGCGGGGGGCGGCATGCAATCTAGGCACGTTATCCGCATGATGGAGGCCATTGGCCATCAGGTCATTCCCCCCATCCCTTCTCTATTTACTTTTCAAGTCAACGACCGGTTGATCGAGGGCCTTCAGGGTCTAAGTATCGAAGAAGTCAGTAGTCACTTGCCATGGTGTGATATCCAGAGTCGCGGTCCTCTTTTGCTAACTCATTGGGGGCTGAGCGGACCTGCCATTCTCAAACTTTCGAGCTGGGCCGCCCGAGAAATTCACGATAGAGAGGAACCATTCCACTGCCACATTCATTGGATCCCATCGGTTGGTCAGCCGTCCGAAAATTTGAGACATTATGCAGGCACGCACGGAAAAAAACATGTGAGCAATGCCGTCCCATTTCGACTACCCAAGAGGCTTTGGCATCGCATGCTCGAGCGGTGCAAGGTGCCAGCAAACACTCCCTGGAACCAGCTGGGACCACGCAAACTGGAAGCACTGGTGGATTGTCTGACCCATACGGTCTTCAAGGTCGATGGAAAAAGTCGCCACAAGGAAGAATTTGTCACCTGCGGTGGCATCGACCTCCAGGACATCCAACCCAAAACCATGGAAAGCCGCCAAATCCCTGGCTTGTATTTTGCGGGCGAGGCTTTGAATGTGGATGCCGAGACAGGGGGGTTTAATTTTCAGGCTGCTTGGACGACAGGCCATCTGGCAGGCTCCGCCATGGCCAGACGGTGGCTCAGTGAGCATCCTTGATCTCCATTGATTCCTACCCAAGAAAATATTTGAAGAACTTCAGGAGCTGATCATTGGACTGCGTTATTGGTGCATGCCCAGGACGCTGGCTGAAGAAAACCCGTTCTTCTTGGCCCATCAATCGATTGATCTCAACGGTGTGGAGAAGCGCATGCCATCGATCCACAAGATCCTCGCGGCCACCCAGCACTAGAAAAGGACGTGGGGCAATCAGGGCGTGCAGGGTAAGCAGATCCCAGTTTTGCTCCCGCATGACGCGATAGGCTCCCGTTCTCGGATTTTGATCGCTGGGAATCCCCCTCGCTAGCCGAGTGGGCTCAGGATCCCACCCCAAATACCAAGGCTCCCAGTAATTAACATTTGGACGGGTTTCATCAAAGGAAATGCCTGGATCACTGTCGGCAACCGCAGCAAAACGATCCCAAAGGGCTGCAGCAAACAAAGCCCATTTTCCTCCATAGCTGTGCCCAGCTACACCAATCTGTTCCGGGTTTAATTTGGAATGCTGGGCCATGGCCAACCAGGCGTTTGCAGTCACATAGGCATAATACGAAAGGGGTTGGGCCCGGACTTCGTCTTTGTCGGGATTCCATGTATCTCCCCCAGGGGTTCCAATATTCAGGGTGGCAATCCCCTACTGAACCAACTGAAGGCCAAAGTCGCGCCCCGGCTTGTCCGGACACTTCCCAATACTAGTTTCCGGGTCGTAAAACAGCACCAGCACGGAAGCAAACGGTCCTTCTCAGTCGGGCAGCAGCAACCAGCCATCGATCCACTGATCTAAAGAAGCCTGCAATTGGACTCGCTGCTCGAAATGCTGATCGACTCGGCGGGCGGCCTCCATCCGGAGGGGTGAATGTTCCAAAAGCTCAGGCCAGGGACCGAGTCTGCACGACCACTATCCTCTTGCACCAACGCGCTCTTGTAGCGGGAAGGATCCAGTTGAAATCCTCTGGGGGGTTGGGCAAGACCGCGGAGCTCTTCAGGCAAAGCCTCTGCTTGGGCTGCCATGAAGGGTGAGGAAAGCAGAACCACACCTGAGAGACTCAGGGCAAGGCTCATCTGTCCAGCCCAGCGCATCCGATATCCAGCAGAAGAAAAGGACGCACTCATCTGCTGCAATCCTCTATGCTTTGAGCAAGGCTGAGGAATCCTGATCGAGATAGAGAGTAGCCTGTGGTTGATTTCGCAGGGCAGACGCAGGGCATGAAGCCCCGATTTCCCCCTCAAGCGCAGCATGGACAGCCTTTGCTTTGCGCGTCTCAGGGCTGAGACAAATCATTCTGCGAGCGGCACAGAGGGCTGGAATGGTCAGGGTCAGAGCATAAGGAGGCACCGTTTCCAGGGATTCGAAATGCCCTTCATTGACTTGTTGCCACTTGCAGGCGTCATCCAACTTCACCAGCTTGACCCAGTGGGCATCATCCAACTGTGCCACGGGAGGATCGTTGAAGGCGATGTGACCATTTTCGCCAACACCCAGGCAACAGAGATCGATAGGTGCCTCTTTGAGCAGCTGGGTGTATCGATCACATTCATCGAGTGGCAGAAGCGCATCGCCCTCGAGGTAATGAAAGGCCTTGGGTTGGACCAGACTTTCCACACGCTGCTTCATGTAAAGACGAAAACTCGCCTTGTGATCCGAGGAAATGCCCAAATACTCGTCCATGTGAAACAAGGTCACGGTAGACCAATGGACCCCACCCATATCAATGAGCGTTTTCAAAAAGGTGATTTGAGAATTTCCCGTTGCCAGAATCACTCGAGCCGATCCGTTGCTTGCAATACACTCCATGAGGTGTTGACGGACTTCCATGGCAGCATACTGAGCCATCTCGGGTTGTGAGCCAAAGACCAATACTTGGAGCGCGTCCTGCTTGAACTCGCGAACCGGTTGTGGAAGGGTTTTTGCGTCAGAATCCATGAGGGTGTGTTTTAAATAAAATGCTTAGGAACATTTTAGGTAAGGCTCCAGGGTGGAGCAAGGAATTAACCTGGACTTTCATGGGCTGGGTCCTTTGGCAATGCGTGTTTTTGAACCTCTCGTTACAAGCTGTCCATTTCGTGTCCGTGGAGGATCCACAGCACAACACAATGCCTCCCCAGGATGCTTCCGAAGCAAGGCTCTGGCACCTGCAGGGACATTGGAATGCTTTTCTGGGGACGCCCATAGCCGATCAATGGTTTGTGACTGCCAAACATGTCGGGGGCTCCTTGGGGGACACATTCCATCTCGTTGGCCAGCCCTATATGGCAGTGGTTAAAATCCCCGATCCTGAATCTGACCTGACCTTGTGGGGCGTTTCCGATCCCTTCCCGGACTTCGTTCCGATTTACAGCGGTTCCCAGGAAGCAGGGCGACGCACCCTTCTTTTTGGAAAGGGTCCTTCACGTGGAGAAGCGGTTTGGCTGGAGGTCAGTGGAAGCAAGACCCTGAGAGGTTGGAAGTGGGGGCACCAGCACAAAGTCTTGCGATGGGGAGAAAACAGGATCCATCACGTCCTGCAAGACCCCGGCCTGGTGGACCGAAACCTTGGAGAACTGATTGTAGCTTATTTTGATCAAGACGGACTCCCCAATGAAGCAGGTTTGAGCGGAGGCGATTCAGGTGGTGGAATGTTCATCCAGATCCATCAACAATGGTATCTTGCAGGCATCAGCTACAGTGCCGGTGGTGAGTTCAAGGTGAGAGAGTCAGATGCGCCATTCAAAGCCATGCTCTTTGATAATGGAGGCCTTTACCAAAAAGGAAGGTCCACTGATTCAGGGGGAATATGGATTCCAATACCTTTGCAGGATGAACCTCAACCTGGGCAAATCGCCGGTACGCGCATGAGTTATCGCCGAGACTGGATCGAGCAACAAATCAAGAGCCATGCAGACCCTCTGGATGCGATCATATTGGAATCGGCCGAGCAAGCTGAGGGTCCTTATGAGCCAGTGAAGCACTGGACTCTTGTAACCCAACCTCTCGGCCTCAAAATTGATCAGATCCAAGAAACACAATTCTACCGGATCAAAGCGCACACACCTTTGAAATTATTCGCTCCTATCGACATGGACACTTATCTGATCCTTCCCTTCGAAGGATAAACCATTGGATCTGGGTGCTTGCTTCCCTTGAAAAAAGCCGACAAATGAAGTGCAACCATGGCCCATTGTGCCATCATCATCACTGAGTCATGAAACTGAAGCCCCAAGACATTCAGCTCCTTGTTCTCATTCTTGCTTGTTCTCTCTGCACACAAACAGGGCAAACTGCAGAGAGCCAAGGCTTCAACGAGGTCATTCGGCCCATCTTGTCGCGGCATTGCCTTGCGTGTCATGGGCCCGATGCTGCCAAGCGAAAAGCCGACCTGCGCCTGGATATTCCTTCCAGTGCGATGCAGCCTAACTCGGAAGGCCAGGCTGCCATCCTGCCGGGAGACCCTCTTGCAAGCCTCATGGTTCAACGCATGCATCATCCCGATCCCGAGGAGCGTATGCCACCGACTGAGACCGGTCTTGAGCTCACCAGGGAGGAAAAGGAATTCATCGAGGCATGGATCAGGGAGGGTGCCACCTATGAAAAGCATTGGGCCTTTGAGGCTCCCATGGAGATTCAGCCTCCCTCAGTCGTCCACCAAAGCTGGGTGCGCAACCCCATCGATCAGTTCGTTCTGAATCAATTGATGCAACAGGAGCTCGACCCACAGAAGGAAGCACCCAAAGCGGTCTTGTTCCGACGAGCGTCTCTGACGCTGACGGGCCTCCCACCAGATCCTCATGCCTTGAAACCCTACTTGGAAGACCCTGACGAGAATGCCTATGAAAAATGGGTGGACCATCTCATGGAATCACCTCGTTACGGAGAGCACCGGGCGCGTTATTGGCTGGATGCCGCACGCTACGGCGACACGCATGGTCTTCACCTCGATAATGAGCGCGCCATATGGCCTTATCGCGATTGGGTGGTCAACGCCATGAACCAAAACAAACGCTTTGACGACTTTACCATCGAACAGATTGCGGGGGATTTGCTACCCAACCCGAGCATCGATCAACTGGTGGCAACCGGCTTCAATCGTTGCAACGTCAGCACCGGAGAAGGAGGTGCCATTCCAGAAGAATTTGCCGTTCGATATGCCGTCGATCGCATCAATACGCTGGGAACCGTCTGGATGGGGCTGACCGTCGGCTGCAGCCAATGTCATGATCACAAGTTTGATCCCATCACCCAGAAGGAATACTTCCAGCTTTTTGCCTTTTAC
>CACEMW010000062.1:0-14604 GCA_902560705.1 uncultured Verrucomicrobiota bacterium
AGGCCTCCGCTCACCAGTGCTAAAAAAGGATTGTTTGTCACGATGATAAAAAAACCCCACCAGCCTAGGCTAGTGGGGTGAGTTCCCAATTCCAATTGTCGTTATGAAAAAACCTGTTCACTCGAACAGACATTTGTTTTAAAGCATAGTTCATGCCACACATGTAAACACCTTAGAATCGTTCTTGAGCGGGGGGTTTTTGCATATTTTTATACGAAAGGCCAGAACGCATGATCCATTATGGTCAAAAAGAAACATCTCATTTTGAATTTAATACATAGACTATCTAGCCCTGAAAAATGCCCGACCACTTAATTTGTCCACAAAATACGGTTGCGATGCATTCGTAATGGGAACCCATGGCCCACTAACCTCGTCTGCTGTCTCGAGAATGTTGCCTTGCCAGATAATCACTAGTTGTTTCTCCCTAAGCTTGATAGCAACCGATGCAGCCTCTTTAGCTTGAATCTTAAGATTGTCCATTGCCCACCACCAATCGTTTCCTGCGTCAAAATATCCGAAAGTCACCACCATTTTTGCTGCCCCCCCAGGTTCGGGTAATACGAGACTCACGCTCTCATTGGTGTTGTGATCATGAAAATATGGGCTGTTGGCATCAGATTCCCATCTAATGATTTCAATTGGTGCGTCATTGTCAAATGCCACCTTGATGTTGGCGGTTTGATGGTAATAGTCGTCGTATTCAGGGCGCCAGGAAGAATCAAATGTGAGTTCCATTTCTGTCTCTATCTCACTGACATCGAGTGACCAACTGAGGAAGGTATCCATGTAACCATCAGCATGAGGCTGATCATCCCATTCATCCCCGTCTGCTATAACAATAATACCTTCGGCTTTGGTAAATTCGGAGCGCAACTGGTCCCCAGCGGTTTCAGTCCACCAAGCTTTATCTGCAAAACTCCAGCCTGCCCATTCAGTTACCCCATCCTGTGCAGGATTCCCTATACCAGGGACACCAGAGTCATCAATAGACCATCCCAAGGGAGTGTTTTTTGTCCAAACGCGTTCCCCTGAAAGTGCCTCATCAACGGGAGGGCCAAGCTCAAGCGATTCAAAATTTTGATATGCAGGGATGGATTCAAGCTGAACGTTTTCCTCTATCACCGGATGGCTTGTCAGCGTTATATTATCGATAAATACTTTGGCTTCATCCCATCCTTCTCCCAAAGAGTAGAATTCGAGTGATACACCTGTCACATGAGACATCACATCATCGAAATCCCAGGAGGAATCTTCCTCTAGAAGGGCCCAGTCTGGGTCATCGAAGTAAACGGTGTATCGCGTAGAACTCGTGTCAAATTCAACAGGCTCAATGTCAATGTACGCTAACTGATAATCATCACCTTCCTCTCGATATAGGCTCAAACTCATCAATCCTAAGTTTTCGGCATCCCCTATAATTTGAATTTGCCAGGAGAGGCTTTGATATTGCTTTTCAAAGTAATTACCAAGTATCAAGTCAATCTGTGGATGGTCCTCTGTAGGTGAAATGTAATAAAAATCGTTGGATAGAGGCAATTCTATACCTGCGCTATTGGTATCTTCTTCTGTCCAGAAGCCACCACCGTTAAAGGTTTCATCCATCCAAGATTCGCTATCATATCTTGTTATTTCCCAATTAGAGGCAGCTGCTACACTGTCAAAACCTTCAACAAAAACAGTGGCAGCTGGGCTTGCAACAGGAAAAAATTGAAGTTGGTCTACCCATCCAGCGTCCAGTCCCTCGCTGTCGGAAACGTCCTTGCTATAGACCCATGACACCATGTGACTACCCGTAGGAATGTAAACCTCAGTTTCCCTCCAATCGATTTCTCCGGAAATTTGTCTTTCTCTTTGATCTCCCACCCAGCATTCAAGCCAATCGTAATCCTCTTCGGAGGATACTTTCCAAAAAAACTTCAGAATCCCGGGACCACCCAGCAATGTGCCAAATCCAGAAGACTGCTCGTGAGCAAGTGAAGGTGACTGAACTGCATCCAACTGATCGTAAGTCCAAAAAGATTGTCCTTGCCATACTAATTCGGTTTCCAAGTGTTGGAAGTTCCACTTTAGTTGGTCCAAACCGTCGGCAAGATCAATGTCTTTGGCAAGTGTCAAGGTGGCTGATTGACTCTTGATCGATTGTTGGGCTCCGGTAGAGAAAATTTCTACATAGTACTGGCCCTGATCGGAGACATCAAAGGTAGCAATTTCAAGTTTTGACTGATCCGATCCTTGAATCGCCTGACCATTGAAAAACCATTGATATTGGAGTGCTGGCAAACCAACGGCGCCCACCGAAAGCAGGACTCTATCACCCCGTTGATGAACATTCGATTGGGGCTGTTGAAAAATCGTTAATTCCACAAAAGAATTTTTCACTAACTGATCCACCCAACCTGCATCTTCTCCTTCGGCCTCCGAAGCATCCTTAGAATAGACCCATCGAACATTGTGCGGCCCCAAAGGCACCAATATTTGTTCTTCAGACCAATCCACGCTTCCAGAGATGGACCTTTGCAAGTCGTCATCAACCCAACACTGGAGCCAGTCGTAATTCTCCTCAGAGGAAACCTTCCAATGAAACTGGATGGTCGCAGGTCCCTCAACAAGGGTTGAAAAGGAGGATATTTCCCCATCACCAATGGAACCAGATTGAGCGGCATCCAGAGAATCGCTCGACCATTTCGTTTGGCCAAACCATGTTGATGGACTTTGACTTGTCTCAAAGGACCAGTTGGGTTGATCAAGAGCACCAGAGAGCGAAATATTTTGAATAACCGTAAGGTAGGCAATGGTACTTGTTACTTTTTCTCGGCCCATGAAAATTTCGACGTAATAGGAGCCTTCGTTGATCTTCTCTGCGCCATCGATCTGCAACGAGGACATCTGCGCTCCCTCGATTGCAGCTCCTTCAAAAAACCATTGATAAGTCAATGGACCCTGCCCACTGGCTTCGACGTAAAAGATGGCCTTTTCACCTTGAAGAGCTGAAACTGATACTGGGGACTCTATCAGCAAAGGCTTTCTGCTCGGTTCAATGCGAATGTAATCAAGCCAAGCGGTATCTAATCCATCGCTCAAGTTTTCATCTTTTTCATAGCTCCATCTTAAAGAATGTTCTCCATCTGCTAGAGGCAGCCGGACTTCCTGCCAAGGCTTTTCGCCGGAAAGATGTTGTATGGGTTCTCCATTCATCCAAAAAGTGAGGCGGTCATAGCCTTCTTCAGATGACACTTTCCAATAAAAACTTAAAATCCCAGGGCCCGCTACCTGTGCAGAAATGGTGGATGTTTGCATATCACCCACAGCTCCAGATTGAATGGCATCGACTCTATCGAATGAGAAATCTCCTTGACCATACCACCCAAGATCACCAGCGTCGGTTTCGAAGAACCAAGTCGGCTGATCGAGCCCATCAGCAAGACTCATAGCCTCCAACAAGTTCAGAGAAGCTGTCTGAGTTGTTAATTGTTGATTGTCACTGGTCACCTGCACCGAGTATTGACCCACATCTTCAGGCCCTACGCTCTCAATGGTGTAGTTGGCGCTAGTGGCACCTGCAATGTGTTGCCCATTCAAAATCCATTGATAATTTAATGGTAACTCTCCATCAGCCTGCACTGAAAAAACAACTGTCTGACCAGCTGGCCCTTTCCATGACTGAGGATCTCGAAGAATTTGCAGCTCTTTTCTTTCCCGTATTTCAAGATTGTCGATAGCCCACCACCAGTCGTTTCCAGCATCAAGATAGCCAAATGAGACGGTCATCTTGCTGGATCCACTTGGTGCTGGCAATGCAACCTGGACACTTTCATTTGTATTGTGGTCATGGAAATGTGGACTATTTGAATCCGATTCCCATCGCATCACTTCTATAGGTGTCGCGTTGTCAAAAGCAACCTGTACAACTGCGGTTTGTTGGGCATACGGTCGCCATGAGGAATCAAATGTTAATTCCATTGGTTTATCTAATTGTGAAGTATCAAGATGCCAGTTCAAGAAGGTATTAAGAAGTCCTTCAGCATGGGGCTTATCATCCCACTCATCACCATCGGCAACGGCAATAATGCCTTCAGCCTTGGTAAATTCGGAACGTTGCTGATCCTCGGCAGCATCCGCCCACCACGATTTGTCAGCAAAGCTCCAACCGGCCCATTCGCTCACCCCGTCTTCAGTCGGGTTTCCGGCACCTGGAACGCCCGAATCATCAATGCTCCACCCTAATGGAGCCACTTTGGTCCAGGCGGACTCAGAGATCAGGGTTTCATCCAAATTTGGGCCAAGCACCAAGCTTTCGAAATTCTGAAATGAAGGTAGGCTAAGCCATGCCATTTCACCGTCATTCTGGCCTTGGCCATTAGACTGGTTGCCATCTCCTGAAAGACCCGTAAGGGCTTCAATCCAATCGGCGTAACTCGACACCCGAGCGTAAATACCATAGGCGTATGGGTCAGCGCAGCCCTTGCCCCAGCTGACCACTCCTACCTGTATCATCCGATTATTGATTTCGATAACCAGTGGCCCCCCCGCTGTCACCCTGGCACGAATCCTTGCCACCTTCGGTAAAACCCGCAGCAAGCATGTTTGGGAGTATGGCGCCCCCATAGGCCTTAGGATCATTGGCTTTTTCCAAACTCACAATGGGGAGGGTTACCTTGTGAAGTCGATCCGGTCCATTTCCACCGTGGGATAGAGTCCCCCATCCGGCAACGATGGCATCGGTTGCTGGGATTGGAATTTCTGGATCAACATTGAAGCTCAATTTGGAATGATTACCGGGCAGCGGTTGAGCCAAACGAATCAACGCGATATCATGCTCCATTGTCCAACTGTCATATCCCGGATGAACAATGACCTGCTCGGCCTCATAATATTGTGAAACTTCACTCAAATAGAGTTCACCAATTGCGAGCTGGATATCTTCTGCAGGCAGCACATTACCATCGTCATCGACGAGGCAATGAGCTGCAGTTAGAATCCACTCAGACCCAATGAGGCTGGCGCCACAGGACCAAGGGCCTTGGAGACTGACAATCCATGGGAATTCATCTCGGCCAGCTTCTTGACCACCTACAATTCGCGGCTGAAAAACCGAAGCGTCCTCACCGTGCATTCTGTGCATCAGCAAAGAGCTAATCGCAATTAAACAATAACTGGTAATTCGAGCCATAAGCAGCATTGACGAAAAATAACAGCGACGGAAATAAAAGAAAACAAAACGAGTGCTGGTAAAACAAAAAATACAATCCCCAAGAAACCATTCGTTTGTTGAAAGGGACTGATAATAAGGATTAGAGAACACAGAAATTCTGTTTGTAGAAGCAATTCAGCCTCTAAACCCGCCTTATCTACCAAATTCATTGACCTTGTTGATGGAGAGGGGCATAGAGCCTATTTCTTCTAATTACACCGGTAGTTCAACTGGATACAGTATCTGACTTCGGAACCTAAGGCCTTCCTTGAGACGTTCGTCCACCGTTTTGCAGAAGGTAGGGGTCTAAGGAAAATTGAAAAACGTAATATCCAGCATTTTCCCAGCTTTGTCCTTGAGGACCAGGTGTTGGCCTTGGGGATTGGTCTATTTGGGATAATCTTAGATGTTCTTCGGCCTTGAATTCACCCATCTCCGTTGACATCTCCAAGTTTGACTTCGGTGATTACAAGATTGCTAAGACTATCAGTGGTTAGATTCAGCGGGTTGAACCACGGAAGGTAATGACAGTTCACTGGAAAACACGTTACCGGACGGAGCAGTGGGAAGAGTGGACTTCCAATGGTCAATCTGCTGCATCATCTCCACAACGACTTCAGATTTCGCCTTGCTGAGGTCTACTTTCTCATAAGGGTCAACGGTAATGTCGTACAATTCTGCGTGGGTGGCATCGCGATTGGTGAGTAGTTTCCAATTTTGATGAATCATCGCATAAGAAACCCAGTGGTAAGGCAGGGACTTTGGAATAGGCCAGGGCGATTGCATCTTCCAGAACAACGCCTTGTTCCTCATCGGTTTGGTTTTGCCGAGCAAGCCAGCCACCTGACTGATGCCGTCGGGCCGATAAGCTTCTGGCAACTTCACACCTGCCAGCTCGCAGAATGTGGGTAGCAGATCGACCGCAGAAATCATGGATTGACTGTCGACTTTACCCGCTGCGATTTTGCCTGGCCAGCGGGCGATGAAGGGGACGCCAATGCCACCTTCAAAGAGTGCGGACTTATAGCCCTTACGACCACCGGTGAGACCCTTGGCTGCACCGATGCCCCAGCCAGCTCCGGTGGCAGTGTCATACTGTAAGGTCAATTCGGTGGGTTTAGATGCTCGCGCCGGGCCATTGTCTGAGCTGAAGATGACCAGAGTATGATCGCTTAACTTCAACCGGTCCAGCGTGCTAAGGACCTGACCGATGCGATCATCAGCATGCGACAAGACCGATGCATAGATCTGATCCTCGCGGCTTTCCAATGCCCGAAATCGCCACTCGTATTTCGGCACCGTGTGAAACGGTGTGTGTGGTTCATGAATCCAGAGATTGATGAAGAATGGCTTCTTATTGCTGTGACACTTTTCGATAAATGCGATGGCGCTGTTGGCGTCTTCATGAACAGGGATCTGCTCTCCAGAACAATTGAAAGCACCAAACTCGTCGTATCCGTATTCGCAAGGCAAAGGTGAGTCAGGAATCATGTCATTGGCCAGATGCCACTTGCCGAAGTGAGCTGTCTTGTATCCGGCCTGTTGAAGCAAGCCCGGCAAGGTGGTTACGCTGGGGTCAAGCCAGTCGGGCATATTCCGTTTTTGGTTCTGTGGCACCCATGCGAAGTGAGCATCGATATTGTAACGAGCCGGGAAATGCCCTGTCATAACAGCCGTTCGACTGGGTGAACAAACTCCGCTCGCAACCGTAAATCGGTGAAAGTCGGTACCCTCACTGGCCAGACGGTCGATATGGGGGGTCTTGACATACGGATGCCCATGACAGCTCAGATCACCCCAGCCCCAGTCATCCGCAAAAATGAACAAGATGTTTGGTTTCTCTGCGGCACAGAGGGTCAAAGTCGAGTTCGCTGTGAGGGTGAAGCAAAAGCAGAAAAACAGGTGGATGGATTTTAGGTACATGCTAGCAGCTCCTTAAGGATCGTTTCTTGGGCATTGGTCAGGGAAGAGGCGAGCACGGTATAAGGAGTGCGATTTAAAAATCGATGACTCGAAATGGAAGGTTGGTGATCCATTGATGTGTCCATTCCATGCTCAAAAGCAGAATTTTGGCTTTGAAGGGGCAACGATTAGGATCGAGGAATTTAATGAGGAAAAAGGAGCTTTTGACTATTATACGTTAACTCAAAAGGACCAAGCCCACCTATTTAACAATCTCGACCGCTCATGGCTGTTCTGTGGCCCTAAGGTGAATTTCATATTCTCTAGTTATATTAAAAAACATAAGGTTTAGTATGAACAGCAATCCCTTTTTGAAAATTACTACAAAAAAACACCTTAGACTCAAGCAGGGTGTTCGAGGAATATATCCACAAAATACAGCTTATTTATGGTGAAAAATATTTTTCCAAATTTTTGTGTAACTAGTAAGTAGAAAATTGCCATGAGGGTGAACCTAATTCACGGCAAACCTCGTCTCAGTCAATTACTTGCGCTTACTACAAAGTGGTTTTACTGACACCTAGTCAAATCATTGGTTGGATAATCGGACTTGCTTAAAATGGATTAGGCCCCTATGTGTGATTCCTTTTCTGCATTCTGAGAGTAATCTGAATGTAGATCTGCATAGCATCTGCGGCTATGCACAAAAATGCAGAAAAACTTGAAAGCACCGGTAGCTCAACTGGATAGAGCATCTGACTTCGGATCAGAGGGTTGGGGGTTCGAATCCCTCCCGGTGTATGACTTGAAACCTCAGTGTTGTCGTGTGGTGGGTTGCAGGAGTCAGTCATTTAGCGCGTCCATGCCTTCTCCTTGTCGAGGCTACGAAATAGTGATGACCCCAAGAAGCGCTCTGCGAAAAAACGAATGTTTTCTCGGCTAGAACAAAGCAACTCGCGAAGCACCTGTTGCTAGCATTAAAGATCCGTGTGAAAACTGTCCATGGAAGCTAGCCCTTTTGTTCAATGAAATAAAACCATGATTGTTGGAAAAATCACATCGACATTGCCTGCGCATGAGGTTTTCAAACTCCTGAAGTCGACGATGATATCCAACTGTTCTGATTTTGAAATTCAACGCACATCCACCTGTGAAATTTTCTTCACTCATGGGGCTGTCAACATGCGACGAGGCCAACATCCAAAACGAGGGAAAATTCTTGTGCAAAAAAATCCCGATGGTTCTCAAATTGATTACGAAGTTGAGGTTTACGGGTGGATCAAATACTGGATCTATTTCATAAGCCTGGCCTGTTTTTGGCTCATCTTCCCACCCATCTTAGGTTACCGGGCTCTATACATTACCCCTCATCATTTGATGCGGAATTTAATCAAGACCGCCATTGAGGGTTCTTAGATATTTTGCTCACATGCCCATGGGCCAAACGGCCACACATGAAATAACGGCTAGAGCGTTCCTGAGATGGAACATGATCATTAGACCGTGCGATCATCGACCTGTTCAGTGGATTCCAGGCAATCGTCCAGAGGAACTATGTAGTTCAGTGGCTGCGCCTGAATGGGCTTTTCATCGAAGGGAATTTTTATCAGCAACTTCAACCTTGAACTTAGGTTTTGGCGATACAAATCCGACAGGAAAGTGGCTTTTTTATCCTTTTTGGATTATAGTTCATAGCTGACATGCCCATGATACGGTTCAATTCCATAGGCACCTGGCAATGTCTCGTTGTGCTGGGTTATCTCCTTCTCTCCGGCCTTCAGCCTCAAGATCGATTCACTTGGGTGCTGGAAATATCATGGGTCGCTGTCGGCCTTGTCATTGTGACTCGGCTTTCCTTAAAAGGCACCTCCATCACTCCCTTGCTTGCTTGGCTCCTTACCCTTCATGCCCTGATTTTGATTTATGGTGGTTGGCATACTTATGAACGGGTACCGCTGGGAGAATGGATGCAATCCACCTTTGGCTGGGAGCGGAATCACTATGATCGCATTGGGCACTTTGCTCAGGGTTTCATCCCTGCGGTCCTGATTCGCGAGGTCTTGCTTCGGCATGAAGTCGTTCATGGACGCGGGTGGTTGGAGTGGATAGTGTTTGCCGGGTGCATGGCCTTTACCGGTCTATTCGAAATCCTCGAATTTGCTGCAGCGCTCTCTTTTGGTGGCGCCTCGGATGCCTACCTCGGTTCGCAGGGGGACATATGGGACGCGCAGTGGGACATGGTCTACTGTGGCATGGGTACCCTCCTCTCCATCATGATTTTTCGCAAGATCCATCGCAAGCAGCTGGCTTCCATGACAACAGCCGATCCTACCGTGTGACCCATATTCAGGAGTCCGCATGACGTTCTTACGTTAGAGGGCTCGGACCTTTAGCTTGAACTGGAGTACCCCCACAGACCGAGCACCTGTTTGGCCCAACATTTCCCTCGATTAATCAACGGACTGAGGGCAGCTGCCAGCACAGCAGGTTTTCCCGGTTCTTGATCAGAATGCGATCCTGCCAAAAGAGAGGCGGAGCCCAGGTGGGGTTGGAGGAGACCTCATAAGATGCCAGGGTTTCCAGCCCGTGGGTGGTGGGCCGATAAATGCTGAGTTGCCCGCGATCGGAGAGCACCATGAGGATCTCCTCCAGAGCCAGGAAATGCGCGTGCTCACCTTGGCGCGGAGCACCCAGCCACGAAACGGATCCATCCTTGGCCTGGAGGCCAAAGAGCTGTCCTGAGTCGCGATGAGAGAGCCCATAGAGGCTGGAGCCCATCAAGACGGCACTGCTCATGTCCAGAGAAACGCGTCGTTGATGCCAGCGCACTTGAGTGCTCCATTTTCCCTGCTCGAGGATGGGTTGAATGCTCTGGATACCTCGGTTTTCTCCTCCGACCAAAATCGATTGATGTGCCGCATCCAAAACCGGCGTGGGCATGTTTTGATTAGACCCGCGATGGGGCAAGGGGTAACGCCAGAGCATGGCACCTGTCTGCAGATCCACCCCGATCAAGGCTTCGTGATTCCATTCGACAAGTTGTTCCTTGCCCTGCAATGAAGCGATGATCGGCGAAGCGTAGCATGGCGCATCCGGGCCCAGGCTCCATCGCACTCGACCCGTGTCCGCATCAAAGCACTTGAGGATTCCCTCATCATCGTTGCCAAAACGAACGATGACGGTGTTTTCAGAGGCCACCAATGGAGACTGCGTTGCACCCCAGAAGGGATGCGACTTGCCTTCAAAAGCCGGATGCGCGTGTTGCCACAAAAGCTTTCCTGTCTTCCGGTCCCAGCTGCTGAGCGTGCCGTGAATGCTGAAGGTGTGAAGAGTGCGATCGGCAAGCACAGGTGTGGATTTCGGTCCCTTGCCATGCCACTCGCCTCCATCACCCATCATGAATGGCACTGAGGCCGCACTCCGCCACAGGACTTTTCCAGTCGCCAGATCCAGTTTGAACAACACCTCTTCATCCTTCATCCGAGCGAACTGAAACACGGCATCCTGCTCGGCAATCGGTGCGCTGTAGCCAGCACCGACCTCCAGCTCCCATGCCAGCTGGAGCTTGGAGGGCCATTGCTCTGGGCGCTGAAAGTGGGTGACATGCCCATTGCGATTGGGGCCAAACAATCCCGGCCAGGACTGCGCCACGCCATCGGCCATTAGTAGACAACCCAAGAAGAGAAAGAAGATTCGGGCATGCATGGTTAAAATGTGACCTGCTCCGATGAAGAGGACAACGCCAAATTACCTTCTCCAGGGCACCTGTCCCACACCAAGAAGTTCAACAACCATTGAAGTTCAGACGAATCCTTGCTTCAAAAAAGGCGTTCACCAAGACATGATCTTGAACCGTCAAACTTTCAACTTTTTGTAGGAATCCTCATGGTGCAAATGGCCCGTTTGCCATGCCATGTTCGGCCCATCCCGAAAGTGTAGTTTGAAGCTGACCTGAAATCCAAAAGCGGGCATGGTGGGCTTTTACTGATGAAACAATGGAGTGCCATAGGGATCCACTCGGTGATCTGGCTTGCCATCGGCCTCCTGGTCAGCGGCTGCCGCACCTGGGTCGAGCCCACGCTTTATACGGTGACCCGAGCCAAATCGCCCATCACCTACGATTCACGGCACATCACGGTCAACAAACCTCTGAGCGAGTTTGACTCGGAGAGACTCCAGTCCCTGAGAAACGGACAAGGGTGGGCCGAGGCCATGCCATCGGTACATGCCAGAAAACCTCAATCCAGAAAACGTTCACAGAGCAGGGAACGGTTTGATGACCTGGGAGATTTGGCAGCCAAGGATCACCTGGTCATGCTTTGTTTCTCGGGTGGTGGCTCCCGAGCCGCCCGCATGGCCATGCATGTCATGGCTGGGCTGGAACATGCCTATCAGGAAAAAGCAGGGCAGGATGGCCTTCCGCTTCTTGATCGCATTGACAGCTATTCATCGGTGAGTGGGGGCTCCATCTATGCCAGCTTGATTGCATCCAGCTTTCATGCACAAAACAGCCGACGGATGGATGACAATCGACACCGAGCTTTCCAGTCCCTCAAGGCGGATCGACGTGCCCGATGGATCTCTGGAAATCTCGCAGTCTATGCAGGCCTTTACTACGCCAACCCGGGGCATCTGGGGATCGTTCCACTGCTTCTCCTGACCACTGAATGGGACACACTCAATTTGTTTGCTCGAACGCAGGCCTATCTGCAGGAAAACCAGAACTTGCTGGTATCGCGGTCCGAATTAATGAGCCTGGGTGATCTCGAGCCCACACCGCGCTTTTTCTTCAACGCGACCTGCATTGAAAGCCGAATGCCCTTCGTTTTCACCCAGTCGACCATTCATCTGGAGAGTGACCTCAACCCATTGAGCGGGGTTGCCTACAACCCCGCCAGTGACTGGCTCAATTTGGATTTAAATCGCAACTACCAGGCCATCCAACCCAACCCATTGATCCATGCCACCACCCTGGAAGACATTGGCAGTTCAGCCAACGAGTTCCCGCTGAGCTATGCCGTGATGGCCAGTGCTGCGTTTCCCTTCATTTTCAATCCACTCTATTTGAGAAATCATGCGGGCGACGAAAGTGAAGAGGAATATGTGCGGCTGGTCGATGGGGGCATTTACGACAACTCGGGCGCCATCACCGCCCTGGAACTGTTCAGTCATCTGGAAGCCCACCACCCCAATCCCAAGCGCCGATTGACCCTCATTACCATCAATGCCGACAACCAGGCATCGGCTTTTGACGAAAAGTCCCTCGCACGGCTGGGTCGATTCAATATCGATATTCCCCTGCGAGGTACCTTTGAAGGCATTGGCAGTCTCAACAGTTTCTATTACCACCAAACACAGCTGCTCCAAGCCACGATCCGTACGCGTGTGGCAAGCATCAACCAAAAAACCGAAGAACAGAAGGTCGACTACTTTGAAGTCAACCTGATGGACGTCACCGACCCTGAACTCAAAGAGGGCTACCAATCCATCTCCACCAGTCTGACCCTCACACAAAGGCAGGATCGTATCCTTGAGCAGTCGGTGCAGCACCTGCTCGAGCAAGCAACGGGGCCAAAATCACTGCCTCGCAGCGAGGTCATCGTGCAATCCCTGATCCGCTGAAACGCCCTCGAGGCGGCGCGTTCTTTTTTCATCGGCCTTCCCACCGTTTCAGACTATCATCCCACGAGCATGCTCCACCTCCTTCGTCCACCACCTTTCCGCGCCCAGATTACAGCCACTCCATTGGCCTCTCTGCTGAACCTTATTTGGCTCAGCTCAGTACTTGTGGCCCTACCGAGCAGCGCATCGGTGGCCCGCACGGTGCTAATGGCTGATGCCGAAGCCATCCTTTACCATTCAGGGCTTGAGCAAGTGCAGGGAAGACCAGAGCGCATCGCAACCAACCCCGTCATGGCCAATGACAAGCCATGGGAAGTAGCCATTGCCTACTGCTCCATCCAGCAGCACCCATCCACCGGTCTCTACCAATGCTGGTATCAATCCTATGCTGGCTCCCGAGCAAAGGATCCCACTCGCCGCGTGGTCCTTTGCTATGCCACTTCCGAGGATGGCCTGGTATGGGAAAAGCCCTCCTTGGGCCTCTACGATTTCAATGGAGATCCGGACACCAATATCGTGCTGGTGGGCAACGGAGGTCGCAGCGTCAACTACGGGGCTTCAGTGCTGATCGACCCAAGGGATGCAAACCCAGGTCGGCGCTACAAACTGGCCTACTGGGATTTCGCCCCGACCGAGGCAGGTGAACGCCCGGGGCTGTGTGTGGCGTTCTCCCCGGATGGCGTGCACTGGACCAAGCATCCTCAGGCCCCTCTCTTGCGGGGTGCCTATGGCGAACCGACCCAGCCTCCGTTTCAAGCCGATGCCGCCCAGGAACCTCAGACCCGCCCCTCCATCAGCGATGTAATGGACTTGATGTGGGACCCGGTGGGCTCTCACTTCAGTCTCTATACCAAGACCTGGGTGGATGCCCCCGATGGAAGACGCTTCTGGAAGCGAGCCATCGTGCGCAGCACCTCCACCGACTTTGTCCACTGGACCGCCCCCGAAATGATCCTTCATCCCAACCGCCCCGACGATGGCCAGTTTCATGGGCTTTCAGTCGTGCACGCCCACGGCCTTTATCTGGGCCTGCTGCAGCGACTCGATTTCGGTGGCTTTGACCAAGGCGGCAGTGGCCGGATGCCCGCCGAGCTGATCTGGAGCAAGAACGGCCAGCACTGGCAGCGCCCCTTTTCCGATGACTGGTTTCTCCCCCTCCATTCCGACTCAAAGGCCTTCGATGCTGGCTGCCTGTGGACCAGTGCTACAGTCATGCACCATGAGAAGGCCACTTACCTCTATTACGGTGCCTATCCCAGCTGGCATGCTGATTTCAATGCACAAGGCACGGGCATCGGGGTGCGGATACTCCTGCGCGATCGCTGGGTAGGGCTACACCCACAAGGTGAGATCGGGCAAGTCACCTTCAAACCCTGGCACATCGAAGCCGGCACCCACCTCACGCTCAACGCCGATGCCTCTGAAGGAGAGCTGCGGGTGGAATGGCTGGATGCCTCGGGCTACCGGATCCAAGGCTTGACTCAGATTGACGGGCCCCCACTCAAGGGAGACCACCTCGAGCACCGTCCGAAGTGGAAGACGCGCACCCCATCGGGCTCCGCATGCAGCACGCCCAGCGGCATGGCACAACTCAGGGTGCACCTTCAAGGAGCCACCCTCTATGCCGTGACCCTGCATCCTCCGAAGGCTGAATGAACCTGCTGCTGGCCTACATCGATACGCGACCTCTGATCTTTGTGGCCGGTTGGCTGCTGGTCCTCCTGCTTTGGCTGGGAGCCCACAAGATGCGTGGCTACAGGGGACCCATGCTCCGCTCAGGCGTGGGCATTCATCTGGGCTATGGGTGCTTGTTCATCCTCTTGGCGACCGGCTGGGGTCCTTTCGTTGATCAAAAGGCAGTGCGCACCATGCCCATGCAATGGCAG
>CACEMW010000063.1:0-14380 GCA_902560705.1 uncultured Verrucomicrobiota bacterium
ATCAAGGGCGCCTTTATCGCATCCGGCATGAGAGCGGAGGCAGGAGAACCCCCACGCAACTGAGCAGAAGGCCGCCCACTGAATGGATTCAGCTCCTGGATCATGACGATGGATGGCTTCGGCAAACAGCCCAGCGGCTCCTCATACAACAGGGCGATCTGAAGATGTTGGATGCACTCCTGCGATTCATGGAGCGCGCAACAACTTCTGTCGGGCTGGAGCATGCCCTCTGGACCATCGAAGGCCTGTTGATGTCAGTCGAACCAGCCTCGCTCGAAGCTTCTCCATCGGGGCCCATACCCATCGTTTCATCGGTCCACGCGCTTGGCTCCAGACCCTTTTCTCAACGCGTGTGGAGGGCATGTCTGGGAGCTATGGAGCATCCTGATCCCATGGTTCAAACTGCTGCCATTCGAGTCTGTGAATCCCTGGCTCGCTCCTCCCAATCAAGGGCAGAAGACATGCTGAAGCAATTTCGCGAAATCGCCTGGCATGCTTCCGAAGATGTCTTGTTTCAAATCATCCTGACCCTGGGCAACCTGCCCGCTCCGGGCAACAGAGCCCTCATGGCAGAACTGGCCCTTGAGGCATCCAAACATTGGTTACTCAGGGAAGCCCTGATATCCGGGCTGGAGGGTTCCGAGTGGGATTTCGTCACCCAACTAAACGAAAGCAAGGACCTATCCAGCTCCTCAAAAGGGCTCCAGCACCTCCTTCATAGTCTGGCCGAGGCCACCGCATCTCAGTCCGATGGCGTCGATCTGGGTCACCTGATCAAATACCTCGTTGATCGATCGACCTCATGGAATGATGCGGATGCTGCTCTTCTGGATGGCCTAGACCGTTACTTCCGTGCACACTCCCGAGGCCCCAGATTGTTGACCCAATCGCCATTTCCAAACAAAAAGGCTGACTTGCCGTGGAATCCCGCACTTCAGTCCATACATCATCGCCTTTCACCATGGATCAGCTGGCCAGGTCACCCCAATTATGCCGCTGCCCTTGAAAAGGCTGCCAGAACCCGGAGCGAACGCATGGAGGATGCCTCGATAGCCTCCCATGCTGAGGCTTACCAAATGGTTTGCGCTGGATGCCACGGCTCCCGAGGAGAAGGCCTGAAAAACCAGGCCCCGCCGCTTCACCAGGCGGATTGGGTGCTGGGTTCGAAAGATCGTTTGATTCGAATTGCCCTCCATGGGGCCCAGGGCCCGATTCATGTAGGTGGCCAGTTGTATCAGTCGCCGGACATCCTGTCGGAAATGCCCCCACTTTCCGTGCTTGAAAATGAATTACTGGCCTCCATTCTTACCTACATCCGTCAAGCATGGGGGCATGCATCCGATCCCATCGATTCAAACGAGGTGGCCCGCGTGAGGGCTGCCACCGCGGGTCGTCAAACCCCATGGACCGAAAAAGAACTCCTATCTATTCCATGAAACCCATCCATTGGATCCTTTGCCTCATCATAAACGCAGGTTTTTCAGCAGAACGCACACAGGCAGCCTCTGAGCCTGAATCCTTTCACCGGTTCTCCATGCGTCACTTTGGCAGGATGGAAGATGGCACCGCCATCCATCAGATCAGCCTCCGAAACCGACACGGAATGGAAGTCAGGGCCATCAGTTACGGAGCCACGCTGACCGCCATTGATCTTCCCCGAGAAAACGCTGAACCCATCAACATCATTGCTGGAGAAGAAACCCTGCCTCCTTATCTGAAAGGGTATCCAGCCGCTTCGGTCATCGGCCGCTTCGCCAATCGAATCGCAGGGGCTTCCTTCCAGATGGACGGTGTGACTCACAAGGTCACCCAAAATGCAGGTTCGCATCATATCCACGGTGGTCGCAAAGGGTTTGCCAGGGTGGTCTGGCATGCCGAACCCTTGCCTCTGTCAGACACCTCGGCAGCCGTTCGATGGCATTACCGTGCCAAGGATGGCGAAGAAGGCTTTCCAGGCAACCTCGATGTCCGTGTCACCTACCGGCTCGACGACAACAATGCCTTGTCAATCACCTACGAAGCGACAAGCGACAAGGCAACACCCGTCAATTTCACCAACCACGCCTATTTTAATCTGGCGGATCAAGGCGGTTTTGAAAACCACTTGCTCACCCTGCATGCCGACACCTACACGCTAGCAGATTCAGAGCTCATTCCCACTGGTGAAATAGGGCAGGTCAAAGGCACCGCTCTGGACTTCAATCAACCCCATCCCATAGGGGAACGAGCCGATGCTACCCAACTCCGTCCGCACCTCTATGACCACAACTACATCATTCGGGGAGGTGGACAGTCGGTGGTCCCTACGGCGCTGGTCAAGGAGCCCACCAGTGGTCGTATCATGCGTGTTCGGACCGACCAGCCCGGGGTACAGCTCTACACTGGAAACCCCAGAGGGTTTTGCCTCGAGACACAGCACTATCCAGACTCGGTGCACCACTCGAGTTTCCCCTCCACGATCCTTCGCCCGGGGGAACGGTTTGAGTCGACCACCATCTATGCATTTGAATTTCGGTGAATTCCGTAATGCGCTCAAGATACCTGCTTAACTTGGCTCTGGCTCTGCTGGCTTGGCCTCCTGAGCCAAGCCTGAAAGCCGAGCAGCTCAGCCCCCATCTTGGGTTTGAATCTGGATCCATCAATGCCGCCTGGATCCAGTCAGGACAGGAGCGGGTCTTCATCTACCGGGGTTCCGTCGATGCCTGGCAAGCGGGAAGCTCTTCATTGCTGCTGCCTCATGGAAGGCGTGACCTCATTTCCGGTATCGGTCAGTGGATGCGCCCCAAAGCACTGATCGCCCCGGCAGACGACCGGCCTTGGCTTGAGCAACCCGAGACCTTCTGGGGATCCTTTACCAAAGCCCGGTTTCATGACTACGCGCAACAGACTACCAAGGTGGGTATCGTCCCCATTGCCATAACCCAATGGGTCAAGGGAGGTGAGAAACTCCAATGGCCTGCAACCCAGATCGAGGTATTGGACACACCAGGCTTCACACGAGGTTCGGTGTCCTATTTATGTGAGGTGGACGGGCGTCGTATTGCCTTTACGGGCGACCTAATCTATGGCGACGGGCAGCTGCTCGATTTATACAGCCTGCAGGATGCCATCCCCGAGGCAAAGGTCGGAGGATACCATGGCTACGCCGGCCGTCTGGGTGCGCTGATTCGCAGTCTGGAAGCCATCCTCCAGGCAGAACCTGATTGGCTGGTTCCCGCTCGAGGGCCCATCATTCGTGATCCAGCCTCCTCCATCGGAAAGTTAGTAAAACGCCTGAAGGCCATCTATCACAACTATTTGTCCACCAACGCGCTGCATTGGTATTTCAAGGAGGACCGCATGCGCATTTGTCATGAACAGGTTCTGGGTGAAAACACCCGTCTGGAACTGATGCCCTACGCAGCTCACATCGAAACGCCGCAATGGATCAGAGGCTTTTCCACCAGTCGTCTTATCCTTTCGGATCAAGGCTATGCCTTCCTGCTGGATTGCGGCTACCAGTCGGTCATCGATGAAGTCTCCAAACTACTGAAAAGCGGCCTTATCGAAAAGGTGGAGGGCATTTTTGTCACTCACTTCCATGACGATCACTCGGACGGGGTCCAGAGGGCTGCAGAGATTTTTGACTGCCCTGTCTATGCCACTCGCGAATACCAGGATGTATTGGAACATCCTGAAGCCTATCATTTACCCGCTATGACCGACCACCCCATCAAGGATGTCGTAGGAGTGGTGGATGGAGATCGCCTGAAATGGCGTGAGTACGATTTCACTTTCCATTTTTATCCGGGACAGACGTTCTATCATGGTGCTCTTTGGGTTGAGCGGGCTGACCATGATCCCATTTTTATGGTGGGAGATTCCTTCGCGCCCTCAGGCCTGGATGATTACTGCCTGATGAATCGCAATCTCATGCGCGATGGCACCGGCTATCTACTGTGTATGGAAAAAATCCGAAAGGCCGAAAAGAACCTCTGGCTGATCAACGAACACATTCCTTATCTGTTTCGCTTCAATCCCGATGAACTTGACTATATGGAGACACGTTATCGAGAGCGAATGAGTTTGTTGAGCGAACTCTTTCCCTGGGATGATCTCAACTATGGCATCGACGAGCAGTGGGCCGTTTTCTACCCCTATGGCCTGAAGGCTGCCGCACATTCAGAGGCCGAAGTTTCAGTGAAGATCACCAACCACTCCCCGCGTGAACGCACCTTCCATGTCAAACCGCGAACCTGGAAGGGACTCAA
Organism: uncultured Verrucomicrobiota bacterium; assembly: GCA_902560705.1. Taxonomy (GTDB): domain Bacteria; phylum Verrucomicrobiota; class Verrucomicrobiia; order Limisphaerales; family AAA164-E04; genus UBA7971. Next base: position 4,251 of record CACEMW010000063.1, read on the forward strand.
AATCCATGCATCCGCCTCGAACAGGAACGCATTACAGGTAACCATTCCGGCTCAGCAGACAGGGTCGATCACGATTCCTTTGCAACTACCGGCCGATCCAGGTCAGTATCTCATCACAGCGGACATTCACTCCGAGGGCATGGACTTTCTCGACTGGGTTGAAGCCTTGGTAACCGTTGAATGATCAACGAATGCAGTAGAGATGTTCAAACGTACGAATGACGATGTTTCCTTCACTGATGGCCGGTGAAGCAAGTGTCTCATCATCCAGGCGGTTTTCAGCGACGACTTCAAACTCGGCCGAGGCCTTGACAACCTTGGTGTTGGCCCTTCCAGTCGTGAAATAGACATGGCCATCGGCCGCTACTGGAGAAACCTTCACATTTTCGACAAAGAGCCGCTCCTGCCAGTGAGATTCCCCGGATTCCAGATCCAGACAGGATGCCATACCGTCATCGCGAATCGTGTACACCTTCCCCTTGTAGATGAGCGGAGTGGCACAATCAGGAGCATAACGTCGCTGGGTCCAATCCTGAGTGAATTTTGGAGCCTTGCCTTCAGCCACAGGCGTCACTCCTATGACATAGCCCTGATTTCGGAAACCGGAGGCTACTGTGACGATCTTACCCTCTCCGGCGGTTGGGCCTGAAATGGTTCGACCGTAAGGATGAGGCACTTCCAGGCCGCCGATGGACCATATTTCCTCGCCTGTATCCGGATTGTAAGCATTGAGATGCTCGGCTCCCGAGAGCACGATTTGCACATCTCCCGCCACGTTCACTCTTACCGGTGTGGAATAGGAATCATTGCCCTCTTCACGGGCCGAAAGGTTGCGGTCTTTTTTCCAAAGGGTCTTTCCGGAGGTCGCATCCATGGCAATCAAATAGGAAGGGCCCTGGTGCATGCAGGCGACGTAAAGCTTTCCATCATACATGAGCGGGGAATTGCCCATCCCATGATTGGTGTTGTAGTTTGCATACTCCTTACGAAGGTTGCGCCGCCATACCTCGCTACCTTCTTCAAAAGTCAGACAAACAAGGTCTCCCGTCCCAAAAAAAGCCCAGACATGATGTCCGTCTGTGATGGGGGTCGGTGTGGACATGTTATGCAGCTCGTGGGTCGGAAGACGATCACTGCCCACTTTTTGATTCCAGATGAGTTCACCCGACTTGAGCCCGAAGGCCATGACATGAAGGTCCTTGTCATCGACCTGTGTGGTGACAAAGACACGTCCCTGATGAATGATAGGAGAGGACGTTCCCTTCCCGGGCAGGTTGACTTTCCAAACCACGTGATCGTCCTTGCCCCAATCCACAGGCAAATGGGTTTCGTGGCTGACAGCCGTCCCGTCAGAGCCTCTGAAAGCAGACCAGTTTTCCGCGATGAGGTTCCCTTCCACCATCAGGGCAGTGAGTATCAACGAGTGAATGATTTTCATGATCTTGTAAAGAATGACGCAGAATGGAGTGACTGGGTGATTGAGTTGCATCAGATCAGGGAAGCACCAAGGAATCAATGCGTTTTTTCGTGCCATGTCCTTCGATGCTCAAAAGAAAAAAACGAAGGGTTGGTCAGGAAACCTTGATGATGTTCCTAGGTGCATGTAAGGTAGTATTATTCCCAAAGGTTATTTCACACCTGGCTTTGCCAGAAAACCACACTATGAAAACCATCTCCCAACGCCCACTATGGCATCAGAACCTGTTGGCAGGATTCACCTTGATCGAACTCCTAGTCGTCATCGCCATCATCGCGATTCTGGCCGGCATGCTCCTCCCGGCGCTTTCAAAGGCCAAGGAAAAGGCCAAACAAATCAGCTGTATGAGTAATATGAGACAAATGTCTCTCGCTTCTCGGATTTATTCCGATGATTTTGATGGACGCTTTGCCCCCACCTTTGCGGTCCGCGGCAGCAATGTGGAACGGCGTGCATGGTTCAATTTTTTGCATCCTTACCAACAAACTACCAACATTCTCCTTTGCCCGACGCGAACTCGAAAGTTCAATGAGCTTTTCAGCATTTATCCAAGTGAGAAGGCAGAACGCTCTCTATCGAATTACAGTGCCAATTTTGCTCTTGGGGGGTGTGATTGGCCAAATACCTGGGACAAAAAGGACTGGCCCCAATTGAAGGATACCGATGTCTCAAGCCCTTCTAGTGTCGTTCACATGACTGATGGAGGGAGTCAACCCAAGAACACCACAGATCCGGAGCAATGCGTCACTGTGGATTCGGAAGAAAAGGCCGGATGCTGGATCGTTCATGATCCAGGAAACAGCGCTCCCTGTGGAGGGTGCGTCATCTCGAGTGGCGACCCCAATTGGGGAGGGCCGCACCTTCGCCACAGTGGCGGCACCAGCAATGTTTCCTTTGTCGACGGCCACATCGAGACGCTACAGGCACGCAGATGGTATTGGGCAGGCACCCCATGGCTCAACCCAAAGTTGGGTGGTGGCGCTATGCCCTAAACTATCATCGATTTCAGTTTCATATAGAAAGCATTGGATAGTCGTGAGTGTCGGCGGAACCTCCATCATAATGCCGTGGTGCTGCTTTTGTCTCCATGCCTGTTTGCCCCTCTTCCTATCTTTCACGTTTTTGCCAAAACCTCAGGCCCAGCCTCCCAATATTCTCCTCATCCTAGCAGACGATTTGGGTTACGGGGACTTGAGTGCCTACAACCCTGAATCCCGCATTCCCACCCCCCATCTCGATCGCCTGGCAAATCAAGGTATGCGCTTTACCGACGCACACTCCCCCTCAACAGTATGTACGCCAACGCGCTACAGCATACTCACTGGTAGGATGGCTTTTCGAACGGGATTCCAGGGGGTATTCGATGGAGCGGGAGGGCCCTGCTTGATCGAATCTGGACGTTTGACCTTGCCTGGCATGCTCCGAGACCAGGGTTACCGGACCGCTTGCTATGGCAAGTGGCACGTGGGGCTGACCTTTTTCGATTCACAAGGAGCTCCCATCCATCAGAACGGATTGAAGGCGGTTCAAAAGATCGATTACACACGAGCCATTCCAGATGGCCCGATTCATCAGGGGTTTGATTCCTTTTTTGGTACGGCATGCTGCCCCACGACCGATTGGCTGTACGCCTACATTGATAGAGACCGAGTGCCTTCCCCTCCCACACGACTGTTGGACCGTTCCCCCCTTCCGAAGCACCCCTATTCTCACGATAATCGACCAGGAATGATCGCCGATGACTTTGACCTGCAGAAGGTCGACCAGGTGTTTCTGGCCAAAAGTCAGGCATTCATAAAGAACCACGCACACCAAAATCCGGAAAAGCCCTTCTTTTTATTTCATTCGATGCAGGCCGTGCACTTGCCTTCTTTCGCATCCGAGGCATTTCAGGGAAAAACTCAATCCGGACCCCATGGAGATTTCATTCATGAGATGGACGCCATTGTTGGAGAGCTCATCCAGACACTGGAAGAGGCAAGCATACTGGAAAACACCCTGATATTGTTCACCAGTGACAATGGACCTGAAGTACCGACAGTCGTTGCCATGCGGCGTGATCACCAGCATGACGGAGCTCGACCCTGGCGGGGGATGAAACGTGATCAATGGGAAGGTGGACATCGGGTTCCTTTCATTGCCTATTGGAAAAACCGCATCCCTGCCGGAACGCTCATGCCGGAAACCATCTGCCTGACGGACATCATGGCCACAGTGGCAAATCTGGTAGGCGCTTCATTGCCTGACGGTGCTGCGGAGGATAGTTTCAATATCCTGCCCTACCTACTGGAGCCTTTCAGTCGGAACGAACCGATTCGTCCATTCACCCTTCATCAGACCATCAGTCTAAAACTTGCCATTCGTAAGGGCCCCTGGAAATACTTGGATCACCTTGGATCTGGCGGCAACCGGTACGATCGCCCGAATTTAAAGGCCTTTGCATTGCCTGAAACAGCCCCCGAGGCAAAGGGACAACTTTACCGCCTGGATGTCGACCCCGGAGAAACCCACAACTTGATCGAGCGCTTCCCTTCCATCGCGAGAGAACTGAAAGACCAGCTTGGGAAATGGAAAACGGCAGGGCATTCGCGCCCACTCTGAAGCACGCTCATCCCGGGCAGATAAATTTTCGGATGACTTTGAAAATGCTCAGAAATCTGTTTTGGCTGCGTGCGTGTAGAGAAAATGCTGCAAATACCGGTAGTATGCGAGAGCTCCTTCCGATTCCATGTGCCTGTCACTGGTCGTTGGCAAGGTGTGCCGAGTGGCAGTGACTTCAGACTGGGCCAAGGCGGCTTCCAATGCAGAGGACTGAGCTGGGTGAGCCCATGCCATTTCCTCACCATGAAGAATGAGGATATTCGACTTCAGTGGCGCTACCTTACTCAACAATGAAGCCTTCATCAGTGCTTTCACAGAATCTCGTCGAACTAAGGAGGTCAGTAAGCCGCGATCATAGGCAGGTAATTCCCTTACAAAGGATGGCATGTCGTAAATCCCATTGAGAAGTATGATCCCCCTGAAGATCTCCGGATACTTGATCGCTGCGTCCAGCACACCATAAGCTCCCTCGCCCGAGCCTTTGGCAAAAATGTGGCCTGACTTGGCATGACCTTCGGCGATGACCCATTGAGCAGCTGCGTAACAATCTGCTGCAAGTGTCGCTAACCAATCCCCTGTCATCCAATGACCCAGACGTTCGCGAGAAGGAATCGAAGGGAAAGAGAGCGTAAGCACCCCAACCCCTTGATGAGCCAACCATTGAGTCTCTTCATCGTATGCAAGGTGAGCGGGTTCTCTATAACCTCCTCCAGCTCGAATCAAAACACCTTGATAGGGCTGGTCGGCTGCACCCAATGGTGGAGTCCAAGCGGCATGGATGACTCCTTGATTGGGTCCCGGGAAAGTCACACGTTTGGTTTCAGCCAAGGTCTGACCACGCAAAGCTGGCCTCTCCATCCCGAGAAGACGAACTTGATAGCGGTCCCCAAAGGAGAAAAGTTGATGCGTTGTGGACATGGATGAATCTCGATACTCGACTACCCAGTGTATTTTTTGAACACTTCGTGAAGGAAAAGACAGATTACCAGGATCAAACCGCAAAAAATCCATCATATCACCATAGGTATCACCGAACATGTGCCAAGAACGCTGATGGCTATTCATGGCTACCCCCTCTGGCATGCCAGTAATCGGGTCAATGAGACATTCCAGAATATTCTCCTGTGTTTCCGGGCCCAAGGCAGTGATGGTCAGAGTTGCCAAATCAATGGTCCATAGGCGATTCCCCGAGTCCTGTCGATGATCTTGAAAGCATGCGGTCTTCCCATCAGGAGAAAGGGAGATGAGTCGAGGCATTTGAGAGGATGTTGGAAACTTGTAAGCGGTTTCCCACTGATTGGAAGCTCCAACCCGTTGTAAAAGAACAAAATATCCGTTTTCGTTGATCGAGATAGCTACGCGGGCCTCTAATTTAGCATCGGCAAGCCAATCTATCATACCTTCCGAATTTATGTGAGTTAGGGAGAGGGCACCATGATTGAGCGAGAGCCGATACAAATCATGACGAGAACGATCCTGAAGATTGATTGTGATTAGCATTTGATCTGGGGCCTGGGGACGATAGGCAACCACCCGAGCCTGAACACCGCGAAAGGGTGTCAAATCACGCGTGTTAAAACCCTTTAAATCCGTTTGATAAAGATGCCAGTTTTCCGCCCCATCCGGATCGTGAAGATAAAGCAAGTGTTGGCTGTCATACTGCCACCAATATTCACCAACCGATCGGTTTTCCTGGGTAACCAATTGGAGATTACGCCCTCCCTTGTTGCCAATCCACAGATTGAGAAAACCTTCATGAGGAGCCAAATGTGACATGATGGAACCATCAGGAGACACCTTGAAATCAGCGACCTCTTTCAATGCAATGAGATTTCGATGTGGAATAATTTCCTGGGAATGGCCTACGGAGCAGATCCCAGAAAAAAAGCCAATACCGACAATAAGAAGCACCCATTTCATAAGATTATTTTTAAAAAAAACATTCATTGATCAACGATTCCTTTGATTGCAACAGACAGAGTCAATCGCTCTTAAGACATAAAATCAAGGATCAGGTGAGAATCCTCTAATGCATCACCTATAAAAAATGATTCCAAAAACTCCAATTCCGGAAAAGAGAAGGCCCACTCGGATGAGTGGGCCTTCCTGGGTTACGAATTTGGTTCGATCAAAACCACAATTGTTTATTCAGCGATGTAGAATTCAGCAGCCTTGGAAGGAGCCACTGAGTATGGAGAGGTTGCTCCATACTCAGCACTATAAGGACCAGTCAAGGTATCAGCGCTCTTAAGGGTCCCACTGAACTCAATCACCACGTTACCATCGGTCAGAGCCACGGAGCTGACGCCTCCAGAAGCCACAGTTGGCAATCCGCCCACTGGCTGGAAGATCGATCCTGAAAGGCTTTCGCCGTCCATGGTCAAGTCAATGTTGGCACCACCGTGTTCACCGGCGTCATTGGTCCAGTTACCGTTAAACCAGGCCACTTCGATCGGATACAGACCAGAGGTTGGGAAGAAAGCACTTCCGTCTGGCGCAGGGCCAGGAGCACCGTGTCCGCCATCGTTGTTGACCACCACTTGGTTACCAACAAAGACCACAGAGCCATCGTCCGATGCGCTTCGGAAATCATGTTTTCCGGCGGTCTCAATATTGACATATCCCTTGAACTGAATCATGCCATCGTTGAGCTCACCTTCAGTTCCAACGAAGGATCCGGCATCGTCACCCAGCCATTCCAAGATAGGTGAGATGTCATTTCCTGAGTAATTAACATTGGTGGAGATGAATCGACCTTTGCTATTTTTTGCGATAAGGACAAGGAAAATCAATTGAGACAGCAGAGGTGTGACTAGGCCTTTCGGTTCCATATGGCCCTCAAATTTTCAAAAACCTTTAATCTTTAAAAGGTTATTATTCTATCGTAAGAGCTGCTTACGTTTTAAAAGAGAAGGCCCACTCTTAAGAGTGGGCCTTCCTGATTTACGATTGTTATTCGATTGAAGCCAAGACCGATTACTCAGCGATATAGAACTCGGCAGCCTTCGTTGGGGCTACAGAGTATGGCGAACTGGCGCCTGCAACATCGCTGTAAGGGCCAGTGACACTGGTAGCGCTCTTGAGCGTTCCAGTGTATTCGATCACCACACTGCCATCGGTGAGGGCAACGGAGCTGATGCTACCGTCGCCACCACCTGTGTCCACATTGGTCGGAGTTCCTGAGCGAGAGCGGAAAGCCTTCAAGCCACCAGCGGCAGTATCGTTGATGAGCACGCGCTCACCGTCAACAATGCTGGACCACTCAAGGTTGGCTCCACCGCCACCTTCATACCATATGGCACGAATGGGGTAGACACCAGGCTCTGCAACCGCAAAACCAAAGGTTGTATCCGATGCACCACGACCGCCTTCGAAGACGCCCAAGGTAGCTCCACGGCTGTCGTCTGCTCCGTGAGTTTCAGAAACCAAGAAACCATCATCCGAGTTGAAGATCATGGTGTAGTATCCTGCCTCTGGGAACTCGATGAATGCCAGGATTTCAGCAGCCATGTTATCGGTGCCACCTTCCAGGCCGGGAATACCAGGAATGAAGTCGTCAGCGCGATCTGTAGTGCTACCATCTCCACTGTCACGGAAAACACCCTGCGGGTTTCCGTCCTGATCAAAGTTGATCACGCCATCTATATCGAAGACAATTCCAGGACGAGCATCATCGTTGGACACAGAACCACTGGAAGGATCGGCGATGTTCGCGGCACCATTGTCATGCAAGCCTGCAAGTTGCGACTCAGCATCAGCGGAGCTGTTTCCACGGCCAGCAGCTGTCTGGAAGATACGGAATTCAAAACCAGCGTCACTACCCGACCCTACAGGGGTCAAACCCTGGCTGAGTGTCGCGTAATCGGTGACCTTCCAAGACCAAGACACTGAGCGGGAAGATCCCCCAGCAGAATAGGTCAAGGTAGCAGAAACTTCCTGACCAGGGTTCCACATCCCGCTATTAGCGGCTGTGATGGTGGTGACACCACCTGACTTGCTAGCAGAAGCACCCGAATCAACACCATCGATGGAGAGAGAAACCGATCCAGCATCCACAGTTCCATCAGCATCTTCAACCACAGCAGAAATGTCTGCCTGAGGATTGACACCAGAGGAATCGGCCGAAGGACTTACAGAAGTCACCAGTGCAGGAACGCTGGGCTTGGTTGCGAAGGTCTTCAACCCACCGTTGGCAGTGTCGTTGAGCAATGCTTTGTTGGGCTCAATGGTGAACCACTCCAGGTTGGCACCACCGCCACCCTCATACCACAAGCTCTGCATGGCGTAATCACCAGCGGCTTCAAAGTAAGCAGTGAAAGGAGTGGTCGAAGCTCCGCGACCGCCGCTGAACTCACCCAGTTTGACGGCATCAGCCTTGTCATTGCCAGCAGTAGTCAAGAACCCATCGTCGGAGTTGAATCCGAAGGTGTAGAAACCGGCGTCGGGGATACGAACCACTGTTTCGATCATGGCGGTGACGTTATCGGTGCCACCTTCAAGTCCAGGAATACCAGGAATGAAGTCATCGGGAACATCCATAGAATCGCCATTACCCGAGTCGCGGAATTCACCTTGAGGGTTACCGTCCTGATCGAAGTTGACGATTTCAACGGTCCAGCTGTAGTCCTCTGAACCCCAGTCATCAGCAAGGTTTTCGCTGTCATCAGCCAAGTGATCCAAGCGGGCTTGGGTGTTGTTATCACGACCCGTTTCGGATTGCTTAACATACATCAAGAAACCAGAAGTCGAGGTGTCAACGCCTTCTAGGGCAAGACTAGCTGGCACCGTGGCGTAAGTCGAAGCGGTAAAAGATGGTGAAGCACTCAGCACTTTACCCGTTGTGGTGTCTGCCGTGACGTTAACCACATGCTCTGAACCGGAGGCGAAGATGGTGGGTGACTGATAAGTGACCGTAGTGAACATTCCATCTTTGGAGACCTCCAACGAACCAGTGACGTCGTCTCCATCAAGCGAAACAGCTATGCTGTCTGCAACGACCTTGGCATTACCAACATCTCTGAAGGTAATCGAGAAGCCATCGGCTGTAGCCTGAAGGCCAGTGATGACAGGTTCATCTGCCAATACGGTCTTTAGGGTTAGATTATCGATGTGATGGGACTCGTTAGCACCACCAGTACGTCCCATGAGGACGATCTGACCGGGACTTGGAAAGAAACCCGATTCAAAGTTTTCCACCAAAGGCTGGTTCTTGTAGTTCACATTGAGAATACCGAGCTCGTTTACATCCACTTCGAGAGGCACCCAGCTGAGAATGGTGGGGTCACCCCGTTCTGCATCAGGCGCGTCTGCGCTGCCGCCGATAGGACCGGTTTGAAGACTCTGAATGTCGTCAGGAGAACCATGACGCACGGGCATTCCAAAACGGCCCACGGTCTTGTTATCCACACGCACAATGACACCTTCGATGTCGGGCCCGTCAGGGAGGGAATTCCCTGCCCAGGTATCGAAGGAAACAGCCACACCCGTGCTAGTACCAGTCTCGGCACAGCAGCCAGCAGCGGCGTTGTTCTGAGTGGCACTTCCACCGTCTAAGTCGGCAAGCATGGGATCACCATCCACACCAGGACCTTCGGTGCGAGCGAAGTTGATGGAGATACCATCGGCTGGGCGATCGGTCGTTCCGTTACCCATACGAAGATCCATCTTCATGTTGAAAGCTTTAACAAATTCACCATTGTCAATGTCAGGAAGAACGGCGATAGTCCAGGTGCCTCCGGTTGCTTCGGAGATAGAGAAGAAACCACCAGGATTACCCTCGGCTCCCCAATCATCCCAACCTTGTCCACCCCATACGAAATCCTCTTGTGAAGAGGCGATATAAGGGAATTCGTCAAAGGGATCTGTTTCGAAATCCCATGTCTTTTCCCCTGCGTTTGCCTGGAAACCAATGCCCAAGGTGGCAACGGAAACACCAGCAAAACCCATGAGCCTTTTACCTAGGCTGTTTTTGTGTCGTTTGATCATAATTTTAATAAATGCATGCATTGCTGACGGACAACCAAGGTAGCCGACCAGCAATTTTTGTTACATT
>CACEMW010000064.1:0-12416 GCA_902560705.1 uncultured Verrucomicrobiota bacterium
GGCACGACTCAGTTCGGCGTGGCAGACAATCTGTTCTCCGCGGTCGATGGTCAGAGTGTGGCTTCGGTCTTCGATACCCCGGTGCATGTGGTCATCGTAAGTGACAGTGCTGCTAGCGAATCGCACCTTTATATCAATGGTGTTCTTTCCGGTAACTGGGCAGGAAGCATTCCGCTTTCAGGTCAGGTCAAGGTGATGGGGGCCCGTCTGGAGCAGGCAACTGACCATATGGGTGGGGGTTCCGCCATGCATGCGTGGGGAACCTATGCCGGGCAATTGACCGCAGCCGAAGTGGCCTCGCTCTATGAGAGTCGTCCAGAAGTTGTGCAGGCAGGTGCCATTAGTTCCGTCGCCTTGAGCGGTGGGAATGTGGTCATTGAATACACGGGAACGCTCAAGAGTGCTTCAATTGTGACCGGTCCTTACAGCGCAGTGGCAGGTGCCAGCTCGCCTTACTCACTGTCGCCCACCAAGGCTGCTGAATTCTACATTGCTGAATAAAACCGACATCAAGAGATTCATGATTGATTTGCAGGACCGGGCACGTTTTTACGTGCCCGGTTGTTTTTGGCCTGTTTGAATTGTGATTGAAGATTCCGGTGAAGGAGTGCGAGACTTTGTGAATGAGATGGATTTTCGGATGGTGTCTTTTACTCGTTAGGCTTCAGGTTGAATCTACCAATCAGCCTCCGGTCGATTTGATTCCAATGCCTGATCGTGGCGTTCAACCGCAGGTTCAGGTGGCCCCTTCGGGAGACATTCATCTGGTGTATCACAAGGGAGAGCCTGGTGAAGGGGATTTGTTCTACGTCAGGATGGAACCCGACCTCGATGAGTGGTCCACGCCCATCCAGGTAAACCGACTCCCGCATTCGGTTGTGGCAACAGGTACTGTCAGAGGCCATCAGTTGGCAGTGGCTCATGACGGAACAGTTCATGTCATCTGGTTTGGGAGCAAACACTGGCAGGAACCCACGAGTGAGCCTTCCTATGCCTTTTCCCCCCTGATGATCGCCACGCTTCCAGCGGGTCAGAAAGCCTTTACTCCTGAAAAAAATCTTTTGAGCTGGACACAGTACCTGGATGGTGGTGGCTCTCTGGCCGTCGATCGCCTTGGAGCCGTGTTTGTGGCCTGGCATGGTCGAGGGGAATCCAAGCTGGAAGGGGAGCAGGGTCGAGAGATATTCATGAGTGTTTCCATTGACGGAGGGAAGACCTTTTCTCGAGAACAGGCGGTTTCAAAAACTCCTCAAGGAGTTTGCTCCTGCTGTGGGATGCGAATCTATGTCGGCCCGCAGGATGGGGTTCACATGCTATACAGGGGGCTTGAAGGAACCACTCGCCCCATGGTTCATTTACATTCTACCGATCGTGGCAAGACTTTTGCCTACCGCCTTTTTGATCCTTGGGATATCCAGGCCTGTCCCTTGAGTTTGGTCAGTATGGCTCACGATGCCAATGGGGTGGCTTGGATTGCCAACGAGTGGGAGTCGTCGATACGATTGCACAGGCAATTACCGAATCAGGCATGGGTGTCTCAAACTCCCAAGGATGGAGCCTGGAAAGGAAAACATCCCTGGATTGCGATGGGAGGCGATGGGCAGGTGCTCCTCTCCTGGGCCGATGGTGCCGGCTGGGGCAAAGGGGGGCAATTGCGTTGGGCTCTGATAAATGCCGAGGGTCAGACGGTTTTTCAGAATGAAGCGGCATCAAGCTTCGACTTGCCGGTATGGAGCTTTGCTTCGGCGGTTCATGTCCATGGACGCTTCAAGCTCTTTTATTAGGCTCCTGAACCATGGAAGTGGTGTTGTTTCAGCCAGAAATCCCACCGAACACCGGGAATGTCGCCCGGCTTTGTGCTGTCACACAATCGGGCCTTCATCTCATTGAACCGATCGGTTTCGATCTGGAGAATCGCCACCTGAAACGTGCCGGTATGGACTACTGGTCCATGCTCCGATGGAATCGGTGGAAGGACTGGAAATCCCTCCAAGATTCCATGGAAGAGGGAAGGAAATTTTGGCTTGTTGAATCCGAAGGCCCTCAACGATATGACGAGGTCGACTTTGGTAAGGATGACTTCCTGGTTTTTGGTCGAGAATCCTCAGGTCTGCCTTTGAGCTTGCTTGAAGCTCACCGAGACAGGTGGTTGCGCATCCCCATGATGCACCCGGAGGCCCGTTCCATCAATCTCTCCAACAGCGTAGCTCTAGTGCTTTTTGAAGGGCTCAGACAAAATGGATTTGGCGGTGATTTAGGGACCAACAGCCATCCTTCTTCATCGTAGACGGATACTCCACAAGGTCACTGGAAATTCAACGATTGTCTCGTTTTCAAGAGATCGAAAATCTCAACAAGCTTCTTATTTCGGGGGGATTATTCGGTATCGGCTGCGTCCTCTCCTGATCCTGCATCCTCTTCACCATCTTCCTCCTGATCCTCATTGATCACGGGGGCGATGGCCTGCAGCTTGTCTTTGCCCTTGGTGTCGACCAATTTGACGCCCATGGTGTTGCGGCCGGCTTCCCGGATGCCATCCACCGCAATGCGTATCATCTGTCCTCCAACGGTGATGAGCATGATTTCATCATGTTCGTGAACACTTAGAGCCCCGATGATACCGCCCGTTTTTTCACCCGTACGCATGGTGATGATTCCTTTGCCACCGCGGGACTGCTGGCGGTATTCCTCGAAGGTGGTGCGTTTGCCGATACCATTTTCACTTGCCACCAGCAAGGTCGCACCCTCCTCAACAATGGAAAGGGCTACCACGAGATCTGTGTCGACCAAGTTGATACCTCGGACACCACTGGTTGCCCTGCCCATGGAGCGCGCATCGGATTCATTGAAGCGGATACTTTTGCCCTGATGGGTGATCAAGACCACATCGTCCTCTCCGGAAGTCCTTTTGACTTCAATCAATCGGTCTTCTTCCAGAATGTTGATAGCTTTGATGCCTCCCTTGCGATAATTCTTGAAGGCAGCCAGTTCGGTCTTCTTGACCGTCCCATTTTGCGTGGCAAAAATCAGGAAGCCGGGTTGTTCCCAAGTGATGTCCTTTTTGTTTTCATTCATGACCGATTCCACACGAATCAACGCGGCCACTTTTTCCTCCGGTTGGAGCTCCAGCACATTGGCAATGTTTCTTCCCTGGCTGGTGCGGCTCAATTCAGGAAGTTCGTGAACACGCTCGACATACACCCGTCCCGTGTTGGTGAAAAACATCAGGTAGTCATGGGTGCTGGCCGAGAAGAGATGTTCGACAAAGTCCTTGTCCTTACCATCCACCACAGCTTTGGAACGCATGCCCATGCCAATGACGCCTTTCCCACCCCGACGTTGTGAACGATATTCGTTGAGTTGGGTTCTTTTGATCAGCCCATTATGGCTCAAGGTGATGATCACCGGTTCATTGGCAATAAGATCCTCAATGAGCATGTTGCCGTGAAAAGGAATCAATTCGGAGCGGCGGGGTGTGGCATACTTTTCCCGAATACGCTGAAGCTCTTCCTTGATGATGGTGAGCACGCGGATTTCCCTGGCGAGGATATCCATCAGGTCTTTGATGGTTTCAAGGAGTTCCCCATATTCCTTCTTCACCTTGTCAGTCTCCATTCCCGTCAATTGATAGAGCCTGAGTTCCAGGATGGCATTGACCTGGGCTTCGCTGAAAACATAGCGGCCCTCCTCTAGGCGTGCCTGGCTGCGAATCAGGATTCCGAACTGCTCGACGGTTTGCTGATCGAACGCGTAGGCCATGAGCTTTTGCTTGGCCTCTTCTCGATTGGCTGAATCCCGGATGATGCGAATGAAATCATCCAGATTGGCAAGTGCGATGAGATAACCTTCGAGGATTTCTGCCCGCGTCTCTGCTTTTTTGAGCTCGAAGCTGGTACGGCGAAGGACGACTTCCCTGCGGTGCTCAATGTAGCAATTGATGATTTCCTTGATGTTGAGCGTCTTGGGCCGTTGATGGTCAATGGCCAGCATGTTGACGCTGAAGGTCGTTTCAAGCTGAGTGTGCTTGTAGAGATTGTTGATCACGACCTTGGGAATGGCATCCCGTTTGAGCTCAATGACCAGGCGCGTGTTTTCATCTGATTCGTTCCTGAGACCGGAAATCTCTGTCAGAATCTTTTCATTGACCAACTGAGCAATACGTTCTTCAAGCACCGCTCGGTTGACGTTGAAGGGGATCTCCGTGATGATAATCTGCTCCCTGCCGGTGGGGCTGGTTTCAACCTCCATGCGACCCCGAATGCGAAGGCTGCCCCGGCCTGTATGGAAATACTGGCGGATCGGATCCAGCCCGCAGACCTGACATCCGCTCGGGAAGTCAGGGCCCTTGATGTATTCCATGAGTTCAGGAATGGTGATCGAAGGCTGGTCGATCTGTGCGCAGATTCCATCGATGACTTCTCCCAGGTTGTGCGGAGGAATGTTGGTTGCCATACCGACAGCTATGCCGGTGCCACCATTGACCAGTAAGTTGGGAAAGGAAGAGGGAAAGACAGCTGGTTCGACGGTGGAATCATCGTAGTTAGGGACAAAATCCACAGTGTCCTTCTCCATGTCATCCATCAGGACGGAACCCAGGTGGGTCATCCTTGCTTCGGTGTAACGCATAGATGCGGGTGGATCCCCTTCGACTGAACCAAAGTTACCCTGGCCTTCGACTAGGGTATCCCGCATGGCCCATGGCTGAGCCATGTGAACCAGGGTAGGGTAGATGGCCTGATCTCCGTGCGGATGATAGTTACCCATGGTTTCCCCAACAATTTTAGCACACTTGATGTGCTTTTTGCTGGGGCCAACTCCGAGATCATTCATGGCGTAGAGAATACGTCTCTGAGAGGGTTTGAGCCCATCGCGCACATCCGGCAAGGCGCGCGATATGATCACCGACATCGAATAGTCGAGGAATGAATTTTTGATTTCATCGGCCACATTGATTTGCTCAACGAGGCCACCGCTTTTTGGGTTGGATGGTTTTGAGTCGGATTCCGACATGGTGAATTTTAGGGATTAGGTCACAAAAAGTTTTGTATTTGTTCTCAAAGGCTCATGGTTTGAGCCAATGAAAACCTGGCAGTCAGTAAGCTGGCGGTGTCGTTAAACATCGAGATTTCTGACATTGAGGGCATTATCCTCGATGAATTGGCGTCGCGGTTCCACCTCATCTCCCATGAGCTTGGTGAACATTTCCTCGGCTTCCACGGCATCACTGAGATCCACGCGCAACAACTTCCGGGTGTTTGGATCCATGGTGGTTTCAAAGAGTTGTTTCGGGTTCATTTCACCCAGGCCCTTGAAACGTTTAATTTCCAGACCGCGCTGTCCGACCTCCTTGATGCCTTCAAGGATTTCGGCAATGGAGAAAAGAGGCTTGGTGGTCTCTTTTCCTCCCTCACCCTCGATCAATTCGAACAAGGGCTGATCCTGAGCTGCATAATTTTCTACCTTGAGACCCTTTGCAGTGAGTTGCTCGAGAAGTTTTTCAATCGCCTTGCTCTCGTGAAGTTCCACGTGACGTGCTCGACGGCTGGTTTGAGGTCGGTTTGCCCCTTCCACGGACGCTTCCTCTTCACTGCTTTCAAAGAGGCCCAGATCCAGGTTCTCCTTACCGAACGCTGCCAGGGCTTCTTCGTCCTTAAAATAATGGGTTTGTTCCTGATTTCCTTCGCGGATCTTAATCAAATGGCGAGGAAGAGAGCCTTGCTGCGCACGACATTCCAGATAATCATCAAATTGACCACCGTGCCGTCGGATGGCGTTGGCAAATTTGTCCATTTGGCTCAACAAGTCGAGAATGTCACTCAAAGCAGCATCTTCGAGCAGGTTTCCATCACTCAAGTTACGCAGCTTGACCTCCCCCGAACCCATGCGAATGAGGATGCGACTCAAGGCGGCGTCATCGGCAACGTACTCGGTATGCCGTCTTCGGGAAATTTGGTAGAGGGGTGGCTGGGCGATGTAAACGTAGCCCCGACTGATCAAGTCAGTCATATGGCGGTAGAAGAAGGTCAGCAGGAGCGTGCGGATGTGAGACCCATCGACATCCGCATCTGTCATGATAATGACCTTGTGATAGCGCAATTTGTCAGGATTAAAGGCACCTTCTCCATCTCCAGTCCCGATTCCGGTGCCAACCGCAGTAATCATGGTGCGGATTTCGTTGTTTTGGAGTACCTTGTCCAGTCTGGCTTTTTCCACATTGATGAGCTTTCCACGGATGGGAAGAATGGCCTGATATTTGCGGTCGCGTCCTTGTTTGGCGGAACCACCTGCAGAGTCACCCTCTACAATGTAAAGCTCGGTGTTTTCGGGATTGCGGTCGGAACAGTCGGCTAGTTTTCCGGGAAGCCCCCCTCCGGTCATGGCGCTTTTGCGGACCGTTTCCCTGGCTTTTTTCGCTGCTTCCCGAGCCCGAGCTGCCATGAGGGACTTCTCGATGACGCGCTTGGCAATGGCGGGGTTGCCATCAAAGTAGGCCATCAAGCCTTCATAAACGACCGATGAGACCACTCCTTCGATCTCCGTATTGACCAGTTTGACCTTGGTTTGTGATTCAAATCGAGGGTTGGGGAGCTTGACGCTGAGTACGCAGACCAAACCTTCACGAACATCATCTCCGGAAATATTGGGATCCTTGTCCTTCAGGAGATTATTGGACCGGGCGTATTGATTAATGGCTCGAGTCAAGGCTGTGCGGAAGCCTGTCAGGTGAGTGCCGCCATCGGCGTTGGGGATGGAGTTGGCAAAACAAAGTATTTGGGCGTTGTAGGTATCGTTGTACTGCACCACACAATCGACGAAGGCCTCTTCTTGCTTACCCTCGACCTCGACGGAGCGAACACCCTGCAGGTTGATGGGGTCTTGATGAACCAATTGTTTGTTTCTTCCCAGCTGTCTGACAAATTCCCCAATACCATCTTTGTAAAAAAAGCGCTCCGACTTTTCTTCCTCCCGCTCATCACTCAATTGAATTTCAAGCCCTGGATTCAAAAAGGCCAGTTCCCTGAGGCGATTGGCAAGAATTTCAAACTTGAATTCGGTGGTGATGGTAAAAATTGTCGCATCCGGTTTGAAGGTGATCAAGGTTCCCGTATGCTTGCTGCTACCAATGACTTTCAACTTTTGGGTGGTATGGCCCCTTGCAAACTCCATGAAATGGACCTGCTCATTTCGCGAGACCTCCACTTTAAACCAATCGGAAAGAGCATTGACACATTTGGCTCCGACTCCGTGAAGCCCCCCCCGAATACTTGTAGGCTCCCTGCCCGAACTTACCACCGGCGTGCAAATTGGTCAGAACCAGCTCAACGGCAGGCATCTTGAATTTGGGGTGCATGTCCACCGGGATGCCTCGACCATTGTCACGGATGGACACCGACCCATCGACGTGGATGGATACCTCAATTTTGGAGCAAAAACCAGCCAGATGTTCGTCAATGGAATTGTCCAGAACTTCGAAAACACAATGATGCAGTCCTCTTTCATCCGGGTCACCGATATACATGCCAGGGCGCTTTCTGACCGCTTCAAGGCCTTCCAGTTTATCGATTTTTGAAGCATCGTAACGACCGTCATCGACAGGGGTCGATGCGGTGGTTTTTGGGTCGTTTTTTTGATCCATAATATGTTGACTAAGAGCAACTAACAAAAGCTGCTTAAGAGTTTTCAATTTTAGTAGAAAACCCCTTTACCGACAATGGTTTATTTCATCCTTTTGTGGGGTTTTCACGTTCGTCACGGAAGATTCTCTATGCCTTGATGATCTTGACCTCAAAGGCTGGGTCTAGTGGAGGTCATGAAGTGATGAAACCTGCTCGATGGCATGGTTTTCTGGAAGCGCAGGAATCCTAATGCCGCCATCGAGTCGGCACTCGGATCCCGTCCCTGAAGGTCCTTGTTTTTTGGCATCGACAAAGCGGACACTTTCTCGTTGATTGGACCAGCTGGCGATACCAATCGCCACAAAGCCCACTGGTGGCCTTGTCAGGATCCGAGTTAAGGTTCCCAAAAGCGCTGTCCACGTGGAGCAAGCCCATCATGATGCAACCGAAAAACCAGCCTTCTCCATCATTACAGACCGAGGAATCAGAACCGAAAGCTAGCGCATCCGAGAAGCCTTCAAGCGATGCCTCGCAGGCTTCCTCTTTCTTTACACGTGCGGATTGGCGAACGGCGCTTTTTACCGGTTTGTTTGTATTCATGGGATATTTGCTCTCCATGGCTCCAGATGTGACGCTGGAAGATTCCGGAGAATTGTCTGTGGGGTCTTTCTATGCGGGCGTTCCGCATCCGCCTGGCTATCCGGTTTGGACCCTTTACTCGTGGCTTTTTACCCAGTTGCCGATTTCAAACATTGCCTTTCGAGTAGCCTTGTCCTCGGCGTTTGCGGGAGCTGTTGCCTGTGCCTTGCTCGCTCTGATGGTTTCGCGAGGAAGCAGTCTGATGATGGACGGAATGGCGTCGGTGAAGGGCTTGGATCCAAGACTCAAAGGATGGATTTCGCGAGTCTCTGCCTGGGTAGCGGGCATGTTGATGGGATTCAATGGGTTCATGTGGAGCCAGGCGGTCATCGTGGAAGTCTACACCCTGAGTGTCCTTTCGCTCATGGGAGTTCTGGCCTGTCTCATGCATTGGGTGTATGTTCAGGAGCGAAAAAGATATCTTTACCTTGCCTTTTTCCTCTTTGGTATCTGCTTCAACAATCATCAAACCTTGATCGTTGCCGCGATGGGAATCCAAGTTGCGATTGCGGCGGTGAATCTTCGCCTAGGGCGCGATCTCTTTCTGGGCAATAGTCTGGTTTACATTCTGGGGCTGATGGCCAAGTGGTATGGCATGCTTACTGCCTTCGATGAAAACATCCCTTTGTTTGTCATTTACAATGCGGTGGGCATCAGTTCATTGGCTGCTTTCGCCTGGGCCTGGAGCCGAACTCAGGAAATCATGACTGAATGGAGGGTGGTCTTTTGGCTGGGGCTCGCCTGGCTGGCAGGTGCCAGTTTTTATTTTTACATGCCTCTGGCCTCCTCCACCAATCCCCCCATGAATTGGGGCTATCCTCGCACCTGGGATGGCTTTGTTCACGCCTTCAGTCGTGGGCAGTATGAGCGCGCAAACCCAACCAGCTCTGTTTTGAGATTCATCCAGCAAATGGCCCTTTATTTCAAAGGACTGAGCTCCGAATTTTCGGCCGTGATGGCCTTTGTGGGGCTTCTCCCACTGATTGTCTGGAAAAAAATCGCTCGTCGGGAAAAGTCATGGCTCATTGGGCTGGGTGGCATCTTCTTCTGTCTTGCCGTTATCCTCATGATTTTGCTCAACCCACCTCCGGATCGACAGAGCCAGGATCTCAATCGAGTCTTTTTTACTTCCTCTCATGTGGTGGTGGCCTTGTTTACGGGCTATGGGGTGGCCTTGCTGGCAGGTCTTCTGAGCGCGCAATATCAACGGTATCGCATGGTGGCTATTTGTGGAGGTTCGGTGGCCTTGGCGTTTGCCCTTTTTGGTAAGCTTGCTCTGGAGCGAGTGCATCCATTGGATCAGTTTACCGCATGGTATGGCATAGCCCTGACCTTGGCATTTTTGATAGTTTTCGGACGTTCGAGGGATCGCGCTCCCACCTATGCGATTTTAGCGGTTCTCTCTCTGGCTCCTTTTTACTCTGTGCTGAGTCATTGGTGGGAAAATGAGCAGCGAGGCCATCTCTTTGGTTACTGGTTTGGTCATGACATGTTCACCCCACCTTTTGAAGTGTATCCCGAGATGGATGAAGGTGCGATCTTGTTTGGGGGAACCGATCCGGGACGATTCAACCCGACCTACATGATTTTTTGCGAAAGCTTTCTCTCATCGTCGAAAAAACCAAGAGATCCTGATTTTGATCGCAGAGATGTGTATCTCATTACTCAAAATGCGCTGGCTGATGGTACTTATCTGGATTACATCCGAGCCCATTATTTCCGCAGTGCTCAGCAGGATCCACCCTTTTTCCAGGAAATGCTTCGATCCACTTCTGAAAAAGAACTCAACCTCACGACCAACAGCCTGGCACGAGCTGCCAGGCCCTTGGATCAATCCATGATGCGCATAGGGGCGTATGTGGAAGATAAACGTCGGGCCAAGGGAGTCTACCCGCGCAAGGAAATCTATACACCCTCCCTGGCAGATTCCGACCAGGCTTATATGGAATACATGGCCGATGCTGCGGTTCGTCGAGCCAACAATCAATTGCGTCCAGGCGAAATTGTCACCGAAACACCCGATGGGCGGATTGCCGTTCAGGGGCAAGCAGCGGTCATGGCCATCAATGGGCTCTTGACCAAGGTGATATTTGATAAAAACCCGGACCACAGTTTCTACATTGAGGAAAGCATGCCTCTGGAATGGATGTATCCGCATCTCTCTCCATTCGGGATCATCCTCAAGATCAACCGTGAAGCGGTGACTGGTTTCTCGGAGGAAGATCTTCGAAAAGATCGCCTTTTTTGGTCTCAATACATGGAGCGCTTGATTGGTAACTGGATCGATGATGAAACATCCATCGAGGAAATTATGTCCTTCGTCACGGATACCTACCAGATTGGTGATTTGACCGCTTTCAAGGGAGATGCCAAATTTGTGCGTGATGACTGGGCCCAGAAGGCTTTTTCCAAACTCAGGAGCGCCGTCGCTGGGGTTTATGCCTGGCGACTGAGCCCGCAATGCCCTGAGCATCTTCGCCCTCAAAGTGTGGAGGAAGAAAATCGCCTCCTGAGGGAGGCCGATTACGCTTTCAAACAGGCGGTTGCCTTGTGTCCCTACAGTCCTGAAGCGGTCTACCGTTATTCTAATTTTCTTGCCACCACGCAGCGAGTGGATGATGCCATTCTCATTACGCAAAAATGTTTTGAGTTTGACTACGAAAACGAGGGTGTCCGACAGTTGTTGGAGCAGCTGCACATGCTAAAACAGGGCCAGACTAAGCTCACCGAAATTCAGGATGCCATTCAATCCCTTGAACAACAATTTGCCGGGAATCGAACCAACCTCGATGTCGCATACAAATTGATGTCCAATTATGTGCTGACTACACGCACCAACGACGCCGTTGCCATCATGGACGAACTGTTGGCGGATCCCAACGCGCCAGCTGAAACCATTTTGACCGTTGCCTCTGCCTACAACGACCTTAATGAACTGGAACGACTGGAGAATGCGCTGGTGCGGCTCGTAGAAGTACTACCTGAAAATCCCGAGGCTTGGTTTGATCTGGCTGCAACGCAAGCCATCATGGGCAAACACCAACTTGCCTTGCAAACCTTAGAGCGAACAATGGAGTTAAGCCGTTCACGGCGAGAGAAAAACCCCGAAGCGGTGGATCTTACTCGCAAGGCAAGAGCGGATGTGCGATTGAACGCTCTGAAGGCAATGCCTGATTTCCAGAGGGTGCTAAATCCGCAAAATTGAACGAATTTTGTACTCTGAAACTTACTTCTAAAAAGTCTACAATCAGAATACTGGTTTACTAGTAGGTGAAAGAGGAAACCGTAGACTTCGGAGCCTCGAAACTACTTGAGGCGATCAAAAGTTTTCTGTAGGATTTCCCAGTTTTGACTACCAGAAGTCTTTTCCTGAGCCGCGTGAATCAAAGAAAGCTCATTCGCATTTTTGGTGGGCTCTGAGACTTGGTAATAGACCCCAAAATGGCCTGGGAAGGGAGCATCTGCTAATTGGTAAGCAGCGAGTTCACTCGAGCAATCGTGATCTTCTGGCACTAACTCAAAAGCCCCTCCTTTTCGCGGATTAGATGCATCAAAAGCTCCTTTGTAAAATTCCACACACTCGCTCAAGCATTCTATGACGCTGAATCCTTCATGGTCCATTGCTTTCCCCATCATTTCTAATAGATGCTTAGGGTTAGTGCTTGTAGACCTTGCAATGAAGGTTGCTCCCGCAGCGATAAGCTGCTTCATGGGGTTGATCGGTTTATCTTTAGATCCTCCTAAATCGGTTTTACTTTTAAAACCAATAGGTGAAGTTGGAGAAGTTTGCTTTTTGGTCAAACCGTAAACAAAATTGTCCATGACGACATACGTCAAATTGACGTTCTTCCGTGCTGTGTGATTGAGGTGATTACCTCCTATCGAAAAAGCATCTCCATCTCCACCGAAAACAAACGTATGAAGGTCTGGCCGAGACAAAGACACGCCCGTTGCGAATGGAAGTGCTCTTCCGTGGATAGTATGAGCGCCGTTAGCTTGAACGAAATAAGGAAACCGACTTGAGCACCCTATGCCTGCGACTGTTGTCACCTTTTCATGGTGCAAGCCGCGCTGCTGGATTAGTTTAAGATACAATGCTAAAATCGAAAAGTCCCCACAACCTGGACACCAAGTGGGGTGATCAGCGGAAATGTCTTTTTT
>CACEMW010000065.1:0-12056 GCA_902560705.1 uncultured Verrucomicrobiota bacterium
AACTTCCCCATATCCCTTGCTTGAGGAAAGGTTCACCCTACGAAAGTTTGGATCAAATAGAGGTCAAGGGCTACAGCGACCAACAAACCCTGGCAACGGTCAGCACGGTAAACGCCGGTATCATCCGCCGTGATCTCAAGCGCATCGATGATGCCAAGGCAGCCCTCCGCGCCTTCACCGTTGATCATTTGATTGAAATCAGTGCCAAAGCTGGTGAAGCCTTTCTTCATGGAACATTGCCGTTAGGTGACAAAGGTCACCAACAATCTCCTGAGGACTATATTCAAACCCTTTCCTCCACTTCGGGGCTTCCTCATGTGATGGTTCGAAGAAACATGCAGAAAATTTACCATGCATTGACCCATATGAGAACCGTCCTGACAGGCCTGACTCGAGGTTTGGATCTCAGTATTCTGGACAAAGGCTATGGTGAACAATTTGGTACTCGTATCAGCTATTTCCCGACTGCGAAGGCTTTGGGCCTGGTCATGCCCAGCAATTCGCCTGCCGTCAACTCTCTGTGGCTCCCAGCCATTCCACTTAAGACGCCCGTCATTATCAAACCAGGAAGGGAGGAACCTTGGACACCCTATCGATTGATCCAGGCTTTCATTCATGCAGGGTGCCCAGCTGAGGCATTTGGATTTTATCCTACCGACCATGAGGGTGCCGGTGTGATTCTTCAGTCCTGCGGGCGCGCATTGATTTTTGGAGATAAACAAACCACCGCTCAATATGCCAACAATCCCGGCATCCAGATTCATGGCCCTGGCTTCAGCAAAATCCTCATGGGTGAGGATCAGGTTGAAAAGTGGGAAGATCATATAGATTTGATGGTCGCCTCCATATCGGAGAACGGAGGACGCAGCTGCATCAATGCTTCGGCTGTGATCGTTCCTCGCTACGGACGCGAGATTGCTGAAGCCCTCGGCAAGAGGCTGGGCCCCATTCAACCCATGAGTCCGCAAGACGAGGCAGCTCGACTGTCTGGTTTTGCCAATCCAAAGATGGCCGACTACATTGTCGGAGCCATCGAACAAGATCTCTCGGAGCCAGGGGCTGAAGATATGACAGCACTCCACCGAACGGGACCTCGCAAAGTGGTTTTCGAGGGAGGCACTTATCTCACTCCTACCATCGTTTATTGCGATTCCATGGCGCACCCCCTCGCCAACCGGGAATTTCTATGTCCCTACGCCAGCGTTGTCGAAATACCCCAGAGCCAGATGCTCGAAAAAATAGGACCCTCCCTGGTGGTGACCGCCATTACCAAGGATCCAGATTTCACTGAGCAACTGCTGGAATCCGACCTGATAGAGCGACTCAATCTGGGGGCCATTACCACCATGAAAATCTCATGGGACCAGCCTCATGAAGGCAATATGTTTGAGTTTCTTTACAAAAGAAGGTCCATCGAAAGAGAATCGTAACTCATTGACCGATTGATCGGTCCTTAAGAGGAGAGTTTCCGTACGGGAACCACTGTCTGAATTCTTCAGCAGAGCGAGGAAGAACATACGTAAACAGCATGGAACCAGAAGCCAAGCATTGCTCGGAGGCCACCTCGTCATTGGATGCGTTCGACATCCAAACCCAGGTGCGCTTGGTTTTCGGCCAAGGAGCGGTTGAATCCGTGGGTAAGCACGCCGCCAGACTAGGTGGTAGACGCGTCTTACTGGTAACGGATGAAGGCATTGTAAGGGCAGGACACGCAGCGAAAGCGATCGAGCATCTTCAGTCTGCTGGCCTGGAAGTCGCAACCTTCGCCGGCGTAAGGGAAAATCCAACCGCAGCAGATATCGATCTCTGTGTCGAAGCGGCACGCGATCACAAAACCGATTTGCTGGTGGGCCTGGGAGGGGGAAGCTCCATTGATACGGCCAAGGGGTGCAATTTCATTTTCACCAACGGTGGAAAAATGCAGGATTATTGGGGTATTGCAAAGGCGCCTCACCCCATGCTTCCCCTTATTGCGATACCCACTACCGCGGGAACAGGAAGCGAATGTCAGTCCTTTGCGTTGATTGCTGACGAAAAAACGCATCAAAAAATGGCATGCGGAGATCCCAAAGCTGCAGCTGCAGTCGCCATCCTGGATCCGGAACTGACGCTCTCCCAACCAAGGAAAGTCTCTGCCTGCACGGGAGTCGATGCACTTTCCCACGCCATTGAATCGGGAGTGAGTCTCAAGAGAAATGTCTTCAGCTGGATGCATTCCCAGGAGGCCACCAAATGCATTTTTAGAGGATTAGAACGAGTTCTGACCCACCCTGATGACTTGGAAGCACGCGGACAATTGCTGCTCGGGGCTGCTTTGGCAGGTACCGCGATTGAAAACAGTATGTTGGGTGCTGCTCACGCGACAGCCAATCCCCTAACCGCTCGCTTTGGAGTGATCCACGGGATGGCTGTTGGAGTGATGCTTCCGCATGTCATGCGTCTGAATGCAGCCGACCCAGGCGTTCAGGCCTGTTATGCACAATTGGCACGATTCAGCTCCGTATCTAGAGAAGAACGTGATGAATTGGCGAGTCAGGACCTCATACGGGCCGTTGAAAAAGCGCTGGAAATGACAGAAATCCCGGGTTCACTCGAACAACACGGCGTGACTTCCGAGGACTTGGGTCCCCTGGCAGAAATGGCCACCGAAGAATGGACAGGTCGCTTCAATCCCAAATCGTTGTCGAAGCATGACTTCGAGGATCTTTACCAAAAAGCCTTGGAGAATCCATTATGACCAGAATGGCATTCAAGGTTCCTCTGCCGTGGTTTCGACTTCTTGCAGTGAAATGGTAGCTGCAAGAGTCAGTTCCATTTGCCCATCCTCATTAAGGATGGGAAGTACACCTAACTCAAGTTTACGAAGCATGGCACCTGCATCGGATGGTATTTGGAAAGAGGTGCTAACCACAGCCTCCTTGCCTGCATTTGTAACAACGGTGGGCAACCCCAGAAGTTTACCCGTGGGAGATCTTTTAATCCCTTCAAAAAGGGAAGAGGCATTCTCTGCGTCGAATCCACCAGCTTGGTCCGTCTCGTTGCCGGAAACGCGCATATTATCCAGAAAAAAAGCTTCCAACTCGCTATCATCCAGCTCTGCAACCTTGGAAACGAACTGAAGATACCCCGATCCACTATTGGAGGACCCCTTGGTAGGCGTCATGAACATGAAGGTTCTTCGTCCTGGGGAATAATAGGTAATGGAGTAATGATCTTCCTTGGTGATCGGAACGCTTGCTGCGAGTCCCATCAGGGTGTTGCCGTAGGTTGGGTAGAAGCCGATACGATTTTCCAGCACTTCCTCCATCAGGAAACGGGTGTACTGCGGATCCATGGTTGTGCCACCGCAAAAGACACCACGAATGCCAGATTCCCAGAGATCCAATTTTTCGGAGAGTGCCTCCAACAGTTTGGGAGTGGTGAACACGGCACTGACCTTACGGTGTTTGAGAATAGTGACAGCCTGATCCACGACGTGATCCATGTAGCTTCTGGCAACATCGAACTTCTTCTCTGCAATGACCTTTTTGACGAAACGAGGATCCAGGTCGATGAAGTAGCATGAGCATCCTCTGACGTTGGCTAAGTGTTCAATAGCCAGTCGGAGCCTTCTGGGACCCGTGGGCCCCATCATCAGCCAGTAGTGGTTTCTCGGGAAATGCTCATCTGCAATCTTCTCCGAGAACTCGCTATAATCCACCTTGTAGTCAGACCACCCGATACGCTGTTTGGGCATGCCCGTAGTACCTCCCGTTTCAAACACGTTGAAGGGCTGGCCTTCAAAAGCTTTTGGGACCCACACTTCGGGTTGGAGATCTCTGAGCCATTCATCTTGAAAATGAGGAAACTTGGCGGTCAGGTCATCCAGAGATTGAACCTCCTCTGCGGGGTTCCATCCGGCCTTGGAAGCCCAGTCCAACCAGAAGGGGCATCCGGTGTCGGCAGAAAAATGCCAGTTGACGATTTCTCGCACGTGCGCATCCAGAGCTTCTTTGGCTTTTTGGACAGCCTCATTTGAAATGGGTTCTTTACTCATAGGATCAAAACTTATCAATAGAAAGCTATGCCCCAGATTGGGGATTAATCAACGGTCAGGAAAAAATTTTCGGAGAGTGTTTTCGCTGGGTGGTGAAGTCAGGAGTGAGACGATCACCAAGGCCAAAGAGGATATCACGAAACAGACGGCGACGGGCATGATACCCGGTCCCAGGACCATCTCCTTGCCGTAGCCACTCATCTTGAAATAGTAAAACCAGCTGGCAAGTGCTGCAAAAATGCATGCGTAAGCTCCGGCTTTGGTGGCGCGCTTCCAATAAAGAGCCGCAAAGATGAGTGGGAACAAGGCCCCGAAACCGCTGAAACACCAAACCGCAAGATCAAACACATTTTGTGGGGCTACTAAGGAGACCAAGTAGGTCAGTGCTACGATGACCACAATGAATATACGGGCGATAAAGATGATTTGTTTGTCGCTGTAGGCCCCCTTGGCTTTTCTGTGTAGGACAATGTCATTGGTGAACATGGTGCCAAGGCAGAGAAATTGCGAATCCAGTGAAGACATGATGGCAGCGAGAACACCTGCGGTCAGGAATCCTGAGAGTACGGGGCTCTCGATGATACTTTTGACGACTTGTCCAAGTACGGCACTGACCTTGGAAGGATCCAACGGAGGGAGAATACCTGTTGCCCAGATGCCGATTAGTACGCAGGGAACCCATACCACGAGAATGCATAGCGGGTGGGCAATGACCGTCAGCTTGAAAGCCCGCGCACTTTTTGCCGTCAGCCAATGCTGAAAGAGGTGAGGAAACATCCCGACACTCAGGGGGATGAAAAGGTAAGTAGCAAACATCCAGGCAGGTATGCCGTATTCCCTTCGAAATGACGTGATTTCCCCCGTTTTGGGATTCTTCGCATTGAGCTCCACTTCAGTGACGGTGCGACTGAGCAGTGGGTCCGGGGAGTAAGTACCACTCACTGGTTTTTCTCCTTCGAAAACGAGCTTGCCAATGACCTTCGGGGGATTATTCTCCACCAGCTGTTTCTGTGCATTATCCCATCGGTAAGGTTGGACGACCTGGCCTTCTTCGGTCACCTTGATCGTGACTTTCGAAGCGTTTTGGAGGCCTCCAAGGTTTTTAGCGATGAGGACAAAAGCAACGATCCCCATGACCATGAACACAAGCGTCTGAAAGGTGTTGGCCCACGCCGCTCCGCGAGATCCACCCATGAAAACATAGGTAAGAACCACGCCGCAAATAACCAGACCTGTCAACCAGACAGGAATCCCTCCGGACCATTGCGGGGTCGCAGGATTTGGAAACCATGCAGGGAATGCTCCCGCAGTGACCGGCAGCAATGTTTTGCCTGCGCCGATGATGCCAATCAGAAGATAAGGAATGACCAGCAGAACCAGGATTGGGAAGAGCAGATAACCAATGCGACTGGATTCAAATCGGGCCCTGAAATATTGAATTTGGGTCACATAACCGTATTTTTTGCCGAATACCCATAGGCGCATGCCGATTAGGAAGAAGACAGCAGCGTGAATCAGGCCACTTATAGAAGCCATGAGGCCGTAGACGCCGATACCTCGCTCGAAAGCCTTCCCCGTAGATCCCACCAGGGCAAAAGCCGTCATGGTGGTTCCAAAAACACTCATCAGCAGGAGGAATGGGCCGATGGAGTGACTGGCAACAAAATAGTCCTTGCTTGTTCCTCGGAAGGAACGGCTGCTTAAAATGCCCAGGCCAAGGAGCAGGGCCAGATAACAGCTTAAGACAATGAGTGGGGTCATGAATCGAATGGTTCAGGGGTTGTTGGTGTCCTCTTCAGCCATGGCTTCGAGATGATGTGGCCAGGCCACAACCATGACAGCACCCCACCACAAAGCGGCTACAATGGAAAATGCTGCATGGTAGGCGAGCCCAACCGGGAGAATACCAAAAATCATGGTCTGGTGGTCATCCCAGAACCAAACATCTTGATGGAGGGCGATGAGTAGCAGGGTGCCGACCCATACCGTCCAATGAATACCTTGTTTCATAAATGGTTTTGAAGTGAGGGAAATGAATGTATGCGATGGGGTGCCCTGCAAATGCCTTCCTGCAGAAGCTTTAAGAGGCGGTGCATCCTCTCACGTGAGAGGATGCCCCGCGCCTCTGATGATTACTTGTTTCCGATGGCGTAAAGGTGGGTCTGTGTCCCGACATACAGCACCCCATTGGCGACGACCGGAGTCGAATAGATGGGAGCACCGAAAAATACCTCATTGAGAACTTTCTTTTCTGCGGATGCCACCAGGACGACAAGATCGCCGTCCTCATCTCCAAGGAAAACCTTCCCATCGGCTACCAGCGTGGAGCCCCACATGTGTGCTTTCATGTCATGTATCCAATGTTCCTTTCCTGTTTCGGCGTCCAGGCAATACAAAAAACCAGAGTAATCAGCGATAAAGAGCAGGCCTGTGTCCGGATCGATTGAAACGGTGGAAATGGTGCGGTTGATCTTGTCGTAGCTCCAGACAGCTCCCCCTTGGGTGATGTCTCCCTTTTGGGTCGCATCAATACAAACCAGATTGCCGACTCCTTCACCGTGTTCTGGATCCTGACCAATCGCAATGTAGACACGATTGTTGTAAAAAACAGGAGAACAAATAAGCTCGCTCGGCCCTTCGGCTGCCGGGTATTTGATCGGCTCACCATCGCGAATTTTGTATTTCGCAGGCACGCAGTCATACTTCCAGATTTCCTTCAAAATGGAGAAATCGCCATCCGGGACGGGCTTGGGATCGAAAGCATAGCAAACCCCGTCACCTGCACCAAAAAGGACCATGGGCTGACCATTGACCTCTCCGAAGCCAGGGGAGGACCAATTGCAATGCATCAGGTTCTTACTGATGCCGGAGGCCTCTTCACCCGCATATTCGCCGGTTTTCTTGTCAAGCACGACCAAGCATGGAGCCATGGGTGAAGGGATATTCAAATGAGACCAGTCCTGCCCATTGGAGGTGGTTGCGTAAACGTAATCTCCGACCACCAATACTGAGCTGCTGGCGATGTTGTGAGGAAACACACCCAGCTCCTCCCGCATGTCGAAGACCCAGATGATATCAGCGTCGGTTTCGCCAGGAGCGACCGGTGGCTTGCCCGCGCCTCCCAGATAGGCGGCTTCATCCTGAAAACCCTGATTGCCATTGGCAAGCCCGGCGGTGTCCAGGCAGAGAATTTCGCATCGGTTTGAGACAACATACATGCGATCTCCCTCGACAAAGGGTGAAGAGCAAATGCCAAGGAATTCCCAGTCGCTGACTTTCCCGGCCCCCAGCTTCGGTACTACCAGCTGCCATTTGAAGGCCCCTGTTTTTTCATCCAAGCAAAAAACAATACCCCGATCTCCAGAGTGTTTGGGATCTCTCAAGGATTCATTGTTGGTTCCAATGTAGATATGACCGTTGGAAATGGTGACATTCCCATAGGCCTGTGAGCCCAATTTTGCGACCCATTTAACATTTTTGGTCGTGCTGAGATCCACTTCCTCGGTGCCAGGCTTGAAATCACCAGGAGCGAACTCATGAGGGATTCCCTTTTCAGGACTGTAGAAGTTGTTGTGCGCCGTGCGTCCCCACTGATTCCAATCCTCAGCCAGAGTGGCTGTTGAAAGGGAGATGGCGATCGTGAGGGTCAGCCGATGGATAATTTTCGCAGTGTGCATATGCCTTGTAGATTGAATGATTAAAAAATGTGGGTTCAGTCCGAGTAGACAGAAATGTTGTCCACATAAACGCTGTATTTGGATTGGGGTGAAAAGCCAAACAAACCCGGAGCTCCCCTGGTGTGAGCGATTTTATGGGGCACTTCGATGGTCCATGATGAAGGCTCCTCTTCGTCTCGAGGCCAGGCCTTCGCTCTGACCACACCGCTTCCATCTTTGGCGACATCGACACGCGATTTCAAACGATACCATGTCTTGGTTGACCACTTGAAGGGCACCGAAACCTTGATACGGTCGTGATTGGAGCTGACTTCCAGTTCCTGCCAGTTGCCTATGAGGGCAATGACATAGCGCTGATTGATCACTCCGACGGTCGACTTCATGCGGCGGTTGCCATCCGTCATGACATCGGCCTCCACTATGTAATTGGAGGCGTCGGGATGCCCAATGAAGGAGGTAGCTCTTTGAAAGAGGACGTTGTCCAGCGTTTTGACCAACACCTTGCTACCATCCATTTCGCGGATGTCCCACTTGAAGCGGGCACCGATCCAGGGAAGAGGAGGGTAGGCAAAGGCAGTGCCTGCCTGAACATGAGCTGCTGGATAGGCCTCTTTGATATCAAAGGATTCAAAGTCTTCGCTGAAGGGCAAGCCCGGGAGCACTCTGGTTCTGAGAATGCCTGAAGCCTGGTCTTTGGTCGCCTTGAAAGCTCCAGCTGAGGTGCGTGCGTCCCGGTCGGCTCGAATACGGTTGCGCCTTCCAAAAGTGGCATCCGCAGTGGATTTGACCTTTGCAGTGGGCGGAATGAAAGAGGCCCAATCGGGTCTTATGTTCTCCTGCACCACCCATCCGTCTTTGTCCAATCCCACAACTTCCACCTGGCTACGTGCTCCGGGAGCCAGGAGCACGTCTGGAGGAATGATCTGCAGTTTGGACACAGGGCCTTTGCTGATGGCTGCATCCTTTTCGACAACGGTCTTTGCCTTGGATGCATTGCTTTCACTGCCAAAGCAGTAGAGTTTTTCCATGGTGTGGACGTATATCTGCCCATTCCACAGAGTTGGAGCACCGAGACACCCACCAGCCAGCTCAATCTTGTCCAGTACATCGACTCCGCCCTCTTTGACTTTGAGAATGTAGAAGTTGCCGTTGCCCATGGGCACGTAGAGCTTGCCATCGGCGTAAAGGGGTGAAGCATGAAGTTGTCCATTTTCCAATTTGTGCTCCCACAGTTCTTCTCCTGAAATGGCATCCACACAAATCAACTCGCCGGTGTGGGTCACTTGGTAAGCACGGTTCCTTACCAGGACCGGAGAGCTGGTGAACATGACGTGGGGCAGACGCCAGAGTTCCGCAGATTTGTCCAATACCACAGGCCCTACCTGACCAGCGGAGGGTTCTGAACCGATCTTGATTGCGGCCATGCGGCCGACCTCCGAGGAGTCGAGATTCTCCTTACCGTGGATGGCAATCACCTTGTCATTATTGTGTAGCAGTAAGGATGAATTGACACCGCCGTAACTGAAATGATAACGCCACAGAGGATCTCCGTTACGCGCGTTGATGGCTACCAGATTTCCGCATCCTGTGCCCGCATACAGGACCCTTTTGTTGTTGTAGTAGCCCAATACCGGCGAGCAGAACGAACTGTCTTTTGGCGGGGTGCCAGGCGTTGAGGACCACACGAGTTGACCGTCGTGCTTGTTGAAGGCAAAAAAGCGATCTCTGGCCGGTCCATCGGCTCCCCAATAGCTAGTGATGCAGTGGTGGATCACCAGGTCGCCATCAATGATGGCGGCACCCCTGCGTCCGTTGGGGAAGGTCAGCATCCCAAAGCGCTCCATCATACTGTGCTGCCAGAGAACTTTTCCATCTGCATCAAAGCAGGTCATTTCTCCAGCTGTTGACATCAGATAGATATTTCCGGTTTCAGCATCCACGGTTGCCGAACCAATGGTGTAGCGACTGTAAACGATATCGCTCAAAAAATCGTTGAAACCATGCTGCCAAATGACTTTTCCGGTCTTTCCCTCAAGACAGGTCAGGTATTCTCTCAGGTCCGGCCCGCTTCCCTCGTAGCCCCAAGCATACACACGACCATTGGCAATGACTGCCTCGCCTCTACCAGCCATGTCAAAAGTCCAGAGGTGATTCTTTCCTCCTAGCGTGATCTCTTCGATGAGGCCTTTTTCGTCGGAGGTACCGTTTTGATGTGGTCCACGCCAATGGAGCCAGCCTTCCACGGGAGCAGCTTGAAGCATGGAACCGACGGTGAAGCATAGAGCAAATTGAAGCCCGCGGCTCAGGTAATAGGGGCAGAATCTGAAGTTCATAAACCTTGTGGTGATTGTTTGGAGGGAAGTCATTTTGTCGCCTAGTTTTAATTTTCTTCCCGAATGATGCCCACTATTCTATAGGTTTTCGGAGTTCGCAATCAAATATTACCTATACGTAATAAATTTCACCAATGTGATGGCCATGGATGACATCTCCAATGCTCTGGACCACGGCGCGATGCCCGATGAGGTGGATTCTCCTGTGAAATTTCTTTTCCCGCTGCTTCTTCGAAGGGCGTGGTATGGGCTGAATCAGGCTTTTCGTCGCCGAATCGTCCATCTCGGAATCACACCGGACCAGTACACCGTATTGCGAAATTTGTGTGAAAAACACATGGATGGCCTGACGCAAAAGGATCTTACCCAGAGAATGTCCAGCGACCCCAATACAGTGGCTTCCTTACTGGAACGAATGGAGAGTGCTGGATTGCTCACACGTAAAGTAGACGATCAGGATCGTCGAGCTCGGAGAATCATGCTTTCAGCCGATGGAAAAAAGCGGTTTTATCAGGCCCAAGCGATTGCTCAGGAATTGCAAAGTGAGGTGCTTGGGGCCCTGAATGGCGATGACTGCCCCCGTTTCATGCATGAGCTCGGGATTCTGGCCGCCGCCTGCCGTGACGCCGCCGATCGTTCTCTTAAGGGCACCAAACCATCATGAAGCCTTCACCTTCGAAATCAGCAGACGTAGGAGAGTCGGTTCGCGTGGACAAGTGGCTTTGGGCCGCAAGGCTCTACAAGACCAGGACTCTTGCCACCCAGGCTTGCAAGGCTGGGCATGTCAAAATTCAGGGAGCGGTTGTCAAGCCCTCACGCATGCTCCGAGTAGGGGAAACGCTTCAGGCGCGATGTGGATTCTTGCTTCGTGAAGTCCGGGTCCGCGCCTTGCTCGAGCGTCGCGTGAGTGCCAAAGAATTGCCTGCTTATCTGGAAGAGATCTCTGTTCCTGAAGATTTGCGACCTGCTGCCAGGCAGCAGATGACTCCGCCCGTTTCTCTCCGGCCTCGAGGTAGTGGTCGCCCGACCAAGCGGGATCGTCGCCAGCTGGACGCTATGGACTGGGGCTGAGCAGCTCTTTGGCTTTTGACAGTTGGGTTTGGACTCGCCACGTATCCCTTTTTTAGTGAAGCCAATGGCACTCCGCCATGGTGATTCTAATTCCAATGCAAAGATGGGCTTGTTGGTTCCTGATGCTGAACATGGAATGGGCGTCTGTCCTTGCCGAGGAAAAGGCCTTCCCCAACCTCGTCATCCTTTTGGCCGATGATCTCGGCTACGGGGAATGCGGTATGCAGGGGAACCGTCAAATCAGGACCCCGAACATTGACTCTATGGCCCACAAATGAGTGCGCTTTACCCAAGCATACGTTACAGCTCCCAACTGCAGCCCTTCCAGGGCTGGCTTGTTGACGGGTCGTCTTCCTACCCGATTCGGTTATGAGTTCAACCCGACTGGAGCACGCAATGAGAAACCCGGGATTGGATTGCCCAAGGAGGAGGTTACCCTTGCGGAATGGTTGCATGACAGGGCGTACACCACTGGATTGGTCGGTAAGTGGCACCTGGGGGGAGCTGCTGAGTTTCATCCTATGCGAAATGGTTTGATGAATTTTTTGGATT
This sequence comes from uncultured Verrucomicrobiota bacterium, assembly GCA_902560705.1. Taxonomy (GTDB): domain Bacteria; phylum Verrucomicrobiota; class Verrucomicrobiia; order Limisphaerales; family AAA164-E04; genus UBA7971. The sequence goes on from CACEMW010000065.1 coordinate 11,670, forward strand.
CACCCACGAAGAACATTTTTCTACCTTCCCCCTTGAGAAACGTGACAACTATGCCTCAGAAAAAGGTGCCTCCCGGCGGTGGCCAAGGCAGATGGTCCAGCAAGGGGCTGATTTATTCCACCCACATGGGATATGATGAGCCGGATTACGATGCCAACAATCCCATCATTCGTGGAGGCCAGCCCATCGCAGAGACTTCCCACCTGACCGATGCCTTTACCCGAGAGGCGGTAGATTTCATCCATCGTCATGCCGACAAGCCTTTCTACCTTCAGGTCTCTTACAACGCGGTTCACAGTCCGTTGCAGGGAGCCGAAACCTACATGGCAATGAACGGTGATATTGAAGACATGCATCGGCGAATCTTTGCCGCTATGCTCACGCACC
>CACEMW010000066.1:0-11592 GCA_902560705.1 uncultured Verrucomicrobiota bacterium
AGAAAGCCCCAAGCGCCAAGCCAGCTCAGATTTCCGCGACTTCCGAAAAAAAGGCCACACGCAAGAAAAAAGTCGTCTCCAAAGAAAGTGTTAAGCGCACAAAGGCCATCATTGAGGAGATCCAGCGGCAAGCTAAAGAGAAAGACAAAAACCCAGGTAAAGTGGATCTCAATTCCATTACCGAACCGACTGGTAAATCGGGAGTCAACCTTACTGAATACGTTAAAGAGCTGCTGAGTCTGGCTCAAGAGCAAGGTTATTTGACCTACGGTGACATCAACGAAGTACTCCCCGAGGAGATCATCACACCTGAAGATCTTGAGGAAGTCTACAATCGCCTTCGAAATCTAGATGTGGAAATTGTCGACCAAGCGGAGGTCGAAAGGATCAAAAAGAACGACAAGAATGAGGAGGAAGATGCAGGAAGATTGGACATCCTGGACGATCCCGTTCGGATGTACATGAAACAGATGGGTAAAGTCCCTCTCTTAACCCGCGAACAGGAGGTCGAAATTTGTAAGCGCATTGAGGATGCTGAAATCTCACAACGCAAAATCGTTTACAGCATGGGCTTTGCCGGGAAAGAGCACATTGCATTGGCGGAGAAATTAATTGCAGAACCGCCCAAGGAGCGTTTTGACCGAGTCATCCTGGATAAGAAAATCGACAGCCGAGATAAGCACCTCAAGTATCTGCGTCGCTTGGTCAAACAGGTGCGCGAACAGGATCAGTTGGTCGATGAGAAATATGCTTTGTGGCAAAAATCAAGCGCAGCCAAAAAAACCAAGGACAAGCACGAACAGGAATTTCTCAAGGCAGACAAAAAGCTACAGAGCATGTTTGCCAAATTCTACTACAAGCAAAAGGTCATCGAGGAGATGACTTTGGTGACTGAAAACATTTTCGAAAAGATTCAGGCTTCCATCGATCTCATTGAAGAATTCAAGAAGCAAAAAGCCTCTTCGCATCAGAAATCTTATGTTCAAATGGAAGAACAGAAGATCCAGGCTCTGGAGGCATTCGTGCGCATGCCCCACCTCGCCTATCTGGAGTCTTACGAGCACCTCAAGGATTTTGCAGCCAAAGCCCACCAGGCGAAAACCGAAATGGTCGAAGCCAACCTGCGTTTGGTTATTTCCATCGCAAAAAAATATACAAATCGAGGCCTCTCCTTCCTGGACCTGATTCAGGAAGGCAACATGGGCTTAATGAAAGGGGTTGAAAAATTCGAATACCGGCGAGGTTACAAATTTTCAACCTACGCTACCTGGTGGATTCGTCAGGCCATCACCCGATCCGTGGCCGACCAGGCACGCACGATTCGCATTCCCGTGCATATGATCGAAATCATCAACAAACTGATGCGTGTGCAAAAGCAATTGCTTCAGGAGTTTGGCAGGGAACCCACCGCAGAAGAAATCGCTGATGAAATGAACTTGCCAGTGGATCGCGTGAGTGCTGTGTTAAAAATGGCCCAGCAGCCCATCTCGCTGGAATCACCCGTGGGCGACAGTGGCGACGCTAACTTCGGTGACTTCATCGAAGACAAATCCGCGGAAAACCCATCGGATATGACCAGTCATCTGCTTCTCAGGGAGCGTTTAAATGATGTCCTGACAACGCTCACCGAACGCGAACGTAAGATTCTCGAATTACGTTTCGGCCTTCACGATGGTTATGCACGCACGCTGGAGGAAGTCGGTAAACAATTCAAGGTGACGCGCGAACGCATCCGGCAAATCGAGGCCAAGGGTTTGCGCAAGCTACGACACCCAACCCGGATTCGCCAACTGCAGGGATTCCTCGAATCTGACGCAGCCATTTAGCATGAAGTGCATCGTAAGGAACCTTATCCTCCCGCGGGAGTGTTAGGTTTCTCAAGAGTCCCATGAAGGACCTCCGCCATTATTTCACTCATTTTAAGAGTCTGGGCGGAGTCCAGTCCATCCTCAGGTCACACCTGTCGGAAGAGCTCATCCATAACATTCCAGCCTCGTTAGCTGTGTTCTTTGACGATCCGGATGCCTCGTCTCGACGAGATGGTTTTCGGGTGGATTCACTGGGGTGGTCGGGTTGGACAAGCATCGCAAAGGCAAGACGCGCCTTTTTTCGTTCGGAAGGTTCCCGCTTGTCACACACGGTGATCTTCCACGATTTGTGGGGGCTTGCCTTCCTTGCGGATCTAGCCCCTTGTCAATACCGCATGGGAGCCATTCATTCTCATTGGCCAGGGCTTGAATATCAGCTCACCCAAGTTGGGCCTTGGTTGGATGGCGTTTTTTGTGACAGTCAGGCCATTGCTGACGTCGCCATGGAAAGGGTTCCCCACTTGAGGGAGGGACGTGCGATTCATTTACCGGTACCGATCCAAACCTTCCCTGAGGTCCTTTCGCGCCATCGCCCCCCCTTGGCCCACAGGCCCATTCGACTTGGCTTTGTGGGACGGGTCGATCACGAGCAGAAAAGAGTTGAGCGCTTTATCCCTTTTTTAGAGACACTCGACCACGCAGGCATTACTTATACCATGGAATTCCTGGGTAGCGGAAACGCTGAAGAGCATCTCAAAAGGATGCTGGAAAAAAACAAAAAGGTCACCTTTCACGGTCGACAGTCTGGAGATGCTTATTGGCACATTCTCGCACAATGGGACTGTGCCCTTTACACAAGCGATTTTGAAGGAAGCCCATTGGCCATGCAGGAAGCACTCAATGCGGGCTGCCTACCGATTTACCCCCGTATCCACTCTGGTGGCGATCGTGTGGTTCAGGAAGTCTATCCGGATGGACTCTACTCGCCAGAAGATTATTCAAGCGTTGCGCATACGCTTTCTCAATTAAAACGGACCATGGAATCGCAAATCGAGGCCTTGAGGCAAAAAGCCATTTCCGTGAGTCAGGAATATGCACAGGACAAATATCACCTCCGATTCCGGCAATTTTGGGAGGCGATCCTATCCCGTCCACCGGTCGCAAACCACCCCCCCCGCAGAACGCGCGTTTCCCTAGCGGACCAAATCCCCATAGGGTTGTTGCGCAGGTTGGATCCCATGGCACTCTTTCGCAAGCAACCCTTCTTTTAAGCCACCCCGCCATTTGAAGTGCCAAGGTCGCGAAACGATTAACCCCATGCTGCACCGCAAAGCTTGAAACTCGACTTTATGAAGGCCAAGGTTTAAGCCTAGGAGGCGTTGAGGGGGCATCCGCTCAAATTTGGAAAGAATGTTTTGTTGCGGGGCTGACGGATACAGGCTTCATCTAATGAGGCAAGATGCGTCGATTCCAGTGAATGCCAAACAAGCATGCTATTAAGAAACCTGAAGTCAGGAAAGGTCGTATGTTACTATTTGAGCTCCTTTTGGAACGGATATCGTTGACCTCTGGAGATTTCGAAGCGTGTAGAGGAAAGGAGGCTCCCGCACCCATACTAACAAGAAAATGCACCGCACAATCAAACAGTCTATCCATCCTGAAAAACGCGCTCTAGTCTATGAAGCCCAATGGGGAGTGTCAAAGCAGGGAGAAGTCACCGTTTACGCATCGTACTGAACTTCTAAGGTACATGTGAAAGTCGACCGATTCTTTGAGAATTTTGTGCTTTTGATTTTCGGGTTTTTCTTACCGTATCGCTGCTGCATCAAAGAAGTGGCCTTGGCAAGAGCCTCATCCTGGGTTTTGCCATTTGCGACAACCGTAGAGTGTGCCACAGCACCTTGAAGCAATGGAGTCACTGTCACCCAAACTGGCGGAATTGAGGCGCAAACAATGCCACCGCAGAGGAGAGCTGTGCCGAGGATGATTGACTGAAGAATTCGTGTCACAGTTAAAAAATACCCCTGAAATCCTTGAGGCGCAAGCTGATGACCTGATTTTGTAGGAATTTGTTGCTGTAAAATGGTTCAAAAGGATCCAAAACGCTTGGTTTTTGGATGGTGCACGCTGCTGGGTTCGAACCAGCGACTCCTGCCGTGTGAAGGCAGTGCTCTACCACTGAGCTAAGCGTGCTTCAGATAAGACGACTGGGCATGATGGAGGTCCAAATGCCAGTCACTGCGGCCCCTAATAGAGGGCGCACATCTTGTAAGTTTTTACAAGCTAACGTGCAACAACAAAAATACTATGAGCCAAAATGAAAAGAAGTGGGACGCACTGATCAACCTTTTCTCAAGCGATGGGTGCGAATCAACCAAACAACTTAAGCACAATGAATTAAAGATGCCACGACGGGACAGACTCAAACACCTCCCAATCACTGAGACAAGCGGCAGCGACTTCATCAACCTGCTTACAAATGGCGGCACTCAGACCAAACAATACCTTGGGTGCATGCACAAACTAGCCATATAGGTGGGGATCGTTTTCCACCCTATCATATCCCGCAAAATGTGGCCCAAATTGCCCCGCAAAAGTAAAAACGGAATAACGGCTGCTCAACATCAAAGGTCGTTGTCAAACATTCGTCGCTGGAAGTGGATACTCTTCCTCCAAATCCTTTGGGAGACCGGGACTGCCCAATCATACGCCGTCAACTTCCGCATCGAAAAGTTGCGAGGCGAAGTCATTGAATATCACCGAATAAAGAAAGGTAGTCGTGCGGCTCAACAATTGAGTCAAGAACTCAGAAGCCTCACTCAAAGCGCAGCGTGCGGACGAAAGAAAGGCTTCATTCTCCCAAGCCTTCAGCGAATGAATAATAAGGACAGGGCCAGTGTCTTCCGTAGAGCGTGCAAGCGTTGTAGCCTAAACGGGATAAGCCTTCACAGCTACCGGTAAGCTTGGTCAGAGCGCGCTTTCCCATTAGGAATGCCAGAGCGCTTGGCGATGGTCGCTCTGGGCCACAACTCCAGCGCAATCCACCGAGTTTATGCAAAGGGAGCAACTATCGTTGCCCCCAGTTTAAGCGAATACCAAGCATCCTCCCCCAAACCAGCGGAGGACACTCATCAGCAAACGAAATCAGCTTATTAGTTTGAATAATAATTTCTAATTTGATTTGATTAGTTTTGCTAACGTGCAAACTTTAATTGTGGTTGATGTAAGAGTCAACCACCGTTGATTAAAGAGCGTGCGTTGCTGTTATAGAGGCGGTTTTTGTTAGGTTTTCTCCCCCCTCAAGCCCACGCATAAAGTTAGTTCCAATAAGTGAAAACACGGCCCCCTCGCTGCATTGTCGGCGAGGGGGCATCAGTCATGAAGCGTGATCTGCAGCTCGTTGTTGGCATCTTTCTTGCCAACAAAACACACCTAAACGAACGCAGGTCCCACCTGCAGTAGTTATGATGTATTGTTTTACCATCCTAGCAGCTGTCCTACTACTCATAGGTGTCTATGAGTGGTGCAGTGAGGCTTAATCCGTATCCATCTCCCTCAGGCCCTCCTGCTAGGTTCTGCAAGACTTCATACCAAGCCGGCCGCAGGATTCATCCCGTTCCCGCTCCTTCCACCTAGAGTCTTAACACCGAAAAAAATTTTAACCCAGAAGAGTGTAACCAGTATTTTTATACTATAAAACCTTCTTATCCAATATTTTATAGCTTTTTAACAAAAGCGAAAAAAACGTATGACATATGTGCTTACCAGCCCAATGATGGGTTCTAGATTAGGACTCTTTGTCCCACTAAGGAACCTATGAGCAACAATCAGAAATACCTAAAACGAAGCGAAGTCGGCCAACTGAAAGTTTTCAAGATCGAGGTGGATGAAAACCCAGTGCTGGTCACCCGTTATGCCCCCTGATCTGAGCTTCCCTTGTTTTGTGCTCATGCGTGAGGGAAAACTCGCGGATCGCAGGTATGGCATGGACCCTACTCAGGAACCTGAGGCCTTTTTCCGTGCATGGATCAACAAGCACATTAAGGATCCGCCAGGTGCCCCGATACCCGAGGGTTAGAAGTTCAATGTTTGAAGCGCTTCATCCACCCACGCCGGGGTGATTTCCTGTTCGTTGAGAACGGTATACCACAAGTCGGATCGACCTTGAATATAGCCATTGAGGGCCAGCAGCGACGCACGGAGGTCGTCTTTTTGAATCTCCAGGTCACTTGGCTGATGCGGCAGACCGACCTCCTTCATGAAGGCCACTGCCTGCTCATGTTGATGGCCCTGCAGCCGACTCAGCAGGTGCACCCCAAGGCCAACGATCCACCCATGGATGAAAGGACGTTCAAGTCGCTCTTCAAGTTCGTAGAAGAGGTAATGCTCACTGCCCTCTTCCACCCGATAGTGGCCTGCTGGAAGGCATAGGGTGTTAACGCGCATGTAGCCATCGACAATTGTTTGAAGCCCCTCATCGGTGCAGTTGCGAATGGCCGCGGCTTTCCCCATGACGGTGGCCAGAATCTGGCGAGCTGCATCCACATCGGCTTGGGAAAAGGGGTATTCACTGACACCGGCCTTTTGCGCCAGCTCCCAGTCGAAACAGGCCGTGTGTATGGAAAGCAAATCCCCAACCCCGGCAATGTTCAGTTCGGAGGGTGCGGTGCGCAGCACATCGTAGTCAATGACCAGCGGGTCAGGGCTGCTTTCGCCAACGTAATCCACTCGGTGCCCTCGGCGAATACCAGCTGCGGGGGTCACAAAGGCATCCACACTGAGTACTGTTGGCAACGTCACCAGAGGAAGCTGACGTTTCCAGGCAATGTATTTACCCAGATCAATGGCCTGCCCTCCGCCGACCCCAAGGACAGCATCCACCTCACCAACCTTTTCAAGCTGACGCTCAATGGTTTCGATCTGCATGTTTTCCACCATGAGCACTTGGGCAGGGTCGGCTCCCAACCGCTCCTTGACCAACCCCCAGGGGATTTCCATGGTGGTGACCAGAAAACGGCCCAACTCCCTACCCAGCCCCTCTGAAGCTCCCGCACCAAAGCGGGCACTGCGCACGTTTGTTTGTCCCGATATCTCGTTCATCCTAATTTCTTTCTTGGTTGGAGGCTGCTGCCTGAGGCGGCCCCGCCCTTCCTTCAATCAACCGTTTGCGCACCAGGCCCACATACACACAAATACCCAGTAGACATCCTCCTGCGGTCGACCAGGCAGGAAGGTGTTGGGTCTCAAACCCTTCAATCTCGCTGGGCGGCACGGTCAAAGCCAGCACGACCCCAAGCACCCAGAAGAAAGCCAAGGCCCCCAGCACCGGCCGGGCAGCGCCAAGTCGAAAACCAGCAGTAGGCGGCGGCACCCGGGTCATCAACACAGCCAGCACAATCCCGGAATAGCCCATGTAACCCGCCACGGCCGATATTTGAGTGATCATGTCAAGGCGGGGGAGAAAAGCGATGACAAGCGAAGAGAGCAGGAAGATAAGCAGGATCGCATTGCGTGGCGCACCCTGTCCGGAAGAAACTCGGGCCAGCCAGCCGGAGCCGGGAAGCATGGAATCCCGAGCCAGGGAGAAGAGCAATCGACTGGTAGCCGACATGCAGGCCAGGCCACAGGCAAATATGGAAATCAAAATGACGATGCGAATGACGTTCATCCAGCCAGCTCCGACTACGCTTTCGAGTGTTTGCATGAGTGGGTCGCTCATGCCTTGAGCCTCCTTGAGATCCGGCATGGCCAGCAAGGTGCCACCGATGATGACAGCACCTGCCAACCCCGAACTCAATAGCGAAAGGAGCATGGCCCTCGGAACCACCTTGCGCGGTTGATGGGTTTCCTCAGCCATATCAGCGGCTGCTTCGAAACCGGTCAGGCACCAGGCCCCCACCAGAAGCGACAAGGCCCAGGCAGCTATGCCGGCGGTGTCACCGCTGCCAAGTTGGGTGGTATCGACAAGCACAGCCGACGTAGGTTGGCTGATGAGCGCATGGACGATAAGGATTGCCCCGACTCCCAGCACGCCGAGCATCTCTGTCCAAACCCCGGTATCATTCACTAGAGACGCTAGATGAATCCCGAATAAATGAATGAGAGTCGTCAGAGTGATGACACAAAGAGTGAGAACCACAAAACCGCGGGAATCCATCCAATCGCCCCCCAGCCACTGACCCAGCTGAGAACCCAATGTGGCACAGACTCCAGGAAAACCTGTGATGAATTGCAGCATCAAAAGCCAGCCCACGAAGAAACCGTAATGCGGATTCATCAGCCGACTGGTCCATTGATACCCGTAACCTGATAGGGGCATGCGGTTGGAGAGCTCTGCCAACAGCAAGGCGAGCAGGGTCTGCCCACACAATACGATCAACCAGGAAGCCAACACCCCACCACCCACCAGTTGAAGTCCATGACCAAAATTTGCGGTGACCCCGGTAATCACCGAGATCAGGGAGAAAGCAACGGCAAAACTGGAAAAACTCCCCATAGTACGGCGGAGCTGCTGAGTGTAGCCAAAGGATGCCAGTTCCTGGGCATCATCCCGAGTCACTGCGGCAGAAGAAAATTCAGATGAGATTGGGTTCATAAGCCAAGCAACTGAGCATCGCTCCCCTACGGAGAAATGTCGGTGAAACAAGTTGATGTTTTGGACAGCCAGCTTTGTTTGTAAAGAGGGATTTCAGCCACGCGGAAAGCTACCAATTGGATTCACCTTCAGCCCAACATCTTGTGGAAATATTTTTTTGACGTGTTTGGCACCCACAGGTCGTGGGTATCAGTGTGACATTGCGGAAAAACATCAGTTGTCGCCTCTGGACCTCCGTCGGATCCCTGTTGCTTGTCATACTGCCATTCATTGGCATGACAAGAGCAGATGCACAAAAGCTAATCAGCCCCCTGCAACCCATGGCGTGGCAGCTCGGCACATGGGAAGCCACCTTCCCCGACGGCAAATGGACCATCTCCTTTAAGGCCGAGTTGAAGGGTAACATGATTCAAATTCAAGGAAGACACAGTAACGGCAACCAAATTCACGGAATGCGTTTTTACGACAAGAAAGAAAAAATAGTGAGGACTCTTTTCCTCAACAGCAAGGGCGATTACTGGGAAAACAAGGGCTCCCTGTTCAAAGACAAGACCATCTTCCGAGCCGAAAACCTGAATGAGGGTGGAGAGGTCGAATCGCATGTAGGAATGGACATTCGACGCGACGAAGATACCTACACTTTCATCCGAATCCAGATCGATGCCCAGGGGCGAGTCAACCAACTGCCATCAACCGAACACAAACGCATCTCTGCGAAACTGGCCCCAAAAAGCTCCGAGTAAACCTCAACACCATTATAAACTTATGACTTATTTGTAATCGACACGACGCGTGCCAGCTTCCATTCTTCTTCTGTGATGCAGTGGACCCTCCATTGCCCATCGGGACAAAAGACATGGGAGAGAAGCCAAAACAGCCCTTTCAGATTCTTGAAAAAACTGGGCAACTGCTTCCCGAAGATTATCTGCGGCTTCGGCAGCTGGCCCGCTTCAAACTGCAACAGTTTGGCCCCTCCCAATCCATCCAGGCAACCGATCTGGCTCATTTGGCTTGGCTGCGTCTCGAAAGCCGAGACCGTTGGCGGGAGAAAGAACATTTTTTCGCCTACGCATCGGTGGTGATGCGCAACATTCTCGTAGATCGGGCCCGAAAGCGCTCACGGCAAATCCCCATGGTAGACATCGACAGTCACATGCTCGAACAAATTCAGACGGCCGAAGACTGCGAAGATCCGCAAATTCTTGCGATGCATGAAGTGCTTCAAAAACTGGGAAAAGACCACCCCCAAGTTGGGAAGATCCTCCAAATGCGATTTTTCATGGGGATGAACAATCAGGAAATTGCAACGGCTACGGGCATCTCTGAGCGCACCATCCAGCGCAAGGTCACTTTTGGCAGAGCCTACTTGGCAAGAAGGCTTCAATTCCCTTCGCATTCCACAGCGGCCTCATGACACAAGAATCGGACCATGCGTTGCTTGAGAAGTTTTTCGACCAAGCACTGTCTCTGGATAGCGATGATCGAGAATCGTGGTTGAAAACCGTGAGGCAAAAGCAACCGGGCCTTCATGGCCCCCTTCTCTCCCTCTTAAAAGCTCATACCACTCAGTCGGCTTTTCTAACCCGTGAGCCGGCAGGTATCTTGACGAAAGCACCATGCGAGGCACCCGCCACCATTGCCCACTACACCTTGGAGGAAATGATTGGGGAAGGGATAAGCGGAAAGGTGTTTCGAGCACTCGACAACCACCTCAAACGCCCGGTTGCCATCAAGTGGATTCCTGACAAAGGATTCGGAAAAGAAATATTTCAACACAACGTTCAGCAGGAGGCTGAATTACTCGCCTCGCTAGAACACCCCAACATCGCCGGCATCTATGGAGTGGAGCATTCGGATTGCGACCATGCCATCATTATGGAATTCATTGATGGCCATACCCTGGCAGAACGACTGCAACAGGGTCCCTTGCCCCTCGATGAAGCTATAAAAATGGCGGCTTCCATCAGCCATGCCGTGGAGGCAGCCCACGCAAAAGGGATAGTGCACCGGGACCTCAAACCTGGAAACATCAAGATCAATTCAAGGCATGAAATCAAGGTGCTGGATTTTGGGCTCTCGGCTCTCATCACCGACCTACACGGACTTCCTGTCGAACCCGCTGTTGGTGAAGAAACGCTGCCCGAGAAGACATCCGCGTCCTTGCTTACCCAAACCTCCGTCATCATGGGCACCCTTCCCTATTTAAGCCCAGAGCAGGCGCGAGGCCGACCACTTGATCAACGGAGTGATATCTGGAGTTTTGGGTGTGTTCTTTTTGAAATGCTCACCGGCAAATGCCTTTTTCAAGGACAGGACCCCGTGGAAACTCTTTCCAATATCCTGAAGGCAGATATTCCTATGGAAACCCTTCCGCCAGAGACACCTGAAAAAGTTCGATGGCTTCTAGAAAAGTGCCTTCGGAGGGACTTCCAACGTCGGCTTCCTGACATTGGGGCTGCAAAATTGGATCTGGAAGACACCCTCTTGGAGTTAGAAGAAGCTTCTGCTCAATTGAGCCCCTTGCACTCGTTCCCGCAAAGGGCCATGAAGGGTGCCATCACATGGGGCCTAGCTGGAGCGATATTACTGTTGTTATCCATCACTTATTGGCCGATAGGTTTAGATGAAACTCTTATTGGAGCAAACTCAAGTATTCCCCAAACACCACTAACTTTACCCATCTACTTCACCGAACCCACCGATGAAACTATTGATTTAAGATATTTGCTCGCACTTCGGATAGCAAAGACCACGTGTCCGCTCGGGGCGTAGGTAGGGTTAAGTAGATTGTATCCTGTTAGTTCCAGGAGGTCTTTGCGCCCTGTTTCCCCACTCCAAAGGGTTATAGTGTCAATGGCATGATGTCGTCGGTGAGTGACGAAAAGAAGTCCTTTTTGCCCAGGTAAAGCAGTAGCCTCATGAAAGTTATCGTCCTTCTGGGTCGTCGGAAGAAGCAGTACCGCATCCTCATGGCCATTGAGGTTGACTCGGTAAAGACCTTCATCTCCCGTGTTGAAGATGAGATCTCCATTCGACTTCCAAAGCCCCCCGCCATGGTTGGGAGCGACATTGCTTTTCAAAACAGACACAACTGTTCGTTCATTGTTGGTAAGTGAGTGGATCAATAGTTTGTTCTTTTCCAGATAGGCAATGCGATCACCCTCTGGGGAAATGAAAGGCTCCTGCACA
>CACEMW010000067.1:0-11541 GCA_902560705.1 uncultured Verrucomicrobiota bacterium
AAGTAGTCGCCTTGATGGGAGCCAACCTCTGGGCTCTGTCCGAATGGATGGTCTCCTCACTGATCACGGGATTTCCCTGGCTCATCTTGGGGAGCACACAACGCCCTTGGTCGCTTCTGGCCCAAACAGCCTCCATGGGAGGCGTGACCATGATTTCCTGGGTCATGGTATGGCTCTCCCTTGCTACCTGTATGGGACTTTGTCGCCTGCGTTCTCGCTCTCCAAAACCCTGGGTATGGATACCGGATGTCCTCATTCCCATTGTGGTTCTTGGCATGTGCCACCTTTATGGCTATTGGCGCATTCGTACAACCGTTGAGACAAGACCAGAACAACGCTTTCTGGTCGCCGCTATCCAGCCTGCGTTTCCCCAAACCCTGATTTGGGAATCAGGGGAAGGCGCTGAAAAAATGACTGTCCTTGAGAACCTTACCGAGGCCGCCCTTCAGACGAACCCCGATCTCATCTTATGGCCAGAAAGTGCTTACCCAGGCAATCAGAGTCTGGAACCGACCTTTGAGTTACTTGAAAGACATGGTTCCTGGTTGTGTTTCAACACGACGGATGTCGACGTTCTACCGGAAGTTCCGGCCGGCCCAGCCTATTACAACGCGGCCTTTCTTGTTGGCCCGGATGGCCAGCTGGCGGGGAGATACCGAAAGCGCCACCTGGTGATGTTTGGCGAGTATGTTCCATGGGCAGAAAGATGGCCCTGGCTCAAGAGCCTGTCTCCCATCCAGAGCAGCTATCGAGCGGGCCAGACGCCCACTACCATGGAAATGCAGGAACCCAAGGTCTTTCTTTATCCGCTGATTTGTTTCGAAGATGTGATGCCTGCTCTATCCCTTGACGCCATCAAAAGCCCCTCTCCCCTTCTCGTCAACCTTACCAATGACGGTTGGTTCCAGCAAAGTGCTGCCCAGTTCCAACACGCCAACCTGGCCGCCTTTCGCTGCATTGAAACAGGCCTTGCCATGGTCCGGAGTGGCAACAACGGCCTCAGTTGTTGGATCGACCCTCTAGGGCAAATTCAGGGGATTGCCCTATCTTCCGAAACTTCCCCCTACGAACGAGGCTTTCAGACATTCCAGATTCCCATTGGCTGGAAGGCACCAACTTACTACCCTTCATGGGGCCGCTTTTTCCATTGGGCGTGCCTGGGCATGACCGCATGCTTGGGCATTCATCAAAGGTGGAAACAAAACAAATAGACGGCCTAGGTTTGATTTCGAGCCACCCGGGGTGTCCATCGATGGCCCGTTTTGCGCTAAAGAATCAGGTGTATGACCCTGCTGACGAAGAGCAACAAAATCGCCTTTTTTAAAGGGGCGTTATGGTGAGGGGTTGATTGTAAGCGCAGCAAAACGCAGAAAGCGTTAAGACAATACTGGGGCAACCACACTCGCTCCTTTTGCGTAGTAATGGTGGATTGCCGAGGAGTTGTGTCCAAGTCCGATCTTTGCGAGTCTCTCACTCACTCCTTGCTCAAATGCCCTCTCAGCCCACGCATATCGGTAGCTGTGAAGGCTCACACCTCTTTCACCCACTTCTACACCCAGACGCTTGCAGTGTTTGTGGAAGATCCACGATCTGTCTTTACTGCATATTGATTGAATACGAGGAAGAATGAACCCAGTGGTTCTGCCTCGTCTGGTTGCGCGAACGATTTCAAGGAACCCTTTGCTGAGACGGAACGCCGCTCTGGTTCCTGTTTTCTGGCGACGATATTCCAGCACATCATCTCGAATATCCTCCAGTCGAAAATTCGCCGCATCACCCTGCGATGCACCTGTTTCCCACAGCACTTCTAGGTAGCGAACCCAAGGGACTTGGCGAATGTTAGTTGTCAACATCCTATGTTCGCTCCAAGTGATAGCTCTTTTATCCTTTCTCCTTATCGGAGGCCAGCGTCTCTTCCGCAATATCGGGACGGTAATTAAACGCTCATCAAGCGCAGCATTCTGAAGAATCTTCAGTGTATCCTGCGTGTATTTCCCACCGTTCTGCAAGACCTCCAAGAAGTCCAGATCGGTTGTTTGTGAGAAGGGGATCTCTCTCAGCTTGCCCAAATGTAACTGCTTGAACTCCTTGAGTTTACGTTCTTGCATCTGAGGTTGACCTTGAGAGCAATACATGCCAATCAGGTCGCCCCAATTTTTCTCAGTATTAGTCATATGTGATATGTTTATATGTTGGTTATCGCAAGGAGAACGCGATCTCCGAAACAGGGTTCCCTCCCCTTTCCGCAGCGAGTATGCCGATCACCGCAGATTTGGGAAAGAACCCCCCTTCCTGGGGGAAATGGCGGAGAGGGTGTGAATCGAACACACCAGAGATGGTTTGACCACCTCTCAAGGTTTTTGAAGAACCCGGGGACCACCAGGCACCCATCACTCTCCTCAAAGGCAAGCTCTCAAAAAGTAGGATGATCCTCATCATCGATTCAAGGATTCTTCCCTGTAGTGTTTCAATCCGTGAACAGCAACGGCCTCATGGAAGCTTCGGGCTTGCTCGCGGGGCATTCCTTTCATAAGTTGTTAATCTGATTTGTTATGAAACTTTTCACTATCCACCCATTTTACTGGGCAGCTTTGGTATACGGCAGCTTGAGTCTGACCCTCCAGGCAGCGAACCCCCAAGTCACGATGAAAACCACCTTGGGAGATATTGTCCTGGAGCTGGATGCTGAAAAAGCCCCCATCTCAACACACAATTTCCTCAAATATGCCGAATCGAAATATTATGACGGCACGATTTTCCACCGTGTCATTCCCACATTCATGATCCAGGGGGGGGGATTCGACAAGAATCTCGACAAGAAAACCACCGGCATGATGCCCCCCATCAAGAACGAGTGGAAAAACGGCCTCAAGAATTTGCGTGGTACCATCGCCATGGCTCGCACCAGTGACCCCGATTCGGCCACCTCACAGTTTTTCATCAACGTGGTCGACAATGCCTCCCTTGATATAGCCCGAGGCGGCGCTGCTTATGCCGTCTTCGGCAAAGTCGTGGAAGGCATTGAGAATGTGGATAAAATCCGTGACACGGAAACCAAGACGGACCCGAAATACCCCGGAGGAAAGGTGGTTCCAGCAACACCTGTGGTGATTAAATCCGTGACCCTCAAGGGAGAATACTCCATGGCAGCTTTGGAGGCTGCCGTCGAAGAAGCCAAAAAACAGGAAGCAGAAATCGTGAGTGATGCCATATCAGGAGAAGAGGCCTTTTTTGCCAAAAATGCAAAAGAGGAAAACGTCAAACAAACAGCCAGTGGGTTGCAATACATCATCGAGCGCCCCGGTTCGGATGATAAACCCAGTCCCACCGACCGAGTGGAAGTCCATTACAGCGGAAAGCTGGTGGACGGAACTGAATTCGATAGTTCCTACAAACGCAATGAACCCATCGTTTTTGGTCTCAACCAGGTCATTCCCGGTTGGACGGAGGGCCTCCAGCTTATTGGTAAAGGCGGCAAGGTGAAGTTGTTCATCCCTTCGAAGTTGGGATACGGCGAGCGGGGTGCCGGGGGCGTAATCCCACCCAATGCCACCCTAGTCTTTGATGTGGAACTACTCGACATCAAATAAGAAGAACTTTTGATAACACAAGGAGCCAGGCCCATGCCTGGCTTTTTTTTTCAGGACAAGGGTCCTACGGCTCGAGCAGGCCACGATTGCTTTCATTGAGTGGATCATCCGAAGGACGTAGGTAATCTCGCCACAACCACCGCAACATCTCAGGTATCATGGCTCCACCCTGACGGTTGGAGTGCGTCCCGACTCCCCAACAATAATTCAGGTCGTATCCCTTCTCGGTGAGAGCAGTAACCATTTTTCGGTTTTGCTGATACCAGTCCCATTTCGGGTCGTAGCAGCCTCCTCGCCGTCGTCCCCGATTGTCATTCAGGCCATCCTGAAGAAAGATCCGTATGGGTTTTTGGGGATGTTGAGCAATCAGTTCCGGGTAGACGTAGCCGCCCCGAATGTTCGTGAAACTCCCGATGGTGGAGATGACCTTGCCAAAAGCATCCGGCCGATGCAAGGCCACGGTAAAGGCACAGATGGCGCCTGAGCTGGCACCCGCAATGGCACGGTCTTAAGGTTTGTCCGAAAGCATGTAGTCCTCCTTCAAATTCGGGATTAGCTCATCGATCACCATGCGAGCATAGGTGTCATTCAACTCATTGTATTCGGTGGGACGGTTGTTGATGCGATCTCCCCAGTCTTTCGCTGAGGATTCCTGCTGATCCGGTGTCCGTCCCGGGTTGATGAACACCCCAATGGTGACTGGAATCTCACGGCGGTAAATAAGATTGTCGAACACATTGGGCATGCGATAGGCGCCCTCCAACCCGACAAAGGCATGACCGTCCTGAAAAACCATGAGGCGTGCCGGAGAGGATCCGTCATATTGGGCAGGCACATAAACCCAGTAATGACGTATCGTATTGGGGAACACCTGGCTGGCATGGGGCAAAGGACCCAACACGGTTTTTTGGGGGACTCCCTCCTGCGGCACGGAATCAGGCCCCAGTCGGTAGGCCTCATCCAATGGACCGCCAGAAAGTGTCAGACAACTTAGGAGGGTGAATATCCACATGCAGAATTGCATGCTCTTAAGGAGCATCAACGCTTTCATGTTTTGCGAGCAGGGCTAAAGGGCATCACGCCGATGGTGTTCGTCGCAAGACCACATCGAACCTTGCAGACCATTGAGCGAAACCTTCGCCCTGGATGGGCTTAAAGTCGACGGTCACATTGTCGCGTTGAGCCGGAGTTTTCATCCGATTCCAGAGGCTATCTCGGGCGTTTTGTGGGTGCCCCTTGATGTAGCACTGCGTGGTCAGCAATTCCTTACCACCTCGCTTGACCTTGAGGTGGATGTGGGGCGTCCTCCCGGGGTAAGGAACGGGCTTGATGGTACGAAACAGGTATTCGCCAGAGCTGCCGGTCAAAAATCGCCCAAAACACTGAAAGTGCGTGTCTCGCCGCTTGAGCGCATCTCCGCTACCTGAGTGGAAGTAAACCCCCTTGGCATCGCATTGCCAAATTTCAACGACCGCATTCGGCACGGTTTGACCGCTGCAATCCAGAACGCGGCCGCTCAAATAGGTGACCTCTCCTACCGCCGGAGTGGTATCATCGTTGACCACAATCAGGTCGTTATCGGTATCCAGCGGCAGGGTATCCGGATAAAACGGACCTTCGGTCGATCTGGGTGTCACAGCAAGCTGCTCGGCAAACAGCCCTGGCACCTGCCAGAGAGCCACAGCGCTGGCCGCATGGCGTATAAACTGCCTGCGAGGTAGGTTTGAAGCTTTGATGATCGTAGGGATTTCTTTCATGGAGTTCATGGTTTTGATTGGGTTATCGAAGGGCACAGGGAAAGGACGGAAACACTCATCAACGGTTGATCCTCCTTTGCCTCGGGATTGGAAAAGATCAGACAGAGGTCTTGAAGCCCAGGGCATGGGGTTGAACAAGATGTTTTCATCTTAGAGTTCTGGAAGATATCATATTAGCATACAGCATGGTGATGGCAATCATGGAATCGGGTTGCTTGAGTGGATGCGTCCTTTTTCGAGGAACCTTGGATCTATCCGATTGCCATCCCATGAGCCCTTTGGCACGATGCCGGCCATGACATTAGATAGTGCCGGAATTCGCTCTGAGAATCGGGGACCAGACCAACTAAGACCCATTCGCTTTCAAAATCATATTGCCCCACATGCGACAGGCTCCACCCTGATCGAATGGGGACAGACGCGGGTAGTTTGTGGGGTCACCATCGAGGAAAATATCCCCCGTTGGATGAAGGAACAAAAGAAAGAAGGAGGCTGGATCACCGCGGAATATTCCATGCTTCCCTACTCCACTCTAACCCGTAAGCAAAGGGATGCCACCAAAGGGCGCATCGATGGACGGTCTCAGGAAATCCAGCGCCTCATCGGGCGTGCCATCCGGGCTGCAGTCGATCTCAAGCAACTGGGTCCTCGCACCATCTGGGTCGATTGCGACGTCCTCCAAGCAGACGGTGGCACACGGACGGCCTCCATCACGGGCGGCTATGTGGCCTTGGCCTTGGCCATCGAAAAACTGCGGCAGGACGGCATCCTCAAGAAAAGTCCCCTGGTCAACGGAGTGGCCGCTGTCAGCATGGGGGTGGTCGATGGCGTACCCCTGCTGGATCTCGATTACAAGGAAGATGTGAATGCAGAGGTCGACATGAATCTCGTCATGACCGATAAAAATCAATTCATCGAAGTTCAGGGAACCGGTGAAAAAGGCACTTTCGACCAAACTGCGTTGCAGCAATTACTTGCTTACGGTATGTCAGGCATTCAGGAGCTTGTGACGATTCAGCGGACAGCCATTGCCTGGGCAGCTTCCTGATCATCCTCATAGCTCTCTAGAAAAACTTCATGCCCTCGAAAGCATCCAGGGATTCCCAGGCAGAGGTCTGGCAAGTCAGCTTCCAGGTTCCAGCCGCTTTGGAAGAAGCCGCCACGGAGATCCTAGTCATGGCCCTGGGCCAAAGCGCCTCGTCGTATTGTCCGCTTGAATCGGATCAGGCAGAAATATCGGCTTTCATCACCCGTCGCAGTGCCTGGAACTTGAGTAAATCACGAGAGATTCAAGCATGCCTTCAAAACTGCTTCCCGGATCTGCTTGAGAAGTCATCACTCACATTTCGATGCCGCAAAATCAAGGAGAGTGACTGGAGGAAATCCTGGAAATCCCACTTCAAACCTCTTGAAATCGGAAAACGCCTTTTGATCAAACCCAGCTGGTCCAAGAAGCAAACCAAAAAGGGGCAGAAGCTCATCACCCTCGACCCCGGATTGAGTTTTGGAACCGGCCAACACGCCACGACTCGATTCTGTCTCGAATCCCTGGAAAAACTTCAGCCCCTGGATCGGCGAGCCTCCATGCTAGACATCGGCACGGGTTCAGGGATTCTGGCCATTGCGGCCGCTTGCCTGGGATATCAGCCCATCAAGGCATTCGATCACGATCCAGATTCGATCATGGTTTCGAGGGAAAATGCCGATCTGAATCAGGTTTCATCTCAAATCAGCTTCAGCCGGTGTGATTTGACGCAACTCAAACCGGTGGTCCAGACAAAGTATGATTTAATTTGCGCCAACCTGACGCACGACTTGCTCAAGGCTCACGTTTCCGCCCTTATCGGAAGGCTCAAGCCCAGGGGGTATCTGATTCTCGCTGGCATCCTGATCGAACAATTCCGCGCAGTGGAGAGCGTTTATCGTTCCCGTGGTTGCCGACGCATCGAATCTCGCCAGGAAAAGGAATGGCAATCCGCAAGCTATCGGGCACACGGTGAAGGTTCATAAATCGCTTCCCGCGGCGCTTCTGGCATCCAGCTGACGGAACTGATCCAGCATCTGCAATCGCCTGAGTTCCAATTGCTCCAGCCTTCCAAGGGTTCGATTCACAAGGGACCTCTCCCGGAGAGGCAAGGCCCCTTTTTTCGTTGATTGAAATCCCAGCCGAGAAAGTTGCTCCAGAAATTCTTGAATCAGTTGGGCATAGTCTTCAACCAGAGGTACACATTCGAACACAACCTGGTTCTTCAACTCCATCAGGCGAAGGTGTACCTGCCGCAGTTGTTCATCGCGTACAGCTCCCTCCCACTGTCCCATCACGCCTTCCAGTGAAACGCTCGTGTAAACAGGCAGCTTATCCTCCCTTTCGGCAAGCTTGGCTTGCGGTGTCAGACTTCCCTTGAGCATTTCCAGGCTACGCTGCATGTCGGCTCTGCGGACCGGGTTATACTGACTCAGCGCAGCTGTTTGCAAGGCCCACCATTTTTCCAGGCGAAGCATATTCGGAAAGGAGGCGTGGTAGCTGCGATGAAAGGTTGTCTGCCAATTCAAGAACCGGGGCATCTCCCGGAGAAACTGTTGCATCCCCGAGACACCCTCTACTTGAGTCAGAAGGCCGTGAAACAGGAGATGGGCTGAGTGCCGATAACGAATGTCGTCGAAATCATACGAGTCGGGCATGATCAAGGATTCCAGGGAAAGAGGCTCTAGGGTCTTGAGAGTCAACTTGGCCATGTGAGTGGCGTCTTCATTGTAAACCCACGTGCGAAATCGCATACCAGGATCTGAAAACTGCCCGGGGACAACCACATCTTCCAGGCTCAATGACGGATCAACCAGAGAGGTCTGGAGCATTTCCTGCCACACTCCATCAATAAGCCATGCAGGCGGATCGAACATGCGTTCGGTGCCGGCACGATTGATGAGATCCAAAAGAATGACATGCACCAAATTGCGAATCCATCGGTCTTTGCGGATTTTGGGATAGAGCATCACACGAAACCCCCAACCGTTGCTGAACCGTGTCGGCAAGGTGAAAAAGGGCTGCTGGTCTATCAATTTAGAGCTCAGGTGGATGCGGATTCGCTGAGCCCAATGATCCTCAATCCCCAAAACTTTGAGAACGCCGGTCTTGACTTGCTCGGCGGTCAAACTAACCAAGCTAGGTGTCAAGGCAACCCAGCCTTGGTTCACCTGATTGGAAGTCAACTCAGGGGTATAGAAGCGATCCTTGACCCAAATGGTCAGAAATTGTCCACTCGTGCTCTGCAGACTCTCGCCTTGGATTTCAAGCTTGGGCGTCCCGAACAAGATCGACCAAAAGGCAAAGGTGAGCAAGTGCCCGGACAGAGTGCCAAGGAGCCCGCACCCAAAAGGCTGTCGGAGCACCAAGTGCATTAACTTTTCTTCTTTGGTTTGGAGGATGTTTTGGATTTTTTTGCATCAGAGGCAGGGGCCGGCTTGTCTTTTTTCGCAGCGGTTTTGTAGCTGTCGCTACGATAATCAGTGGTGTAAAAACCGGACCCTTTAAAAATCAAGCCTGCTCCCGATCCGATGGAACGCTTCACTTTGCCATTACAAGCTTTATCAGGACAAACGGTTAAAGGATCATCTTTCATAGACTGAAACTGTTCGAATTCGATCCCGCATTTTCTACAGGTATAGTCGTATGTTGGCATGGTGGTTTTAAGATTCTTAGGTGTTCAAATAGTTTTAATGCAAAAATGAGTTACTTGGCGTTTGTAGTTTGTGCGGTTAAACTTACACTCAGCTTGCAAATAAAAACATTATTAACCGCATTTTTCTTGGGAAAATTCAACACAAACAATTAGTAATAAGATCCATTGAGCCAAAAGTCCCAAATAGCAAAAAAATTTTACAAAAGAGCCACTTTTGTCACGCATTTGCCGGTCGCTTTTCGCTACAGCCCAACCCATGCTTGGGCCCAGCAATTAAGCCCCAATCACTGGCGAGTCGGCATGACCAAATTCGCCACTCGGATGCTTGGCGAGATGGTGGATCAGGGATTCGACGTGCAATCTAGTGATGCACTTCGGCATGGCCAAATCATTGGGTGGCTCGAAGGTTTCAAGGCGATCTCAGACTTATACTCCATCATTCAAGGCAATTTTCTGCGTGCAAATCCATCCCTAGGGGAGAGCATTCAATCAATCTCTAAATTCCCTTACCAAAAAGGATGGCTCTATGAGGCCGAAGGGTTGCCGGATCCTCGTACGATGGACGTCGACCAATACACTTCACTGCTCGACACCACCATAGACAAAATTCTCGAGCAACAACAGAGCGGTGAAGTTTGAAGGACAAACACCTTCCAAGCTTGTCATTGTGCCCTGTTGCCGTCATGATGAAATTATGCCTCGACGCTTTCCAGGCCCTTTGGACCCCCTGAAACCCACCCAAAGGTTGACAGGTTTGCTGAGAAGTATGTTTCCCCTCCTGATTGGCATGACGGTCCTTGCTGAAGAAAGTTCGCAATCATCCACACCTAACATCGAGTTTTTCCCGAGTTCCATCAGATTGACGAGTGGGCAATCCTGGCAGCGTCTGCTGGCATGGAGCCGTGACACTGGGAACCATCACCAGGATCATACCGAAGAGCTGACTTGGACGGAATCAAGCGAGGATCCCCGCCTCCGTGCGCATGGATCTTCCTGGCTTGCCGTGAAACCAGGCAGCACCCTTTTGGAAGCGCGCAACGCCAGCGGACACCTCGTAGGCCATGTACCGGCCACAGTTCACCCGGCACCCAGCGATCCAACCCTCAGTTTCCTGGACGACATTCAACCCATTCTCACCAAGACCGGTTGCAACAATGGTGCCTGCCACGCCAAACCGGGTGGCAGGAATGGCTTTGAATTGTCAGTCTTTGGCTATGACCCGGCTTCCGATTACCGCCAGATTGTTCACGAAGGTAGAGGTCGGCGCATATTCCCCCCTCAGCCAGAGCGCAGCCTTCTCCTGCTCAAACCCACACAGGAAATCCTGCACGAAGGAGGGAAGGTGCTCAATCCGGGAAGTCCCTTCCATCAACAAATCATCGATTGGATTGACCAGGGTATGAGGTATCAAAATGAACAGGACCCACTACTGACACACATTTCCCTTCACCCTGAGGGCGGCAGACTCGCAAAGGGCACCTCGTTTCACTCAATGGTGCAAGCCCATTACGATGATGGTTCCATGCGGGATGTTTCTCACCTGGCGGAATGGCAAAGTTCCGACAAGGACATTCTGATCGTGGAGGAGGATGGCTTGGCAAGCACAGGAGGTCGGGAGGGCACTGTCGTCATGATCGCTCGCTTTTCAGGCATGTTGGATGAAACCCGATGGACCGTTCCCAGAGAACACGAGAGCAGTCAACTGGCCTCCAGATTTGCCCAACTGCCCCCTTACAACCTGATTGATGAGCTAGCATTTCCAACCTTGCAGGAACTGGGGTACCTTCCGTCGGAAACCTGCTCTGACACCACTTTTATCCGACGCACAACCCTGGATGCGGCCGGGGTGCTTCCCTCGCGGGAAGATACCGAGCGATTCCTCTCCGATCGCCGACCGGATAAACGAGAGCGTTGGATCGAATCGCTACTGAACCACCGCTGGATCGGCGACCACTGGGCCATCAAATGGACCGATCTGTTGCGCCCCAACCCGGATCGAGCTGGCATCAAAAGCGTCTATATGTTCGACCAATGGATACGGCAATCCTTCAGAAAAAACATGCCCTATGATGCGTTTGTCCGATCCATCCTGACGCTGGAGGGCCGCAATCATGGTTTCACACCTGCTTCCATCTACCGGGACAAGCGCACCCCCGAAGACCGCACGGTCCTCTTCAGCCAGCTGTTCCTTGGGGTCCGCCTGGAATGCGCCAAATGCCATCATCACCCATTTGAAAAGTGGGGTCAGGAAGACTTTTACCAAACAGCTGCCATCTTTCAATCGGTCAAACAAAAGGGCGCAGGGGTCTCACCACCTATTTCAGCTGGAACCGAAACATTTTATTTTGAGTCAGGAGGCGAGATCAAGCACCCCCGGACCGAAGAAATCATGCAACCTACACCCCCAGGAGGCAGTCCATTGAAGTATGAAGCCAACGAGGATCCGAGAAATGCCTGGGTGCATTGGATGATGCGCGAAGACAATCCATATTTTTCACAAGCCATCGTCAACCG
>CACEMW010000068.1:0-11496 GCA_902560705.1 uncultured Verrucomicrobiota bacterium
GACGGCAGTGAAGTAGAATACATAGCTCGCATCTCCATCCAACGTACCAAAGTCCACCACGGTGGGCTCGGAGGCACTACCTTCGGCCAACAAGGTGACAGGCTTTGGAGCATCAGGATGAGGCTCGGCGCTGAGCACGGGATCCACTGAAGCTGCGTTGTTACCAGCGTTACCGCCAGCATAAACCGCAGCGATTTCAGGAGCGCTCAAACTACGACTCCAGATGGCAACATCATCGATGCTACCACGGAATGGGTAGCTGCCATCACGCATCATTGGCTCGGATGAGACATCAGGGTTATCATCTGCATCAACGTCTAGACCGACATCCGCACCAATCGCCAACCATGAGAAGGAAGGATCATTGATGTTGTTCAGATAATCGGATGCAGCAACAGCTTCGCCATCCCAGTATAAGGTAATGGTTCTTCCATTGGCCGTCATGGCGATGTGATGCCAAGCGCCACCATCACTTGTGCTTATTGGATAGCTAGCAACAGGTTCGTTAGGGCCAACAGACAAACGTCCGACAACCTGCGGACTAGCTGCGTCGTCAGGGAATGGGATGTCGATCATGAACTGACCGAAACGGCCATCACCCAACTCCTGAACCCAGTTACGAACGATCGGCCCGAAGAAACCATCAGAGGAGTTGATCCATGCTGACACGGTAGTTGCCTCAGAAACCTTTGCGTAATCAGGCACATAGACCCAATCATCGGTTCCATCTAACTCAACGGCTTGACCAATCTTTCCGCTACCGAATCCGGCACCGTTCTTGGCTTGACCGTTGGAACCACCAGCTGCGTCATTGGCATTTCCATCGAACGGCAAGTGAGCAACTAAACCTTCAGAGATCGCGCTGGAGCTGAGCACGTCCACGACAGCGTTCTTACTTGCTATGCGACCAGCACCATTGCTGACGCCAACAGAGTAGGCTCCTGCATCATCTGCAGTAAGCTCACCAATGATGAAACTAGCACTGTTGGCTCCATCGATGGCTTGGCCGTTCCGGTACCATTGGATCAGCAAGTTGTCGCCCGAAACACCCACATTGAGTTCCAGACCGCCGCCGACTACACCGTTGGTGGATTCAGGGTTGGCGGTAATGGAAGGCAAGGAATCCACGTTGTCAGTGTTCAACAACACCTGGATACCATTAACACCTGGACCGACGTTTTGACCGGAAGGTGTGAATCCACGGATAATGACCTCTCCGTTAGCGGGTTTGAGGTTATCGAAACGCAACATGTTACCAATGGAGCGATCGGAAGCACTTTCCGCAGTCACCACCACCCAGTTTGGCGATGGATTGAACTCATCGGAGTTCTGAGGACGGCTAAAGCGTTTATGAGTGCCATTGGCATCTTCAACCTCGATGTCCAAGTCGTAGAACTCAAGAGGCGCCTGAACGGTGTAGACGAGCAGGGAGTGTGTTCCAGCAGGAAGTCCATAGACAACCAATTCTGCGGGGTCCTCGTTTTCGTAACTTCCGAAGGTTCGCACATAACCATTGAGCATGCGCCCGGTACCGCTGGAAGTGCGGCTTCCAGCACCCCAAGTTCCACTGGTGGTGAATTCAAGGCCCACGTTGGTAGCTTCATTATTGCTATCCGTTGCAGTGCCTTCCGAGGCTTCTATTTCTGGATCATACACGCCCGCACCAGAATCACCAGAACCACCATCAAGGTTGTTCCAGTAAGCCTGAGCATGGGCACCAGCGATATCATCGCCGGCCATGTCAGTTGGAGCACCATTTGCTCCACTGCCACGGAAGCTGAAGCCAACACTGGTAGTAGCTGAAGGAGTGAAGATGCTCAGTGTAATTTCTTCAGAAAGTTGAGCATCACAATCGGAAGTAGAGACGCGGGCTTGGAAGACGGTTCCATCCATGTCCGCAGAAGCATTCTTAACTTCGAGCGTGGCACTGGTTCCGCCATCCACTTCAACGAAAGCTTCTTCACCTGGGGCTTTCTTGAGCCATTGAACGTTCCAAGGGCCAGAGGGGATCACATTGATCGCAGCGGTGGAGCCAGCCAAAACTGGAGTATCCGAAGGATGCTGAGTAATTAGACCTTCAGAAACAGCGTTGTAATCTGCACAACTGCCGCCTGGGCGAGGGAACAATTCGACCTCAGCGATCTGCATACAGCATGAGCTGCCACCGACAGTGGGGAAGAGCAATCGGTAGGTCAGATAAGGGGTGCTATTGTCGAAGAAGATGTAATTGGTGTGGAAACGGGTTGGGAACCCGGCCACATCACCAGAGGAAACCTCAGTGAAGTTTTCGCCATCGTAGGAACCCTCCAGCAAGTAAGTTATAGGGTCACGATCAGGTGCATCGTTGGCAGACTTGAGAGACATACCAATAATTTCAGTCAAGCCAACCGAAGGTGTGACCGTGAAACCTGTGTTGCTAATATCAAAGTTCAGATACTTGGTATCGGCGTTGTCAATGGCATTGCCGACGCCTTCAGAACCAGGACTGTTATCGGAGGTAGCAACGATGGCGTCTCCGGGCTGGGTAGCGTCACCAGGGAGCTGAACTCCCAGGAACTCGACCTCAGCGATCTGCATACAGCAACTACTCCCGTCAACAGTAGGGAAAATCAGGCGATAACCGCTGAAAGCCACACTATTATCGAAATAAACATAGGTGCTATCAAAGCGGTTAGGCATGTCCGACACGTCACCTGAGGAAATTTCGGTAAAGTTTTCACCGTCATAAGTTCCCTCCAATAGATAGGTAATCGGGTCACGATCAGGAGCATCATTGGCTGCTTTTAGCGAAATACCATTAACGATTGTTAGACCGACCGAAGGAAAAACAGTAAAGCCAGTGTTGCTGATATCAAAGTTGAGATACTTTGTATCTGCATTATCAATGGCGTTAGTCACACCCTCAGAGCCGGGGCTGTTATCGGAGGTCGCAATGATTTCGTCACCAGGCTGGGTCACATCACCAGGTGCCTGGGTTCCGAGGAATTCTACTTCAGCGATCTGCATACAGCAGCTACTGCCACCGACTGTGGGGAAAATCAGTCGGTAAGTGGAGAAAGGGACAGAGTTATCGAAGAAGACGTAGTTCGTGTGAAAGCGGGTCGGAAAACCGGCAACATCACCCGAAGAAATCTCAACGAAGTTTTCTCCATCGTATGAACCCTCCAACAAATAGGTTGTTGGATCACGGTCAGGTGCATCATTGGCCGATTTGAGGGACAATCCAGTTACCAGAGTCATCCCAACGGAAGGGCTGACGGTGAAACCGGTGTCGGTGATGTCAAAATTCAGATACTTCGTGTCAGCGTTGTCGATCGCGTTGCCCACACCTTCAGAACCAGGACTGTTTCCGGAAGTGGCCACCACGGCATCGCCAGGCTGGGTCACATCTCCCGGAGCTGAAGCTCCAAGAAACTCTACTTCTGCAATCTGCATACAGCAGCTACTGCCACCGACTGTGGGGAAAATCAGTCGGTAAGTGGAGAAAGGAACAGCGTTATCGAAGAAGACGTAGTTCGTGTGAAAGCGGGTCGGAAAACCGGCAACATCGCCCGAAGAAATCTCAACGAAGTTTTCTCCATCGTATGAACCTTCCAACAAATAGGTTGTTGGATCACGGTCAGGAGCGTCATTTGCAGAGGTCAGTGATAGACCTTTAACGACCGTCAACCCAATGGAGGGGGTCACCGTAAAACCGGTGTCGGTGATGTCAAAGTTCAGATACTTGGTGTCTGCATTGTCAATGGCGTTGGTCACGCCTTCCGAACCCGGGCTGTTGCCCGATGTGGCGACAATGGTGTCGCCCGGTTGTGTTACATCGCTTAACTGGGCCTGAGCAATACTGCACAGACAACCCAGAAGGAGCGTCAATAAGCGGTTTTTCATATGCTTGACTTGGTTTTGATCAAACCATCATGAGCATCAACACACCAACCCCCGAGACAAACAGTGTCCCAAGCCAATCGCTGGTTGAAGCGCAATGAGGTCTGGGCAGATTGCGCATAAAACATAAAAAATCAAGAAAAAGTGTGTATCTCTGTGGTTTCGTTGCCACAAATACGAGGACTCGTAGTTGCGAGCCTTTGCAAATAAGCCACTTAACGAAACAACTTTTTTGAAGGATACCTTCTTTGAAGAAACAATTTCAAAGAGGGTGCCAAACTTGGCTTAGGCAAAGCAAGCTGCGCTGATTATTGAACTGCTTGAGTAGTCTTGAAGTGAAGCTTTGAATAAGTTGCTAACTTTTGTTTGCCAACATTTTGAACGATTTTTTTTGCAACTTCAATGACCCTAGGGCCCGCTCCTTTTGGTAGTTGAAATCCAATTTGCTCTCCCAAGTCTTCCAAACTGCTAACAAAAGCATCTCGGGCCAAGATGGAAGCTGCTGCTACAGCTATATCCTCCTCTGCCTTATGCCTTTGAACCAGCTTTATCTCGCGGCCTTTAGTCATCAGAGCACGAGTAATAGTGGATTTCGAGCGCGCAAACTGATCACTGATGGCCCGCACCGGCGGGGGATTCATCAAATTCTTCCGCTCCATCAGATTCTCAATCGCTCGTGCATGCCCCCAGGCAAGGAGGGCATTGACGGTCCGCATCTTCAAATGCAGGCGATTGTAAGCTTCAGGGCCAATAGGGATGACGGTGTAATAGCATCCGGGGGTTTTGCGAATCATCTCCGCAAGTTGCGCAATGCGTCGATCACTGGATATTTTTTTGGAGTCCATGAGGCCAGCGTCCTCAAAAAGGGGAATGATCGATGCATTCACGTATACACCAGCCACACATAACGGCCCGAAATAATCCCCTTTCCCACTTTCATCAATACCGATCCTTGGATCCAAGAGGGTTGGATCGAGAACATGCTCATATCCCATTCGTGCTTCTCCAAGGATTTCAGGCTCCAATAAGAACTTCACGAAGGACTCAGTCTCCTTACCTTGCACAACCAGTTTTCCTGTGTGGTAAAAAACCACGTTGAGTTTCTCCTGTTGAGCAGCAAAAAGCGCATGAGGAATCTCTCGAAAACTGTATCCTTTGGAATCGAGCAGTTGCCGAAGCTGATCGCCTTGCTCAGCGGTCAGTTTGCAGCTATAGCTCGTTTTGGCTTTGGGCTCCATCCAAGCCAAAAGGTAAATGGGCAAAACGCAAAAGGCAAATCTCACCCTTAACGAATCGGTTATCCGCCCCCTGCTTGCGTGGTATCGCCAAAATGCCCGCCCGCTTCCCTGGCGCGAGACAAGAGATCCGTATGCTATCTGGATATCCGAAATCATGCTGCAGCAAACACAGGTCGCCACGGTGATCCCCTATTGGAATCGATGGATGGATCATTTCCCTGATCTCTCAAGCCTGGCCAAGGCAAGCGAGGCATCCGTCCTCAAATGCTGGGAAGGTCTTGGTTATTACCGTCGAGCACGAAGGATCATGGAAGCGGCTCATGAATTGGTTCACCATCACCAGGCTCA
This sequence comes from uncultured Verrucomicrobiota bacterium, assembly GCA_902560705.1. Lineage (GTDB taxonomy): Bacteria > Verrucomicrobiota > Verrucomicrobiia > Limisphaerales > AAA164-E04 > UBA7971. The sequence continues at coordinate 5,469 of CACEMW010000068.1, forward strand.
ATTCCCCACCGAACATAATGCCATTTTAAAATTACCAGGTATCGGCCCCTACACTGCGGGCGCAATCGCCAGCATTGCCATGGATCAGCCCAGACCCATCCTCGATGGCAATGTGATTCGAGTCCTAAGCCGGCATGGGTATGTGACAGGTAACATCAAGAAACCTCGCATCACCGCTCAACTATGGAAAACAGCAGATGAGTGGGTCCGTGCAGCTCATGGGCTCAAACCGCGACCCAGAAACGCTTGCAGTCACTTGAATCAATCGATCATGGAGTTAGGGGCCCTGATATGCCTTCCCGGAAAACTCGCCAAGTGCGATGCCTGTCCGATTTCATCATCGTGTGGTGCCCTGAATGCCGATACGGTCTCCCATTTGCCCAATAAACCCAAGCGCGAGGCCAGCATCCAGCGAGCTCGAGTGGTCATTTTGATTGAGTGCGGAACAAAGGTACTCTTAACCCAACAGAAGGTAGAGGATGTCAACGGGGGCCTTTGGGAATTTTTCAGTCACCCTCTGGAATCCAACAAGAAACCATGCGAGCCCACAGCTACCGCAGTGGGCAGGATCCTCAAAGCCCGCCTCGGACTCATTGGGCAAACCCCTACCCCGTGGATCTGCATACGGCACAGCATTACGCGGTATCGTTACACCCTCTATTGCTTCAGGGTAAAGGTCCCCAAAGCCTTTGAACCAAATGCTGAATACAAATGGGTCTCCAGGAGCGAGCTGAGTCAATGCGCCATGCCCAGTGCACATAACCAGCTCCGAGGCCTGATCGCCTCCACAAAAAGAGCGAAAAAGTAAAAAAAGGGTTAACATAAAAAGCCGAAGAACGATCGTTCTTCGGCTTGTATAGAATGCGTAGGAGAAGCTCGCGTCAGATGGGGTCACCACCTGGCTCAGAGACTGCTGGCAACAAGATCCCCAACTTCGGAAGTCGAATAGCCCATGCGGCCTGCTCCAAGATCCTTGATATTCTCGTTGGTCACCCGAATGACCGTTTTTTCGATGGCAGCGGCCGCCTCGCGCTCACCCAGATGATCCAGCATCATTTGTCCGGCACAAATGGCAGCCAGAGGATTGATGACATTTTGCCCCGTGTATTTGGGAGCACTTCCGCCGATTGGCTCAAACATGCTGGTACCTTCAGGATTGATGTTTCCGCCTGCCGCAATCCCCATCCCGCCCTGCACCATGGCACCAAGGTCGGTGATGATGTCTCCGAACATGTTGTCGGTGACAATCACATCAAACCACTCGGGGTTTTTGACAAACCACATGGTGGTGGCATCCACGTGGGCATAATCACGCGTGATGTCCGGGAAGTCTTTTTGTCCTATTTCGTGGAAGGCACGCTCCCAAAGGTCGAAAGCAAAGGTCAAAACGTTGGTCTTACCGCACAAGGTTAATTTGTTATCTTTGTTGCGTCGCTGGGTGTAATCAAAAGCATAGCGAAGGCATCGTTCCACACCACGGCGAGTATTCACGCTTTCCTGAATCGCCACCTCATTGGGGGTGTTTTTAAAGACGAACCCTCCGGAACCGGTGTAGAGGCCCTCGTTATTTTCTCGGACCACCACGAAGTCAACATGCTCTGGTTTCTTGTCCTTCAGGGGGCAAAAACGCTCATCGTAAAGTTTGACGGGCCTTAGGTTGATATATTGTTCCAGTTCGAATCTCAACCGCAGCAAAATACCCTTTTCCAGAATGCCCGGCTTCACATCAGGGTGCCCAATGGCTCCCAATAAAATGGCAGGAAATTGCCTCAGGTCGTCAGCAGCGCTATCAGGCAAAGCCTCGTTGGTTCGAATGAAGCGGTCTCCACCGAAATCAAAATCGGTGTAGTTGAGCTTAAAACCAAATTTGGCGCCTGCCGCATCCAAAACCTTGATAGATTCTCGAACCACCTCTGGCCCAGTTCCATCACCTCCAATGACTGCAATGTCGTAACTTTTCATCTGATTGTCGTATCCATCCTAAGCCTCAAATTCAAAGGGACCGCGGCGCTTCCCAAACAAGCACTTCAGAAACGCATCCAAGCCTCTTCAAGATGCATGGTCTGAATTGGGGTCAGGGAAGACACTCGAAGTCCCGAGAGCGGCCCACTGGTGGACCGGAGAGCGGAAAATATCGCTCTCAAGGCTTCTTGAAAAGACTTTTTACCGCAACACTCAAAGGCCCAAAGCTTTTTTACCCTCAGGGGTAATCATGGATTGATGCCAGGGTGGATCCCAGACGATCTCAACAGTCGCCTCTCCCACTCCTGGCACATTGAGAAGTTTCTCTTGCGCATCTCCAGCGATGACAGGCCCCATACCGCATCCGGGAGCTGTGAGTGTCATCTTGACTTCAACCCTTTGGAGGCCATCTTGCCTTGCTTCGGATCGCATGTCATAGATAAGGCCCAAATCGACGATGTTCACCGGTATTTCGGGATCAAAACAGGTGCGCAGGGCCTCCCAGGCCAAAGCTTCACTGAAGGGCCCATCCTGATCAGCTTCAGACTGAGGGTGACCAGAAGCATCCTCATTCGCACGCCCCAAGGCATCCCCGTCCTTGGCCTCAATGCGAAAAAGACCTTGGTCAGTGCGTACTGTGAAACTTCCTCCCAAATCCTGGGAGAGAAAAACTTCAGTGCCGGAAGCAAGCTGATGGGCTTCACCGGAAGGGATCCGAACCGATGCACAATCCCTGCTCAACTTGATGGAATTGGTGGCGTGACTCATTCTAAGCCTATGGTAAACTATAATCACTGGATTGCCAACTACTGCATCCTGGAATGCGTTTTTCAAACACTTCCTGTTGCAACTGCTACAGACAAAAGGTGAACCAGGGCATCCGACACCTTTTGGGATAAAAAGTGAAAGAGTTACTCATCATCGGACATCGCAACCCAGACATGGACAGCATTTGCTCTGCCATTGCCTATGCTCACTTCAAAGGGCAAATAGGTATGCCAAATGCCATCGCTGCCAGATGCGGAGACATCAATGATCGGATAGAGTTTGTCCTGAGAAAATTCGGGGTAGCCCCTCCGCGGTTCGTGGCTGATGTGCGACCCAGAGTACGCGATGTCATGCAGCCTCAAGTGATCCAGGTAGCACCTGAAACCAGTGCCTGCGAAGCCTTGGAAATCATGGATCAATTCAATATCCGAACGCTTCCCATCGTGGACGGTGACCTTTCCTGTCAAGGCCTGGTGTCCGTTTTCAAGATGAGCAGGTTCTTTTCTCCTCCTCCATCTCGCCTGCGTGAAACCCGCAAAATTCGATGCACTCTTGAGCAATTGGCTAGAACGCTCAAATCCAGCACCGCATCCTTGCTCCGCCCAGATCAAGAGGAAGAATTGACCCTGATGATCGGTGCCATGAAGTTGGATTCTTTTGAGCAGCGGCTGAGGCAATATGACCCCAACAGGCTTCTGCTGGTGGTTGGAGACAGGGAGGATATTCAGCGGGTTGCCATTGATCATCAGATTCGGGTGATGGTGGTGACGGGCGGTCTGAGTGTCAGCCATGCCATTCGTGAACTAGCTCTCTCAAAAGGTGTTTCCATTCTTCGCTCAGAACACGATTCGACAACCACCGCTACGCTTTGCCGAGCAGCTATCCCGGTAAAGCACCTCAGGAATGAGCACTTCCTACACTTCAATGAGGACGAACCACTGGCACGCATCCAGAATTTGGCCATTTCTTCCCAATTTCAGGCTTTCCCAGTTCAGGACGCGCATCAACGCATGGTTGGGATTCTCTCCAAAACGGATTTTGTCAAGCCAGTGAATCGACAACTGATTTTGGTCGACCATAATGAACTCTCACAGGCAGTCGAAGGAGCGGATCAAGTCGAGATTATCGAAATTGTTGATCATCACCGAATAGGTTCCATGACAACCCAACAACCGATCCTTTTCATTAATCGTCCCGTGGGCAGTACGTGCACGATCATCACGGAAATGTTCCTGCAGCATGACGTTGAGATCCCCAAGGAAATAGGAGGGTTGCTACTTTCAGGAATCATCTCTGATACCCTTAACCTGACTTCGCCCACCGCTACAGATCTCGACGCGAGGATGCTCAAACACCTCGAGGCATTGACTGGCATTGAGGCGACATCATTTACTGAGAACTTGTTTCAGTCCGGATCGGTTTTGAAGAAGGGCTATCCGGAGAAAGCCATTGTCAATGACTGCAAGGTTTATGAAGAGGAAGGAGGCACTTTCAGTGTAGCCCAAATTGAGGAAATCGGTTTTGAAACATTCTGGGAACAAAAAGAGACACTTGCCAAAGCTCTTCACAATTACCGACAAGAGGGGAATCACACCATGAGTGCTTTGCTTGTGACGGATGTTGTGAGGCAGTCTTCCCTGCTTTTGATCGTTGGAGAAAAAGGAATTCTCAAACAAATCCAATACAAGCAGAGAAGGCCAGGGGTTTTTGATTTACCAGGCATCGTTTCCCGAAAGAAACAATTGCTACCCTACTTGACAAAGTGCCTAGATTTATCGACTCAGGGTTAATTTGATATTCTTAAAATGAATACCACATGAATGTGAATAAGTTGTGAATAAGTAGAACTGGCACCCGCGAGCCATCCGGCCTATCGTATCTATTAGGCAGGCTGGTAGGCACCATGTCCACAAGCTAAATGAAGTAACTCTTTGGGTGTGAAAAAAGTCGTGCGTCGTTAACGAGTTTGTTGACATAGCCTACCAGCTCGCCTGAACCTCAAAAATCATTCAGCGCTTATTCTCCTCAACGGAGATCTTCTACTTCTAACTTCATTTCTCAGGTCATCTTTCAGATTTTCACAAGATTTGAAAACTTATAGAGCCCAATACTCAAGGGCTTTGTAAACAATAGCCCCGGGTGGCATTTGAATTGTTTCGATTCAATTCAACCTTCGGAAGTCTGGCGCAGAAAAGAAGACATCAAAGTGCTACACGATCACTACTGCGTTGTTGCTCCATAGACCTCAGGCAAAAAGTAGTGCCAGTCTAAATCCCTGATAACCCAAGAACCCCTTGGTCAATACCTAGCTCGCAATGGCTTTAAGTCTTTTTGAGCCAGATCCCCAAGATCATCCTGCCAAAAGTAGGCATTCCGTGCTCCCCCTGTGCTCCAACTATGAATGAAAAGCATACGATCAAAGTTGATCCACCGCGCGGACCCATCCATGAACAGTTCGTTTCCCCCCTCTGGCAACCCTTGCTGGTTGCGGTGAGGCGGCATGTTCTTAAAAGCTTCGGCACGTCCCCCACCCCAGTCATTGTCGATCTTTAAAACAGCATCTGCTGCGAGCACCCAGCCAGGTTGGGAAGTGGAGTGTTTCACGGGACTTCTTGATTTGAATCGACCCAAAGGATTGGTCCATTCCTCGATCCCGCCAAAATACTGGTATCCAATATTCCATTGTGGAAAGGAGGGTTCGAAAGTGGGAAAACTGGGTCGATTTGGACAAGTCCAGATCTTGGAGACAGCGTTATTGGTGCCGATGGTTAGTCCAACACTTGCTGCAGCTTCCCGCTCTGGAGGATTAAGGGATATTTGAACCGAATTGTGACGCGCCTTGAGCAATACATCGTTGTTGTCGTCCGCATAAATAGTCATCGCAATTCCAAGCTGGCGCAAGTTGTTCAGGCATTTGACGCGTTTACCCTTTTCCTTAGCCTTGGAAAGGGCAGGCAAGAGCATGCCGGCCAGGATGGCGATAATGGCAATCACCACAAGGAGCTCAATGAGCGTAAAGCCACGTTGGAAGAAGCCTCGAACAGATCCAATGCTCATCGATGAAGGACGACGAAATAGTTTCATATCTTTTCTACGATCCAATAAAGTCAAAGATTAAGTGATTATTTTAGTCGCAAAGCACTCCTTGGCAACGACTAATTCCTCCGATGCCGGGGCGGAGATGTCTTGCGTCAGTATTCTACTAAAGTTCAACACCCTAGCAGGATGGTTCAAGGGTTGTAAAAAGATTGAAAGGGTATCGAGGAGATAGCCCGAAGACTGAGTTTCCCCCGAGTGC
>CACEMW010000069.1:0-11020 GCA_902560705.1 uncultured Verrucomicrobiota bacterium
GAGCCTTCTGCTCCATTGACCGCTCAAATGACTCCGGAACAGGCCATGCAGCTTCTAGAATCTCAAAAAGATGAAGCAAGACCCCTGATTTTTCGACCGGCTAAGCCACCGGCAAGCTCAGTGTTCAAAGATTGGTGATAACGACGTTCGATTTGCAACATGCCTGATTTGCTCTTTCATCATATTTCACAGATGGCCTTGTTGTTTGCCACGATGCGTCGAATTACTCTGCACCTCGGGATCCTATGGGTCTTCGGCCTTTCAAGCCTTTCGGCCGGAGCTGCTCAACTGGGTGCTGGTTTGACCGTGAACCCCGTTCCTGCTGGTGAATCGACGGTGTATCAATTGCAGGTGGTTAACGGGAAAGCCGATGCTTTGCCTGAGTTTCCATCTATACAGGGACTCCAGAGCGAATACATGGGCCAAAGCAGTAGCTCCAAAACGCAAATCATCAATGGTAGAATGCAGCAGTATCGCACATTGATTTATCAATGGAGACTGGTTGCGCAAAGCGAAGGCGTCTTTTTGATTCCTCCAATCGAGGTCGTCGTGGGAGGGAATCCAATTCAAACGCCTTCGGTTCAGTTGCGAGTCTCCAAAGGCATCAATTATGACGAGTTTGCTTTCATCCAACTTAACCTTCCCAGAAAGACCTTCTACGAGGGGGAGCCTTTTACCTTTTCGGTCGATCTGCTTGAGCTCAATGCTACCGTCAATCAGGCACCTGATATCGAAGTGGATGGCCTGGTGATTCAACGGATTTCTGACAACTTACGTTCTACTCGTAAAGTGGTTGGTAATCGCACCTATAATGTCAACAGCCTCGATTATGTGGCTCGCTCGGTCCGAAATGGCCTTTTGACCTTAGGGCCCTTCAGTTGGCCGGTGAGTCTCGTTTTTCGACAAAACGGTCGTTCCAGAAGTTTTTTTGACTCCTTTTTTTGACCAGGGAACACGTCGGGAAGTCGTGTTGAGTGCGCCGGCTGAAAGCTTGAACATCATGCCCCTGCCTACCGAAGGCCGACCTGCTGATTTTGGCGGCGCGATAGGGAACTATCAAATGCAAGTTGAGGCCTCACCCATGAATTTGAAAGTAGGAGACCCCTTGACGGTGAAGATCCGCATATTCGGAGAAGGCTCTTTAGAGGCGATTCAAATGCCCTCTATCGATCATTGGACAGACTTTAAAACCTATCCGCCCAATGCCCACACCGAGGCTTCCGATCCGTCGGGGTTGAAAGGTTCTCGTTTCTTTGAGCAGGTGGTCATTCCTCAAAATAGCGAAATGGATGTCTTGCCGCCCCTTGTTTTCTCTTATTTCAACCCGATGGAAGGGACCTATCAAACGATCGAGCATCCTGCCACGGCTCTCAAAGTGTCTCCCAATCCCCAGGCGCCATCTGTTTCCAGTGCTCCGGTAGAGAGGATCACTGAAACCGGACTTCCCAAGCCCAAGGCGAAGGATATTGTTCCTATCAAGCCCTTTCTTGGCTCGAGCGTGGTATTTACTCAACCATGGGCGTTTAATACAGTTTTTTACTGGGTACAGACGATCCCTGTTGTTTTGTTAGGGATGCTGGCTTTGGGTGCGAAGTGGCGCGATTCGCAGACAAAGAATCCAGTAAAGCAACGAAAGCGGCAAGTGGATCAATGGCTCAAGCAGCAGTATCCTCAGTTGGAATCCTTGGCTCAGAAAGGGAATGGAAATTCTTTTTTTGAATACCTCTTTCGGATGATTCAGGAACGTCTTGGACAAGTGCTCGATATGCCCGCGGCCTCCATCACAGAGGATGTTGTCGACCACCCCAGGCTGGCGGAACAACTTTCTGCACCACACCATGAACTTTTGAGAGAACTCTTTAACGCCTGCAACCACGCCCGCTATGCGCCTGAAAGTGACCATCGCAAACTGGTGGAATTCAGCTCCAAAGCCAGGGAATTGCTGGAGTGTTTACACTAGAAAGACTGGTGACTCATGAGGCCAATGCATTACAGATGGCTGTCAGACTCTGCTGCTGACGGTTTAAGATTCGGCCTCACGATGCTACTCCTGTTTTTTGGATGGTGGGAACTTCTCTCCCAAACCGCTTCCCAAGACGTTGTGAACGCCCCTTCGGAAAAAAGCCAACCGGCAAATTCGCCAGAAAAAGTGGATCCAGTGAAACAAGAGTATGAAGCACTCCTTATCATGGATGAGGATGCCATGGATGAAATCGATGCATGGATTCGTCAAGCAGGGGAGGAGTCTCTGCAACAACAGGATGGTTCCTCCATTACCTTGCCTGCCCGCATTGAACAGCGCCTCAAGCCGCTCAAGAAGGCCTACGAGGAATTTATTCAAAAGTATCCCAGACACGTGGGAGTGCGCCTGGCTTTTGCCAGTTTCCTTACCGATCGGGGAGATGAAATGGAGGCTCGTCCACATCTGATTCGTGCGACCGAGTTGGATCCTCAAAATGCCCCTGCCTGGAACAATCTGGGAAACCACTACGGTCACATGGGCCCCGTGAATAAGGCATTTGAATGCTATGAAATGGCCATCACCCTCAATCCCGAGGCAGCTGTCTATTACCATAATTTCGGCACCACGGTGTATCTTTATCGGAAGGATGCCAGAGAGCATTACGATATTCAGGAAGAGGAGGTTTTTGACAAAGCACTGGCTCTTTATGGAGTCGCCCAAAAAAAAGAACCCAAAAACTTTGATCTGGCCGAGGATATCGCTCAAACCTACTACGGGATCCGTACCCTGGAGATTCCCTCAAAGATGGCCCGACCTGAAGCGGCACTGGCTGCTTGGAATTATGCTCTTTCCATTGCCCCCGGTGATCTTGAGAAGCAGGGAGTTCATTTGCATCTGGCTAGAGTTCACTTGGCGATGGGACACATCGATCTAGCTTCTGAATCACTCAATCAGGTCCTTCTCCCAGCCTACGGAGAGCTCAAGGGGCGCATTGGAAAAAACATTAAGAAAGCCCGGCAACAGCTCCTGCCCGAGGCTTCCATACGTTAGCAAGATTTTTCGATGACCTCTCTGGTTGAAGGCTTTGTTTTTACCAATCTTCACGGGAATGCGCGGCGCAAGCAGTCTGCAAGTATACCCCGACCTTGCCGATGAAGTGATACTTCCCTTACTCTGGTCCGGATGAACCAGCCAGCTGATGAACACATGAGTGATGCGGCCCTCATCCAAGTGGCAAAACAAGTCATGGAGGACGCCAAATTTCCGTTCTTGGCAACCATGGATGGAAAGTGCCCAAAAGTCAGGCCTGTCTCCCCGGTCCGTGTGGATGGGTTTGTGGTCTACATTGCCAATTTGCGCATGTATCAGAAAACGCGACAAATCGAGGCCAATCCATACGTGGAGCTTTGCTACATGTCCACCCATCATGATCAGGTGCGGATCAGCGGGTTGGCTGAGAGGGTCACCGACAGGACGACGATTCAATCCATCTGGGATTCCCATCCTCTCTTGCGCAAATATCTCGGAACTTTGGACAATCCAGAATTCATCCTCTACCGTGTGGTTCCTTCACAAGTGCTGTACATGAAGGAATGGGCCCTCGCCTACCATGATGTGCCACTTGCCGCAGGTGTCTGAGAACTCCCTCGAATTCAAGATCGTCCATCCATCAGTCGGTGGGCTTCCCGGCTGACTTGATGGGATGTGATGCCTCCAAGGCCCTGATCCGATTCGATGACCGTCACGTGCTTGCCTCGGGGTTGCCACACTTCTAGGTTGGTAGGTCCCCAAAGCACCAGCGAGGGCACTCCTAGAGCGGCCGCCAGGTGACTGATCCCCGAATCATGTCCGACAAAGAGTCGGCTATCGGCAATGGCTCGAGCCACGGAGGGAAGGGGAGCGTTCATGTGTAGCGTTCGACAATGGTCTGGCAAATGCCTGACCAGTGTTTCGCCTGCCTCGCGGTCCGCCTCTCCTGCAAGGATCATGAAATGATAGTGTGAATCCTTGCACATGGCTTGGCACCAATGCGTCCAGCGCTCCAAGGGCCAGTTCTTGCTCGAACTTCCGCTCCCCGGGTGAATCGCAATGTGGATCATGGATTCTTCAGCTGAGGTTTGACCCCGGGCCAAACGACTTAAATCAGGAATCATGCCCACATCATATATGGCTAATTTCTCTAAGGGTTGAAGTAAGGAATCGATGGCATGTAGGCGGGCGTTGTCATCCGGGCGATGGGGTCCCTGAATATAATGATGGGAACCTGCTTGCTGAATATTTGTCTGGAATAACTGATCGGGGTCAAACAGGTAGCTGATTATGATGTCGAATTGGCTGAAATAATGAAGCCAATCCGGTGGTGTGGGGCCCCGTGGGGCAAAAAAGCGCACCAGCCCTGGAGACTCAATAGACTTGCAGGCATCAGCCCAGCCAGATTCCACAGCAAGTTGTGCGACCTTCGGATAGCCCAGAACTTCTAGATGGGCTTGGGGAAAGTGTTTTCTGAGTTGTTGAAACACCGGCAGGGTGAGGATGAAGTCGCCAATGGCTCCCCCTCTGATGACAAGGATTTTTCCTTTCAAGTGCTTCACGCCGATGCCGAGGCCGTACGGTAGAGACTGAAAGCAAGGACGAGAATAAAGCCGCTCCAGATCAACAGAAGACAGAGAGCTCCCTTCAACCGACGATCACTCTTGGACAACCAAAAGAGGAAATCCCTCAGTCGCCAAGGAGAAATGGTAAACCACATGCCGGCTATGACCATGACATAAGCCCACACGATGATGGCAAGGCGAGCGTCGGTATCAACCCACCGCGCCGTCTCGACCATGAGTTTGGCAACCAGAAGCATGAGCACTGCTGCGCCTCGTGCCGCAAGAAGGTCTCGCACGAAAAAGGTGGTCCCAATGCCGATACCAGCGAACCCAAACATCATAAATCGCTTGTAGGACTCAAAATCAGAAATATCTTCGATTTTGACCAGGTAAAGAAACCATACTGTCGAGATTCCCATAAGGAGGTAACCCCATGAGTTGGAGCGAGCAAAAGCCGTAAGATGGCTCCTGAACTCTTCAGACCGTATCAGACCATAAAGAGCCAATAAAGCGATCGGAGTTGCCAGTAAAATGGACAGTTGCGGCAGAGACATGCGTATCGATTTAATAGTTACCTTAAGTGAGGGCGGCCGTTTCGGAAAGGTTCAAAATGGCAGGGTCTCCATAAAGGGTGAAGGAACCAACGCGATCTACGCGTAATCTTAAAATCTGACCTTTGAACCGGCCGGAACTTCCTTCAAAAACAACGATTTTATTGCACCCTGTGCGACCTTCGAGCCGAGCCGGGTTGCGACGACTGGGGCCTTCCACCAGGATTTCAACTTCCTGTCCCACCAATCGATGATATTTTTCATGGCCCAGTGCTGAAATGCGTTGCAAAAGTTCGGCGTGTCGTCGTTCGATGATCTCCTTCGGCACTTGACCGTCCATTTCACTGGCCGGGGTTCCTGTGCGTTGGGAATATTTGAAGACAAAGGCATTGTCAAAGGCAACCTCTTCAGCAAGGGAAAAGGTCTCTTGGAAATCATCTTCGGTCTCACCAGGGAATCCCACGATGATATCAGTGGTGATACCCATGTGAGGATTGACTGCCCTCAACTTACCGATGATTTCCAAGAAGCGTTCCCGAGTGTAGACGCGATGCATTCGTTTGAGAATTCGGTTGCTGCCACTCTGGACGGGAATATGGGCGCTAGGGCAGAGCTTGGGAAGTCTTTGATAAGCTTCGATGAGATCATCTCCGTAGCCTTTGGGATGCGGCGATGTAAAACGAATACGCTGAAGATCTTCAATGGCATGAACGGCATCTAGAAGCTGAACAAAGGCCGACTTGCCATCTTTGACACCGATTTCCCGCTTCCCGTAGCTGTTGACGATTTGCCCGAGAAGTGTGATTTCACGGACGCCTCTACTCACCAGTTGACGACATTCCTGAACAATATCTTCAATCGATCGACTCCTCTCCTTGCCTCGGGTGTAGGGGACGATGCAGAAGGTGCAGTATTGATTGCAGCCCTGCATGATGCTGACAAAGGCGCTGACGGCAGCTCGCTCGCTGGCACCATGGAGCAAATGCTCCTTGATGGTGGCCTCACTGCCCTTCTCCTCGCTAGTATCCACGATTCTGCGATCCTTTCCTGCGAGCAAACGATCCACATATTCGGGAGCGTGGTGAAATTTCTGAGTTCCAATGACAAGGTCGACATCCGGCAACTGATCCACCAATGCCTGACCTCTGTTCTGCGCCATGCAGCCCATGTAGCCCAACACCACGTTGGGTCGATCCCGTTTTAGGGTGACGGCAATATTTCGCATTTTTCCCATCGCTTTTTGCTCTGCCTGATCGCGGACGCTACAGGTGTTCAGGAGCACGACATCGGCCTGATGTTCCGAAGGCACCATGGTGTAGCCCTTGGCAGTCAATTGTGCTGCCACGGCTTCGGAGTCGCGCTCGTTCATCTGGCACCCGTAAGTTTTGATATACACGTTGGGCATGCTCTTACATTCAGAAATCTTATCTCTGGACCCAAATGTTTGGGCCCGAAGGCAGAAAAACTATGGCAAAAAGACCCTGAAGAAAAGATCCAATCTTTGCGCCTTTTTGACAGTCTTTCGACGATAGGTGATGAAACGGAGTGTATGAGGCAAAGTGTGGAATCATGATATGGTATCTCATGTGCCGAGTCCCATACCTTACTAAAGCAAACGCAGGATTCGATCGGCAGGCGGGTCTTTCTGATGTCATACTTCAACATCCTGGAAGACGGGACACATTCTGAACTTGTTGGATATTACAAAAAGAGCCGCTCCCCTTGGGAAGCGGCCAGGTCTTGTTTTAAGATGGTTGATATAAGACTTCTCTAAGCTTTTCAAGGGACGCTCAAGGTACCGCTTTGAGCTCGACCCCCTCAGGCCATTTGGCACCCTGATCGATCCAGGCACGGACCATGGCGATTTGATCTTTGGTTAATTTTGGGTAGCGGTCCCGCTTGCCCAGAGGGGGCATTTCCATTTCTTCCACCAAATCTGCAGTAAAGTGAAGGAAAGGGCTTTGGTCTGCCTTTCCAACCTGGATAGCCTTCTCCTTGCTACTGCCTCCTACAATGCTTTTCTTGCGGTTGTTCATGAAATATTTGGCTTTAGCTCTAGGTTTGGCTCCATGGCAACCAAAGCACGATTTTTCCAGAACGGGCTTGAGGTCCTTAACAAAATCGATGGTCTTGTCAGAAGGTGCCGGAAGCTTACTCAAATCCACTTTTTCGGCAGCGGAAGTGATCAAGCTGCTGAAAAACAGCGCAGCTAGAGAAAGGCACATGGTTCTTTTCATCATTTTTTAGACTTTGTTTTAAAGGTTTTATTCGAATCAGCTTTTCTCAGACATTTTTCCACTCTCTACTGGCTGCCGATGCCAAGACCGCATCGCAGACTTTGGCCGTTTCCAGAGCATCGCGGAAAGTGGGGTGGCACGGTTCACCACTGGTCAGCGAGGCGAGGAAATCAGCAACCTGATGGACAAAGGTGTGTTCGTAACCAATGCAGAGGCCTGGAACCCACCATTTGTCGAGGTAGGGATGGTCTCCATCAGTGATATGAATGCTGCGCCACCCGCGGAGCTTGCCTTCATCACTGTGATCAAAAAACTCCAAGCGATTGAGGTCGTGGAGGTCCCATCGGATGGAAGCATTTTCACCATTGATCTCGAGGGTGTAGAGAGCCTTGTGACCCCGGGCATAGCGGGTGGATTCAAAAAGGCCGAGAGATCCGTTGTTGAAGTGGCAGTGGAAAATACAGGCATCATCGATTGTGACCGCCTGTTTCTCTCCGGTGGCAGTGTGCACCCTTTCCTTGATGAAGGTCTCGGTGACGGCAGAGACATCCTGAATCCCACCATTGAGCCAGATGGCAGTATCAATACAGTGGGCCAGAAGATCACCTGTCACACCCGATCCGGCTGCGGCTGCATCCAGGCGCCACAAACCCTCTCCGCCCTGAGGCAGTTCTTCACTGATGGTCCAGTCCTGAAGAAAGTTGGCTCGATAGTGAAATACTTTGCCGAGTTCTCCTGAGTCGATGATCTGCTTTGCCAGGGTAACGGCAGGAATGCGGCGGTAGTTGTACCAGACGGTGTTGGCAACGCCTGCTTTTTCAACGGCCTCAACCATCGGAAGAGACTCTTCGGTAGTACGCGCCAGAGGTTTTTCGCAAAGAACCATTTTTCCCGCTTCTGCGGCTGCGATCGCGATGGCAGCGTGACTGTCATTGGGTGTGCAGATGTCGATGGCATCAATATCGTCCCTGGCGATCAGCGCCTTCCAGTCAGACTCGGTGCTCTCGTATCCCCACTGGCTGGCAAAAGCCTTCGTACGCTCGCCATTTCTGCCACAAATGGCCTTGAGTACTGGGCGATAGGCAAGGTCTCCGAAGAAATCATTGACCCGTTTGTAACCGTTGGAGTGGGTGCGCCCCATGAAGCCATACCCAACCAATCCGATATTCAATTGTTCTTTGTCGCTCATATTTTTCTCAATTAGAATGTTTGAATGCTGAAGGATTCCCGAGACCGATCAGTGCGCGTCTCTTACCTTGATCATGGCATCCAGGATGGTGTTCCAGGTGCTGCCATCTTCCAGAACGGCATTGGGAAACATGCATCCGTCCCAGCAGATGTGCTCGATGCCCCGGCTTTGGGAATCCTTGAGCCAGTAGCTGGCACATCGAGTGATGTCCAACTTGCCGTTTGGATCGTCTGCTCGACAGTGCTTGCCGGTCTTGTCATGGGATCCGGCTCCATGAACCTCCCCATCGTTTTGAGCCACGTGAAAGTCGATGGTCCAGGGTCGTAGCTTGTCGGTCATCTGCTCGTAGGCTGCATAAAAGGCCTCGTCACTGTAACCTGGCTGAAGCAGGGCATGCTCGGGTGCATTGTAACCCATCAGATAAAGGTAGGTGTGGGCGAGATCGGCCTGGAACCCAAGGGTCTCGGGCATTCCAACTCCTTCCAGCAAGTCGAGCATGTTCTTCCAGGAATGCATGCCAGCCCAGCAAATTTCGCCTTCAGCAGCCAGCCGCTCCCCATGGTCCTTGGCAATTTGAGCCGCCTTCTTGAAGGTGTCGACAATCCGAGCCGTGTTCTTTGCAGGATCCTCCTTCCAGGTGTTGACCCCGAATTCAGCTGAGTCGATCCGAATCACACCTCGTTTTCGGGCCCCATGATCGTTGAAAGTGCGGGCTACCCGGCAGGCCATTTTGACAGCATCCAGAAACTTGGCCTGTTGCTCATCGGTTCCCATAGCTGAATCTCCAACGGTTCCGGGCCAAACAGGCGCAACCAGCGAGCCGATATCAAAGCCCTTGGATTGAATCAAATCGGCAATTGCTTTGAGATCGTCATCACTCGCGCTGGGATCGGTATGTGGTAGAAAGAGAAAGTAATCGATTCCATCAAATTTTTGTCCGTTTACCTCTGCTGCTGCGGTGAGATCCAGCATGTGTTCCAGGCTGATGGGAGGTTCCTGACCTTCTTCGGTGCCTTTGCCAACCAGGCCAGGCCACATGGCATTGTGAAGCTTTAGGGATGGGTTACTCATAAGGATTCTTCTGGTTTTTGACTGCTTTTGTCTAAGTTCTTGACGCGATCCACACCACGCACTTCGGGTCCCCTTGGACCGTATGGATGGGGTTCGAGAAAATTAACACCTGAGACTCATGGATCAATTCCAAAGTTGCCTGAGAATGCCTTGATGAGGTTCCAAGGCAACGATCGGTCTCAGGCATCCGGTCTGGCCCATTGAGGCGGATGGTTGAGTTGGAACAAGGTTTCTCCAGCTTTGGGAACCATCAAGATCCCCTCGGCTTCTTGATTGGCATAATCCGCTGGATTCATGGATTCCGGGTTTCGGTAACCGAGATTGATTTCTCGACATACGGTCTTAGGGATACCTGTTGCCAGAGTCACCTTTACCCGAGGAATTTCACGGCCATCCACCCATTGACCAATTCCCCTCACGTGAGTCGAATGAGCCAGAATGCCCCAAGGCAAATCCTTGAATTGATCCCACTGCTGGACAAAATAATCGCGGCAGTGATAACCAATCTGATGAATCAGTTTGCCATGAGTCAAACTGATTTCCTTAATGTGAGGCGCGTAGATGATCAATTCGCCGTCATCGGCCAGCACGGGTTCCAGCTTGTACATACACTTCCCTCCCACCCAAAGTTCGTCATACATCGCGGGAGCGCAGGAAAGGACGGTATGATAGGGTTTCTCACGGTATTCGATGTGGGTCTGCGCTGAAAGATCGGCCGCCTCATCCCATGCAGATTCCGGGGTGCCGGTGAATAGGCCCTTGAGCCCCTGTTGGGTGACCACCATGCAAAGGGCTTGCTTGGGGATGGTCACCGCCGCTCCGGCCCGATCGATGACTTTTCTGACCGCCGTCCACTTGTGTCCGATGATTTTTGGGTTGGTGATGATGGCTGCCAGCCAATGGAAAAAGTTGAGAACCTCTGGGCCGCTGACTCCAGGAAAGAGGTATTTGTTGCCACCTGAAAAACCGACTACCTCGTGGGGAAACACAGGACCTACGATCAAAATTTGATCGTATTCATATAGTTTTTTGTTCACGCGGACCGGCACATCCATGCTAAACCGTCCTTTGGTCATGGCGAGGATTTCTTCTTTGGTTATCACACCAATTTCTTTGAGCGCTTCAGGGCGATCCCACTTATGATTGAAGAAAGAAACGGATGCATAGGTGCTTTTTCTCTCTTCAAGGCTGATTTCCAGACGTTGACAGATGGCTTCCTCGCTCATGGGCTGATGCGTGCCAAGGGCAATCATGACGTCCATGGCTGCAGCACTTTTGGCATGCAGTTTGAAAAGGGTCTGAAACATCCAGCCCAGCGGGGCGGTTCTGGTGCTGTCGGGGACGATCAGCAGGACTTTCTTGCCCTGAAAAGTTCCCGCAGGGAAGCTCTCAGCCAAAAAGGGCTGAACCGAATC
>CACEMW010000070.1:0-11014 GCA_902560705.1 uncultured Verrucomicrobiota bacterium
GGAAGCGGTGGATGCCTTGTTTGACAACGGGCGGCATGGACGTGCGGTCACCGGAGCCGGAAACCGTCCGCTCAAATCATTAAGCGACATGCTTAAAGGCAAGAGCGGGCGATTCAGACAGAATCTACTGGGTAAGCGTGTGGATTATTCTGGACGATCTGTGATCGTCATTGGTCCCGAACTGAAACTCAACCAGTGCGGTTTGCCCAAGAAAATGGCCTTGGTTCTTTTCGAACCATTCATCATTCGACGCCTCAAAGAGTTGGGTTATGTCCATACCGTCCGATCGGCAAAGAAGATGATTGAGCGGCAGTCGCCGGAGGTATGGGATATTCTCGAAGAGGTCACGATGGGGCATCCTGTGTTACTGAATCGTGCGCCTACGTTGCACCGACTTTCCATTCAGGCATTTGAGCCCGTATTGATCGAGGGTGAGGCTATTCGTGTGCATCCATTGGTTTGTACTGCTTACAACGCGGACTTCGATGGTGACCAAATGGCGGTTCATGTGCCTTTGTCTGTCGAGGCACAAATGGAAGCCAGATTGTTGATGATGGCTCCCAACAATATTTTCAGCCCATCCAGTGGTAAGCCCATAATGACTCCTACCCAGGATATCACCTTGGGATGCTACTACCTGACTGCGGAGCCGCGTGAACAAAAAAAGAAGGGTCAACGCCTGAGTTTCTTCGGTACAAAGGAAGAAGTGATTTTCGCCTTTGATGACGGCGAACTAAACACTCATTCGAGGGTGCTTCTGCTGAATCCGGACCATGGCCAGGATACCGTTTACGGTGACAAAGACAAGAAAGTGATCGAAACCACTGTCGGTAGAGTGGTGTTCAGTGAAATCTGGCCTACAGAATTGGGCTTTCCCAACCGTCCTATCGGGAAGGGCCAAATTGGCGATCTGATTTGGAATTGTTACAAGGTCTGCGGTCATCAGGAAACGGTACGGACTCTTGACCGGCTCAAAGAACTTGGCTTTCGTGAAGCTACCAAGGCGGGTGTCTCCATTGGGATCGATGACATGATCATCCCTGTGGAAAAAGATCAGGAAATAGGTTCAGCCCAGGAACAGATTTCCGAAGTGGAAAACCAGTATCGCCGCGGTGTGATCACACCTGGCGAACGGTATAACAAAATTATCGATATCTGGACTCATTGCACAGACCAGATCTCCAATGTGATGCTGCGCACGTTGCAAGCCAATCAGGCAAAGGATGAATTCAATCCTGTCTATCTGATGGTCGACTCCGGTGCCCGTGGTAATCGCCAGCAGGTCCGTCAGTTGGCGGGTATCCGTGGTTTGATGGCAAAACCATCTGGAGATATTATCGAAAAGCCAATTCTCTCCAATTTCCGTGAAGGACTGACTGTCCTCGAATACTTTATTTCCACCCACGGTGCGCGTAAGGGGCTTGCAGATACGGCTTTGAAAACTGCCGACTCAGGTTATATGACACGTAAGCTGGTGGACGTCGCGCAGGATGTCATTGTGCGCGAGCAGGATTGCGAGACCAGCAATGGTATCTGGGTTTCAGCTATCTATGAGGGTGAAGATGAAGTGGTCAAACTGAGCGAGCGCCTAGTGGGTCGTGTCTCATGTGAGGACATTGTAGATCCCAGTGACGTGAAGAATGTGATCGTCGCTGCCAATGACGAAATTGACGAAGTCAAAGCCAAGTCCGTCGATTCGGCAGGTATTGAGAGAGTCAAAATCCGTTCGGTTCTCACGTGTGAATCCAACGTGGGTCTCTGCGCCATGTGTTACGGTCGCAATCTGGCAACCGGCAAGTTGGTCAAGCAAGGGGAAGCTGTCGGTATCATCGCTGCCCAATCGATTGGTGAACCGGGCACTCAGCTCACCATGCGCACCTTCCATATTGGTGGAACGGCTTCGCAGATTTTTAAGCAGCCTCAAATTAAATCCAAATTTGAAGCCACCGTGGTCTACAGTGACCTGCGCTGTGTTGAGCTTGAGGACGGTAACAATATCGTGCTGAACAAGAATGGCTCCATTCGACTGTTGGATGAGGACGGAAGGGAGCTTGAAGAGCACAACATCATCATTGGTTCAGTGATCCTCGTAACTGATGGGGGGAAAGTTAAAAAAGGACAAACCTTTGTTCAATGGGATCCTTACAATGTTCCGATTCTCACCGAGCGAGCCGGAGTTGTGAAATTCCATGACATCATCGAAGGGGTCACCATGAAGCAAGAAGTGGATGAAGCGACGGGCCAAGAGGCTATGGTGGTCATCGATCACAAAGAGGACCTTCATCCTCAGGTGATGGTATTGGAATCGAAAAATGGAGAAGTGATCGCCAATTATCCCATTCCCTCAGGAGCCCATATCGTGGTCCAAGAAGGTGCAAAAATTCCTGCGGGTGCCTTGATGGCCAAGACTCCGCGCAAAACCAGTAAAACCAAGGATATTACAGGTGGTTTACCTCGTGTAGCGGAACTTTTCGAAGCGCGGCGTCCCAAGGATGCTGCTGAAATCGCCAAAATGGATGGCGTGGTGGATTTTGGTCCCAGTGTTCGTGGCAAACGTTGCATCATCATCCGAGATCCCGATTCCGGAACGGAGGAGGAGCATCTGATCCCGATTGCCAAGCAGGTCATCGTCTTCAAGGGGGATTATGTCAAAAAAGGCCAGCAGCTCACCGAAGGGCCTGTGGTACCGCATGAAATCCTCGAGGTTTGTGGGCCGCAGGAACTGCAGGCGCATTTGGTCAATGAGGTTCAGGAGGTCTACCGGCTACAGGGGGTGACCATTAACGACAAGCATATCGAAATCATCGTTCGGCAAATGCTTCGCAAGGTCCGAGTGACCGAGCCTGGGGATACGATATTCTTGTGGGGTGAGCAGGTTGAGAAAAGTATTTTTGAACGTGAAAATCATCGAGTCGAAGAAATGGGAGGCCAGCCAGCGGATGCTAGCCCTGTGTTACTGGGCATCACCAAGGCTTCACTCGAGACCGAAAGTTTCCTCAGTGCTGCCTCTTTCCAGGACACCACTCGCGTTTTGACTGATGCTGCCACGATGGGCAAGGTCGATTACCTCAGGGGTTTCAAGGAAAATGTGATTATGGGACACATCATCCCTGCAGGTACGGGTTACCCCAAGCATCGTAATATCAAGGTGAAACCTTTGGTGGAAGCTCCCGAATTAGAGGAGGATATCATCGAAGAAATCGACGAACCTGTTGCCGGCTGAGATTGGAAAAAAATAATGAAGATTATTTAAATTATCTCTTGCAAGGCGAATGCCCTTTGCAGATAATCTCCGCTCCATTTCCCAAGAAATGAGGGCTATGCCCGAGAAAATTTTTAGACGATAACAAATGCCAACAATTAATCAGTTAGTCCGAAAGGGACGCCAGAAAATCCAGGTGAAATCCACTTCTCCTGCCTTGGAGAATTGTCCTTTTCGGCGGGGTGTGTGTGTCCAGGTCATGACTCGTACTCCAAAGAAGCCCAACTCTGCCATGCGTAAGGTCGCCAAAGTGCGCCTCACCAATGGCTATGAGGTGATCGCTTACATTCCTGATGAGGGCCATAATCTCCAGGAGCACAGCATTGTTTTGGTGCGTGGTGGTCGTGTGAAAGATTTGCCAGGTGTGCGTTATCACGTGGTGCGAGGTGCCTTGGACTCCAATGGAGTTGAAAAGCGACGTGTCAGCCGCTCGAAGTACGGCGTCAAGCGACCCAAGCCTCAGAAGTAGAGCCATCAACTTTAGATTTTTATGTCCAGACGTCGCAGAGCTGTAAAACGTAAGGTAGTCGCAGACCCTAAATATGGGAGCACATTAGTTGCTCGATTGGTCAGCATTTTAATGTTGGAGGGTAAAAAAAGCATCGCTCAGAAGGTGGTTTATGGAGCCATGGACAATCTTGGCGAGAAAAACCCCTCAAGCAGCCCCTTGGATTTGCTACAGAGGGCCGTTGACAATGCTAAACCTCGTCTGGAAGTAAAGCCTCGCCGTGTTGGCGGCGCGACTTACCAGGTGCCCATGGAGGTGCCTGCCGAACGTCAGCAGGCTTTGGCGATCCGGTGGATTGTGAAGTTTGCTAATTCCCGAAAGGGTGTGCCCATGCCGGAGGCTTTGGCCAACGAAATCATGGATGCCTATCAAGGGCAAGGTGCCTCAATCCGTCGTCGGGATGAGGTACACAAAATGGCACAGGCCAATAAGGCCTTTGCTCATTTTCGCTGGTAAGGCGAGGTTTTTTTCAATCCCCGTGTGGTTTGTTCAACACTCTGGGTTTTTTTGTTCTTTGTTTAATTCGAATCTTTGATGAGTGTAGCTGTCACAGAAGAGCGGTCTGCGTTGAATGCCCCAGACAGGGAGTATTCACTGGAACGTACTCGCAACATTGGCATCGCCGCGCACATCGACGCAGGTAAGACAACGACCACTGAGCGTATCCTGTTTTACACAGGGTTGATTCACAAAATGGGAGAAGTCCACGACGGGAACACCGTGACGGACTGGATGTCTCAAGAAAAAGAAAGAGGCATCACCATTACCTCAGCGGCCATTACCTGTTTCTGGAAACAGGCCAAAGATGGTCTTTTCAAGTCCTATCCGGACATTCCCCATCGCATCAACATCATCGATACCCCAGGGCATGTGGACTTTACCGCCGAGGTGGAGCGGTCCATGAGAGTCCTTGATGGAGCTGTCGCTTTGTTTTGTGGTGTGGCTGGCGTTCAGCCACAATCCGAAACGGTCTGGAGGCAGGCCACCAAGTATTGTGTTCCGCGCATCGCGTTTGTGAACAAAATGGATCGAACAGGGGCTGATTTCGACTATGTAGTCAGTGAGATGCGCGAGAAGCTTGGAGCCTATGCTTTCCCTGTGGTTCTTCCTTTGGGCGCAGAGGATCATCTTCAAGGAGTGATCGACGTGATCAGCCAAAAGGCTGTGGTTTATGATGAAGCGGATCCTTCAGGCTTGAACCATCAGGTGGTCGGCTTGTCAGGTGATCAGAAAGAGCGTGCTGAGGCGGCTTACATGGAACTTCTGGATGCAGTAGCTGAAAAGGATGACGAGATCATGGAGTTGGTCCTGGAAGAAAAGCCAGTTGAGCCATCGATCCTCAAGGCGGCCATCAGGCGTTTGACCTGTCAACTTGAATTTGTTCCTGTCTTGGGAGGCTCTGCTTTCAAAAACAAGGGGGTTCATGCCGTAGTCGATGCAGTGATCGATTATCTGCCATCGCCGGTAGAAGTGCCTGCAGCTCAGGCTCACGATTTGACCAAAGACTGCCAGTTGGAGGTCAGTGCGGATGATGGCGGGTCCTTTTGTGGTCTCGCCTTCAAGCTCTGGACAGACCCTTTTGTGGGTAAGCTTGTTTTTATTCGAGTGTATCGTGGGACTTTGAAAAAAGGAGATACTCTTTTGAATACGCGAACAGGCAAGCGAGAGAGAGCCAGTCGTCTTCTGATGATTCAGGCCGACAAGCGCACTGATTGCGAGGCTGTTTATTCCGGAGATATTGCCGCCATTGTAGGTGTGAGGCAAGTCACTACGGGAGATACGCTCTCCCAGCAAGGTTTGCAGGTCAGTTTGGAGCCTCCGACTTTTCCGGAACCAGTGATTTCCATGGCCATTGAGCCTAAGACCAAAGCGGATCGGGAAAAGCTTTCTGAAGGATTGCAACGGTTGTCGGAGGAGGATCCGACCTTTCGTTGTTATACCAACGAAGAAACGGGGCAATTGATTATTGCAGGGATGGGTGAGCTTCATTTGGAGATCATTCGTGATCGTTTGTTGCGGGAGTTTAAAGTTGGAGCCAATGCCGGAGCGCCTCAAATTGCTTACCGTGAGACCATCACCCAGGCGGCCGAAGGAGAAGGTAAATTTATCCGGCAGTCAGGTGGTCGGGGTCAATATGGTCATGCGAAGGTGCGCATAAGGCCTCTGGAACGTGGGAAGGGAATATCGGTGGAGAGCCAGATTGTGGGGGGAGTGATCCCAAAAGAATTTCTTCCCCACGTCATCGCTGGGATTCAGGAGGCCATCGCCGGAGGTGTGTTGGCCAACTATCCCATGGTAGACCTCGCAGTTGAAGTTTTTGACGGAAGTTTTCATGAGGTCGATGCCACTGAACTAGCTTACAAGATGGCTGGAATTTTCGCATTTAAGGAGGCAGCGGAGAGAGCATCGCTTACTTTGTTGGAACCTTTAATGAAGGTAGAGGTGACTACCCCAGATGAATATCAGGGAGACATTCTTGGAGATTTGAATCGGAGGAGAGGCAAAATAGTGAGTATCGATGCCAAACCTCAAATGACATTGATCAGTGCGGAAGTGCCGCTGGCCGAAATGTTTGGTTATGCAACAGCCGCCCGATCACTGTCCAAAGGAAGGGCATCTTATTCGATGGAACCATGTCGGTTTGATCCGGTGCCATCACAAATTTTGAATACCATGTTGGAAACGGTGTCGCCGATGATGGTGAACCGGAATTAAATTATTTAAATCAATCGTTCTTTATATTTATGGCAGGACAACGTATTAGAATTCGTCTTAAGGCGTATGACCATCGAGTGATCGATCAGTCCGCATTGGAAATTGTGGAAACTGTAAAGCGCTCAGGTGCTCGCGTGGCTGGGCCCATACCTCTTCCCACTCGCATCGAGCGTTTTACGGTGACTCGCTCACCGCACGTGGATAAAAAATCCCATGAAACTTTCGAGCAGCGCACCCACAAGCGCCTGCTGGATATCCTTGAGCCTACGGCCAAAACCGTGGATGAGCTCAAGAAACTGAACCTGCCAGCCGGTGTGGACATCACCATCAAGATTTAAGCGAAGGAGACGATCATGGTAGGATTACTTGGTAAAAAATTGGGACAGACAAGGGTATATGCCAGTGACGGCAGTGCCTTGCATGTCACTGTAGTCGAGTGTGGTCCCAATCACGTGGTTCAGTGCAAGACACCCGAAAGCGATGGTTACAGTGCGGTTCAACTGGCTTTTGATCCACAAAAGGACCAGCGGCTGAGCAAGCCAAAGCTTGGGCATTACACCAAACACAAGACAACGGGGTTCAAAAGAATTCGTGAATTCCGTGATTTCGCTCTTGATGTGAAGTCCGGAGATGTGGTTAAGCTGGAAGACTGTTTCAGCGCTGGGGATTTTGTTGATGTCATTGGAACGACCAAGGGCAGAGGTTTTCAAGGCGTCATGAAGCGTTGGAATTTTGGTGGTGGTCGTGCAACCCACGGCGCCAAAGGTTGGAAACGCCGTCCGGGTGCCATCAGCTGGGGTTCGACTCCGGGTTGGGTCGCTAAAGGCAAAAAAATGCCTGGCCACATGGGCCAGCGCCGGCGAACTGTCCAGAATCTCAAAGTTGTTGAGGTTTTGGGAGAAGATAATTTATTGCTCGTCCATGGTGCCATTCCTGGCGCCGATGGCGATTATGTCGTCATCCGTGGGGCTAAGAAAAAGCCCTCCAAAAAGGATTGAACATCGCGAGGGGAGCTAACGCATGAAAGTAAACGTTCAAAATATTAAAGGAGATTCTGTTGAGGAATTGGAGATTAACTTTGATTCCTTCGATGATGATTCCAAGGGCCTGCAGGCCGTCCACGATGCCGTGGTCGCATATCGCGCTTCCCAGCGCAGTGGAACCGCTTGTGCCAAGACACGTTCGGAAGTCGCTGGAACAGGTAAGAAGCCTTGGAGGCAAAAAGGAACCGGTCGCGCTCGTGCCGGCTCCAAGCAGTCCCCCATATGGCGAGGTGGTGGTGTCGTTTTTGGCCCACGTCCGCGCAGTTTTCGAAAAGATATCAACAAGAAGACCCGCAAGCTGGCATTGCGCAAAGCCTTGAGCGAACGTTTCAAGGCAGGAGAGGTTTTGGTCGTCGATCAGGTTCAGATGGATCAGCCAAAAACCAAGCAGGTCATCCGTCTTCTAGATCAACTCAAAGTGGATGGTACGGCCCTCATCGTGACTGGTGAGGTGAACGCCAATGCACAGCTTTCGGCACGCAACATCCCTTACGTGGATGTGACTACTAGTGCGTCACTCAACACTTACGACACTCTTAAGTTCGATTGCCTCATCCTAACCAAGGATGCACTCAGTGGACTTGAGTCCAGGCTCAGTTAGACAAGGAGTCCAACGATGAAAGCATACGACATTATCAAAACGGTGCGACTGACCGAAAAAGGATCCGCTCAAAGTGAGTTTGATCAGTACACGGTGGTGGCAGACACTCGGGCCAATAAATTTCAGATCCGTGATGCCGTCGAAGAATTGTTCAAGGTGAAGGTAATCCGTGTGAATACGTTGAGTGTTCATGGCAAGAAGCGTCGCCAGCGCACCAAGCAAGCCGGTCGTTCAAACCATTGGAAAAAGGCT
Organism: uncultured Verrucomicrobiota bacterium; assembly: GCA_902560705.1. GTDB lineage: Bacteria > Verrucomicrobiota > Verrucomicrobiia > Limisphaerales > AAA164-E04 > UBA7971. The sequence goes on from CACEMW010000070.1 coordinate 8,382, forward strand.
ATTGTCAAGCTGGCCAAAGGAGACAAAATCGAACTCGTCTGACGCGTTTAAAGAATTCATTTAAAGGGAAATCATGGCCGTTAAAACTTATAGACCCCTCACGCCCACGCAGCGCTGGCAAGCGGTAGCGGATTTTTCGAATTTAACGAAAAAGAAGCCTGAGAAGAGGTTAGTAAAAACCAAGAAGAAAACCGGTGGCCGCAACTGTTATGGCCGTATCACTGCCCGTGCCATTGGGGGAGGCCACAAGCAGAAGATTCGCACAGTGGATTTTCGCCGCAACAAAACAGGCATCGAAGCAGAGGTTATCGCGCTGGAGTACGATCCGATGCGCAGTGCTCGTTTGGCCCTATTGCAGTATACCGATGGGGAAAAACGCTATATCGTGGCGCCTGTCGGGCTGAAAGTAGGAGACAAGGTAATGAGTGGTGATCAGGCTCCTGCTAGCGTTGGTAACGCCATGCCGCTCTCCCGTGTTCCTGCGGGTTCTTCGGTTTATAGTATTGAGTTGACTCCTGGACGAGGCGGACAGATTGCTCGATCCGCCGGAAGCTTTGCTACCGTAATGTCGAGTGAAGGTGACTATGCTCAAATCAAACTGCCATCCGGAGAAATTCGAAAAATTCACGCTAAATGCATGGCAACTATCGGCCAAGTGGGCAACACTGAGCACGAAAATATCATCATTGGAAGTGCCGGTCGTAATCGACACCGCGGGAGACGCCCGATGACCCGAGGTGTTTGCCGGAACCCCGTAGACCACCCGAATGGAGGTGGCAATGGTAAATCCAAAAGTGGTGGAGGGCGGCAACATCTGGTCTCCCCTTGGGGACTTTTGGCCAAAGGGTACAAAACCCGAGCAAAGTACAAAACTTCCAACAAATTCATTCTGGTTCGACGAGACGGTCGCCCCAATAAAGTTAAGTAATTTTCATCATGGCACGTTCAATTAAAAAAGGTTTTTATGTCGATCAGAGCCTTCAGAAGAAGGTCGATCAGATGAATGAAAGTGGCAAAAAGAAGCCTATCAAGACTTGGTCTAGGCGTTCTACTGTCACACCAGAACTCGTGGGCCACACCATCAATGTTCACAATGGCCGTACTTTCGAAACGGTCTTCATTACAGAGAACATGGTAGGACACAAATTAGGTGAATTTGCTCTCACTAGAACATTCAAGGGCCATGGCGCTCACACAGCCAAAGTAACCAAGTAATCGCATGGAAGTTCAGAGTATTACCAAAAACGTCCGTATGTCTGCGCAGAAAATGCGTGAGGTCGCTCGGCAGATTCAGGGTATGAATGCCCTTCAGGCTGTTGCTGTTCTAGGGGCGGTGCCTCGCAAATCCGCACGTATCGTTGCTAAAACTCTCAAGAGTGCGATTGCCAATGCTGAACACAACGCCAATGCCAAGCCCGAATCATTGATTGTTAAAGTGGCCGTTGCTGGGCAGGGGCCTACCATGAAGCGGTTCATTCCCAAGGCGCGTGGTTCTGCTGGGCCCATCCTCAAGCGCACATGCCACGTCAAAATCGTCGTTTCAGATCTTAGCTAATTTTATATTATGGGACAAAAGACCAATCCAATCGGCCTTCGTATTGCCTTGAACCGCGACTGGCGCTCCAAGTGGTATGCCGACAAAAAAGATTTTGGGGGACTTCTCGCAGAAGATCACAAGATCCGTTCGATTCTGAAAAAGAAACTCGAAACCGCTGCTGTGCCCCGTATTCAGATCGAAAGAGCCGCGACTCGCTGTCGTGTCACGATTCACACGGCTCGTCCAGGTGTCGTCATCGGACGCAAAGGCGCAGAAATCGATAAAATCAAAGAAGAGCTGAGCCGTGTTACGGGTAAGGAAGTGTATGTGGACATTCAGGAAGTAAAGACACCTGAACTCGATGCTCAGCTGGTTGCTGAGAACATTTCTCTACAGCTCGAGCGTCGTGTTTCGTTTCGTCGTGCGATGAAGAAATCTCTGCAAACAACCATGGATTTTGGTGCTGATGGTATTCGCATTCGTTGTGCGGGTCGATTAGGTGGAGCGGAATTGGCACGAGTCGAGTCCTACAACCAAGGTCGCGTGCCTCTGCACACACTGCGTGCCAACATCGATTATGGTTTTGCTGAAGCCAAGACCCTTTACGGAATTCTCGGTGTCAAGTGTTGGATTTGCAAGGGCGACATGAAGATTGAGAAGGCCCAGCGCCCTTCATACACCGAAATTGGTTAATCGCCCGTTTTAAGAAATTACAAGAAAGGTTGAATTATGCCATTAATGCCATCCAGGGTAAAATACAGGCGCATGCATCGCGGCAGTCGTGCCGGTCTGGCACGCAGAGGGGCGGTCGTATCCTTCGGGGAATACGGACTTCAGGCCCTGCAGCGTTGCTGGCTTAATAACAAGCAGATTGAAGCGGCTCGTGTAGCCATCACCCGTAACATGAAAAGACGCGGTAAGGTTTGGATACGTATCTTTCCTGATAAATCTTACACCAAGAAACCACTCGAAACACGAATGGGTAAAGGTAAAGCGAGCCCCGAAGGTTGGGTTGCCGTGATCAGGCCTGCAAATGTCTTGTTTGAAGTGGATGGAGTGCCTGAAAACGTCGCGCGTGAATCGTTTCGACTAGCCG
>CACEMW010000071.1:0-10311 GCA_902560705.1 uncultured Verrucomicrobiota bacterium
CATCCTGCTCAAGGATGGCCTCATAAAAATTATCTTTCAGCAGACGTTTACTGACTGCACTGCTGATGAGAGCTCCAAGCATTAAGGCAGGAACCAGATAAAATTCGTTGGTCATTTCGAAGACAATGAGAATACCGGTTACTGGAGCCCGCACCACGGCCCCCAGGCAGGCGCTCATACCCACCACGGCCAGAGTGATTTGAGCCTCGGTGCTGAGGTCGACAAAGAGTCCAAAAACGCCCGTCAATACGACACCCGTCATTCCCCCTAAAAAAAGAGTGGGCGAAAAAATCCCCCCACACCCCCCCATGCCATAACAACAGATGGTCGCGATCAGTTTTCCCCCCAGAAGCAATACTGCAATTCTCCAGTCAAAGGGCCCGGTCAAAGCAGCATTCAAGTCCTCGTAACCCACACCAAACACACCGAGGTGCCCCTGCCCTGTCGTGTTCCGGGTGTAGAGAAACACCCACGCACCGATAGCCCACGCGATCAGGGAACCCAAGGCAGGAGTCAGCCATCCTGGAACCTTGTTCCATTTCTTACAGGAACCACGCAAGGACAGACTGAAACGCTGAAACATCACCCCTACCAAAGAGGCAATGGCTGCCACCAAGGGCGTCAGCAGATAAATCGTCCAGTCAGGTGCTCCGACAGCAAAGATTTCCAGTGCTGGATTTTTTTCGGCGAGAAAGTGCACCGCGAAGGCACCAATGACGGAAGCCAGCAACACACTTCCCAGAAATCGACTGTTCAGATCCTGAACAATTTCCTCGAGCACAAAGGTGATGGCTGCCAGAGGTGTATTGAAAGCAGCCGCCAGACCGGCAGCGGCTCCCGAAGCGGCCGCATGGCGCCGGTTCTGCTTGGGTTCTCCCAATATTCCGGCCAGGTTGGAGGCAACACCACTTGCCAGTTGAACACTAGGGCCTTCACGTCCCATACTCGCCCCCCCACCAATGCTGAGAACGCCAGCCACAAACTTGACCCAGGTGACTCGCCATGGGATCTGACCAAAATCACTCCAAAATGCAATTTTGAGCTGGGGAATCCCACTCCCCGATGCTTCCTTGCTAAAATGTTGGAGTAACCAACCGACCAGCAAGGAGGTGGTTAACATAGTTGCCAGTGACCCCAGCAAAAAGCTCTTGGTAGATAAAGTGGCAAATTGAGAAATGGTGTGATTGAAAACGAACTGAATTGACTTGTGGAAAGCGACGGCAACTACGCCGGCGACCACACCATAAAGACAGGTGAGGACAATCGCCCGGGACTTTTTTGGCAGTTTTTGAAAATAGCGGGCGAAGATACCAATCATCGAAGAAAGTCATTAATTACCATCGTCCTGCCAATATCAAGAGTGGAATCCGTGTTCTTACCCCCAAACCCTTGCCTGGGGCTTTACGATTTGAAGCAGCACCTGTTTTGACGTTGACCTCCTTTCGTATTCCTGCCTTTAATTCCCCAGTTACCCAGCTCGCCATTATGATGACTACAAATACTTTGTGCCCACGCCCTTCCCTAAAAGGCTTTACCTTGATCGAACTGCTGGTGGTGATTGCCATTATCGCCATTTTGGCTGGCATGCTATTGCCAGCGCTCAGTAAGGCAAAGATGAAAGCCAAAGGCATATCATGCCTGAGCAATCTCAAACAAATGCAGCTGTGCTGGATCATGTATGCCACCGATCACGATGGCAAACTGGTGCTCAATCATCTTGGAACACGGGATTCTTGGATTGGTGGGAATGTCTCCTCTTCGCCTGGGTGGACCAACCGCCTAGATATCATGCAGGCTGCCCTATTCCCTTATAACTCTTCCGAGGAAATTTATCGCTGCCCTTCTGACGTGGCATTCAAGCAAGGGGCCCGGACGGTAATCCGAGTAAGGAGTTTCTCTATGAGTGGCCGCATGAATGGAAACGCCGACTGGGTTTACCCAGGCTTAAAAATATGGACAAAGGAATCTTCCATCAACACTCCAGGCCCCTCACAGGCTTTTGTTTTTGTCGATGAAGATAAAGACAGTATCGACGATGGATTCTTTGCCGTGCGGGATCCAAAAGGTCGAAACACAGGACACTGGCAGAACGCACCGGCCAGTCGGCATGGCAATGGAGGGAATCTATCGTTTGCGGACGGTCACGTCGAAAATTGGCGTTGGGTTGAGCAAACAGCTACAGCAGTTAAGGGATTGGATACCCGCACCTTCGCGAATGACCGCGATCTGGAAAAATTCCGGAGGGCTTCCCACTTGCCCGATGGACTTTAAATACTGTTCGCCTCCATAATCATCACAAGCAAAGCCGCTCCATTCTAAAGAGCGGCTTTTTTATAGGGCTCTCAATCCCCTCCTGGGAACCATGTGCCAGATCCAGCAGCTAGAACAAGGGGTTATGAGATAATTTGCCACTGGGTGCTTATAACCTGGAAAAACCGTCACGCAGGTAGGTTCAAAACAACCTCCTCGCGCTCAACACACGATTATTACTATGCTCGGTTTAGGAGAATATTTTTGGATGGTTGGTGATTTGAAAGATTTTCGAGAGCGACTCCTTAGCCTTTTGGGACTCGACACACAAAACTCCACCCAGGCATGCCGTGTGCTGGAAGCGTGTTGACATCCATAATGCGTATAATTGAGAGAGCCCCAAACCGTAATCATTCTGAAGCGGAAGTATCTTTTCAACGCCAATTCATAATCTCTCCCCACTGGTTTAGGATATCGACCACTTCGGCCAAGCTATCAGGAGGGAAAGGCACATCAAAAGATAGCTCATGAACCGCATCTCCCTCCCAAACCTCCAGAACACCTGTCCCTCTATCAGTACATCCAGGGCAACCGATTTCACTCCCCCAGTCATCCCATGTTTGATTTGAGAGCAGCTCGGTCAGAAGTTGCCATACATCCTCGGGCACTTCCTGCTTGATGTCGATGGCAGGCAATGAGGTATCAGGACTTCTAGCCGTAAGGACAAGGGTTTCGCCATCCCACTGTTGTTGTTTGACGCAATACCCCACACAGCGCCCCAAGTCTTCTGTAAAAACGACTCGAGAAATCTTCGGCAGAAGCGGAGGGGGCTCGAATGGGCTAACCAGAGACAGAAATTCTACCAACAGGTCTTGAATGCCAGGAGCATCGAGAGGGATCTGATAGGATTGGTCGTGAACGTTCAGCTCTAACCATCCATATCCTTCGCAGTCCCAGCAACGGTTTTCCAAAGGCAGGGTCTCTTCCAGAATAGCTGGCCATCGGATTGTTTCGATTAAAGATTGCCAGTCTCTGGCTTGTGTCTGCCTGGATCCCGATCGCGATTTACTGGCGCCCGAAGGATCGGAAAAATGCCAGTAGGTATTGGAAGGGTTGATGGTGACGTCCTTACGAGACAAACCACCCATCCCGCTGGTATGTTCGAAGTATCGCAATGACTCAAGTTCAGGAGGTGGGACCTTGAAGGATCCACGCAGTCTCTGAAAAAGATCCTGAAGTGCTTCCGCACCCTCCAGTCTAGCGCCTTGTGGAAAGGTCACACGATGTATCGCACCTGCCAGACTGATTTCGATCCATTCGGTGCCTGTTCCCTCGCAATACGCACAAGAAACATCCGCTGGCAAGGCCTGAAAGCTCTCCCAATCCAGAAGGGACTCGCAACGACTCCACAGGGTCGCATCCCAGGAACGCTCTTGATAAGGTGGGAGCGTGTTCATGGAAGTAGACGCCACGAATGTCGTGTGGGTCCGCTCAATGTAGAGCGACTCCTCGCAATAAGACTCGCAGTCATCGAATCGAACACCGGTGGCAAAACGAACGATAGGTTGTTCGGCATCATGCTTGGTCAATGCCAGGGCTCCGTAATCACCCCCGGGAGCCCATAGTAACCCTTCCTCCCCAAGCAAAGATCCATCCAGGGAGAATCCATAGCAACCGCTTGGAGTGTAGGCTCCCAAAAGATTGAGCCCCCCTTGTTCCAGCAGTCCAAAGTGCCACACTTCCTGCCCCATGCGCAGAAGCAGATCATCATGACTCCATTCCATCTCGTAGGAAGAAAAAGGAAGAAACCAGGGCTTTCCTACCGGTTCCAACAAACCTCTTGAACTTACCGTCCATTGGCTGACATTGGAGATATCTGGCGCATCCTTGAGATCGTTTTCCGGCGACACATCCAACTGATGCGCGATGATGCGGCCATCGCCATCGACCAGAACCAGATGAGGCCATTGGTCCGAAAAGTGCCTGGAGTCACTCAACCGGGCTGCAATTCCATCGTAGGCCAAGACATCCAGCCAATCCTTTCCGTCGGATTGAAAAGTATCCGCGTCATAGTGCTGCCCGACGGTATAAACCACCTTACCTTGATGCGAAAGGCCTTTGAGCTGCCCCGGAAGACTGACCGGATCACGAAGGGTTGGGTGTATCGGATCCCCGTAATCAATGACTGAAAGATAGGACTTCCGCACCCATGGAATTTCAGGGCGCTTGAGAGAAACATTCTCTCCTGAAAGCATGGTCTGATAACTGAGGTAAACCAGACCTTCGGCGGTGTAGGCTTCCGAGAAATCCCAAATCGAATCCAAGGCCATGTCAAAATCAGAAAGAAAGGTGGCATTCCCATCGCCTGGAGCCCGATAGGCAAGAAATCTTGCCCCTCCCCAGTTGCCAGGCCAAGGCCAAAGGGCATCACCAACAACATCCATGAACGGAACGCCCCACCATCCGTAATAATTGCCTTGAGAAGTCTGCCAGACCAAAAGATCTTCGCGGACCCACAAAGCCTGGAGGTCACTCATGGGCAGTGTAGTTTCAAGCGGAGTCACTAATTCATGAACCAAGCTCACCTCGGGCATTTCACTGAGATCAAAGACCTTTAAGTGTAACTTTTGCTCCCGGGTATCTTCGGAGTCTTCCGCCTGGACCTGGTGCGAAGGACCACCGCTTGCCTGAAGCGTGTAGAAAAGTTGCCCTCGCAATTCAGCACCCAAGACATAATCCTCTCCGAGGGGAATCCTTGACAGGGCAGCCGTATCGTTTGCCACGCTGACAACTCGAATGGATGATGAGGCTGAGCTCCAGAGGCTCCCCCTGTTCAATTCGATGTGATACTCTTCGAAAGCGAACAATTGATCTACTTTCCAGGAAAGCTCCAACTCGGATTGGACTCGGGGGTGATCCCGATCCTCAACCCCGACCGAAAGCAAACTTCTCCCTGAAAGGGAGAGAATGGCCTCATCGATCATGGTAGATCTTCTTGGACGCACCTCATGCTCAATCAAGCCGCGCTTGACCAGTTGGTCTCCTTGTAAGTCGATCAACTGAACGGCCATGGCCGTCTGATTTTCCTCGTAAGCCTGAAAGGGAACCAGGATCAGGCCTACTTCTTCCAGCCATCCAAAGGCTTTTTCATCCGTGTTGGCCTCAGTCCAACTGTGATTCGTACCTATAGGCACACGGCTCAACAACCCTGGTTGCGATGGATCCCGGACGTCGAATAATGACACGGCCACACGCCAGCCTTCCACATTGTCGATACCAATACTCAGGAGACGGTCTCCGAGAGGCTGAATATAGGTCGACCAGCCAGGCACTTCCAATTCGCCTGAGATCGTAGGTCGGGAGGGATCGGAAAGATCAACGATCCACAGGGGGTCGACTCTGAGAAAGGTCACGATGTAGGCTTTATCCCCGTCAAAACGAGTGGCAAAGAGGCTTTCATTTTTTCCAAGTTCGACCTGCCCCAACCGAGTAGGTTTGGCTGGAACACTCAAGTCATAGGTTTCCAGCCGAGTCATCAATTCAGGTTCTCTGGACTCACTGATCACCCTGAGCACCTCTTCATGTACGCTCAGTTTAAACTTATCCTTCACCCGACCACGAGGCTGGATGATGGCTATTTCCTCCATACTGCCATCCGACGCTCCTATATCGATCACTCGAATACGCGACTGCCACCAGACATTTTGCCCTTCCCCCTGCGTACAGACGAAAAGCATTCCCGAAGTCGCATGGACGACATTCCCATAACCAGGAATCCAGATCGAATCTCGGGCGATAGGTTGAGATGGATCACTCAAGTCGTAACTGCTCACCAAGGAACCCCATTCCCAAACCCTCTCGCCAAACAAGTCTTCCCGGTATTGGTAGATTTGCGAAACCACATAAAGAGCCGTCCCCACCAGTCTGCTTTCTTGAATCGTTCCTTGAACCGGAACACTCGAAGCAATGACAGGTTCCTGGTTCGTAACATCGATCATGACAAGACGACTTTCCGCATCGTCAGACCAATAGTTGCATCGGTTTCGAGCCAGGAGAACCGCATAGGCGGCGTCCATAACATACATCTGTTCGCCAGCTGCAGGCAGAGACAATTCACCGGACAATTGGGGTTGCTTCACATCGTTGATATCCACCACTTGGAGCCCCCTGAATTGGTTGAAGAAGAAGAGACGATCTTCGTGAATTTTCCAGATATCGGATTCCACAACGCTTCGGTCACTTGTTTCGCTGGTCTTGGAAGCGTCCTCCATTTCAGCACCTTTTGCCCCGTCGAGGGTTGGAATGGCATTGGCAATGATACCATCTTCCTCCTGAGGCGCCACAAATTCGGATGGACCAGCAAAAGCGCTGACATCCAAATCATTCAGACGCACAGCCTTGATACGCAACCACTCATTGTCTCTGGATGGTTTCAGCTCAAACCGATAAATCCCAGCTTGCCCATTGGTGTACAACACGGCTTTAGGCACCCATGACCCTTGACCAAAGCGTGGTTTACCTTCCAGAAAAACCTGCTGGTATCCTTCTGGCACAAAAGCCGTGACTTCAATATGATCGTCAACCGAAACGATCTGTTGGATGTGAGGCCTTAATTCCTCGAGCTGCTGGGCCTTTAAAAAGGTGACCGTTGCAAGATATAGAAGGAGGAAACATGCCATGACTCTCTTGAACAAAAAGGCCTTCAGACAAGCTGGTGGCTGTCGCCATTCTTCTGAAAAGGCCTCCTTCGAATGCGGTGCAGCCCTTCGAAGGACACTGAAAGATAGGAGATTCATCATAAGTCTGAGCCTTATAGATTATTAAATAGTGGGTTACTCAGAAGGCAATCGTTAATGACACTATCTCCTGAAGTAAAAGTCACCCATGACCCGTCCTAAGCCTTGATACATTCAGCCCACAAAGCTAGGTTTTATTCCAAGATGCCATCACGCCCCCCATCCTTGAGGCCCTCAACCTGGACAGTTTCATGGGTGTTACTGCATCTGTTTCATTCCGTATCCCTCTGGATGCATGCCGCTGCTCCCGAGCTTCAACATTGGTTTCCTGCCGGAGGCCAGGTAGGTGAAACACTCACGGTCGCCAGTGTCGGAAAAAACAAAGACTGGCCCCCCCAAATTTGGGTATCCAATCCAGAGGTCCGGTTCACGGCAGGGGAGACCCCTAACACATGGAGCGTTGAAATCGGAAAGAACATTCCTCCTGGTCCCGTTTTGATACGATTGTTTAACAAAGAAGGCGCATCCCAAGCTCGTTGGTTTTTGGTCAATGAAACCCAAAGTTTTCGGGAAGCCGAGGCCAACCACACCATGGCCAGCGCCAATCGAGTACCTATCCACCGAATGATTCATGGTCGACTCTCGGAGCGCCAAGATGTGGACACCTATCAGGTGGCTTTAAAAGCGGGCACCACATTGATAGCCCGCATGGACGCCTATGTGCTGGGATCTACTGTGGATCCACTCATGCGCTTACTCGACGCGGATGGCAGAGTGCTGGCCATCAACCATGACTATTATCATCTCGATCCATTCATCACCTTCGACGTGTCCCGATCGGATCACTATTACGTGCAGGTCATGGGATTCCCCTACCCGGCCAACGCTAGCCAGCGTTTCGGTAATGGCGATGGTTACATCTACCAACTCCTCCTTACCGATCGACCTTACATGAAGGCTTCTGAAACCCTCAAACAAGAAGGGTCGGTTCGTTTGAACTTAGACGGCTGGAATCTTCACGACGTCCGTTTTCCTCTGGGTCGGGCCGGCATCTTGCCTCACTATTCCGATCGTGCAACAGAAGCACAAAGACGTCTCATCCATATGGAAAACCTTTCGCTTGAAAAGGAGCCCAATGATCGGCTTGAGACAGCAAAAGGGATCTCCCAGGCCGCGGGGGGCAAACTGGATCATCCAGAAGATGTGGACTGGTATCGCTGGTCCCCTGCGGCCCATACATGGTATCAGTTGGAGGTTCAATCAGGTCGCTTGGGGTATGAAGGGGATTGCCTGCTCAAACTTTGCTCGGAAGATGGAAAGGAAATGGCTTCCAATGATGATGCCGCAGGGATGCGAGACCCCCGAATTGAGTGGCAGTCAAAAGATCCACAAACCTGCTACCTTCGGGTCTCTTCCCTGCTAAAAAGCAGTCAACCTCCGACGCGTTATCGCGTGATCGCCCGCCCCATGCGGCCATCTTGCCACCTCACCCTCGAAAGTGACCGATTGAAAATCCAATCTGGAGGTTCCCAAGAACTGAAGTTAAGCATTCAGCGAACCTTCGGTCACTGCAAACCAATCCTCATCAAAGCCCTTGGCCTGCCGCCAGGCGTGTCCATGCCTTTGGTGACTGCCGAAGCCAACCAAAAAGAAATCCTTCTGGTATTTCATGCGGTTCACTCAAGTCATTCCTACCAAGGGCCTATTCGCATTATAGGAGTGGACTTGGATAATCGTTGGAACCAGTATGTGGCAGGAAAGGAAACCGTCACCACATCGGTGAACAATGGCGTACCCAACGGTTACCTGGACCAGGTATTCACAAAGGTCCTTGACCCATGGCTTACTCTAACACCTGCATCAGGGGGCATGGACGACGAAGAACCATGAATCGTCCTGGCTTGATGAACTCTCTTGATCTACGTAAGGCACCCATGAAGCCACAGCCTTTGCTGCCGATTCATCACCTGGCAGGCATCATCCTCATTTGCTTGTGCAAAGGGATTCAGGCAGATACCACACCCTCCAATGTCATGGCACGTGCTGGCATCATCGACATTACTCCCACGAACTTGCCTATTCGCCTCGCCGGATCCATGTATCCTGTTGAAACATCCATCATCCATCATCCACTGAAGGCCCTAATTGTGGTTCTCTCCAACGCATCAATGCGCATGATAGTGAAAACATTGGATGTTTCTGTCTTACCAGAACAGGCGTTCAAGCCTTTGCAGAAAGGAATCGCAAAAGCCACAGGCATTCCGCCGAACCATATCAACCTATCGGCGAAACACACCCATTCCGCCCCACCGTTGACCGGCCTTTTGCTCAATGATGCGGAAACGGACTATCTTGAATGTATGATGGATACCGTAACCGATGGGGTGATAGAGATAAGCCATCAACCTGAGGAGCCTGTAAAGATCGGATGGGCAAGGGCTCCCATTCCTGAACATGTGTTCAATCGCAGGTGGATCCTCACAGAAGGAGCAAACTACGCAAACCCTTTTGGATCGCACGAAAATAGAGTCCGCATGAACCCTGGCTACGGGAATCCTGATATCAGCCAACCCGCAGGACCGACGGACCCTATTCTGCAAGTACTAGGCATTTCCAGGGCCGACGGTTCGCCTTTGGCATTGATAGGCAATTATTCTCTTCACTATGTCGGTGGAGTCAACGGCATCTCGGCCGACTATTTTGGGGCCTGCGCAAATTGGTTGAAGCGGTATTTTCAACGCGAATATCCCGAAAAGCTATTTGTCCGCTTGCTTACCAACGGGGCCAGCGGAGACATCAACAACCTCAATTATGCAATCCCCGTTCCGCCCCAAAAAAAGCCTCCTTACCAAGGAATAAAAGAGGTTGCCCAGAGTGTTGCCAGCAGAACAGCCGAACTTTTTGAACAAATGTCTTGGGAACCACAAGGTATCCTTGCAGTCCAAAACAAAACCATCATGTGCCGAACAAGGCGCCCGGATCAAAAGCGTTCATTGGAAGCGCAACGATTGTTCGAGAAAGCCAGTGACAAGCATCCAACGCAATGGACCCATAAGGAGATTTATGCCAGAGAAAGCATCCTTCTTAAGGCACTCGACAGGGAGGTCCCTGTGTCTCTAAGCGCCATACGCAATTGGCTCTGGCTGCCTGCTGACCATTCCCACGGAAGTCTTTTTAAGTATCGGACTGAAGCTCAAAAAGGCATCCCCCTTTGCACACACCATGGTCATTGAGTTGGCCAATGGTTATCATGGCTACTTGCCTACGCCGGAGCAGCATCGTTTAGGCGGATACGAGACCTAGATGGCCCGCAGCAGCTATCTTG
>CACEMW010000072.1:0-10185 GCA_902560705.1 uncultured Verrucomicrobiota bacterium
ACCTGGATATGGTGAGCCGTGGTCTTCTCTGGGCGGCGGGGAAGCTGGAAGTCGATGGTTCTCCTTCATCCGGTTTTGAAGCGCCACTGGCAAGTCAGTTGCAGGGGAGGCGTATCCTGGCTGGAGATTATTCCAAGAAGCGCATTGCCATCGTCGATGAAGGCGGTCACGTCTCGTGGGAACACCCGATCAAGGATATCCATGACCTTCATGTCCTTCCCAATGGAAACATCCTTTTCCAAACCTCCTGGACGCAACTTCTGGAGATGCGCCCCGATGGTGAAATCGTGTGGACCTATGACGCCTCAATGATGAACGGCAATCAGGGAAAAAGAGTTGAGGTACATGCGTTTCAGCGTCTGGCAAATGGCCTGACCATGGTGGCTGAAAGTGGTCCGCGACGTATCATCGAAGTGGACCATCATGGGGTGATCCACAAGGAAATTGCCCTCAAGGTGGATCATCCTGATCCACATCGCGACACCCGCATGGCGCGTAAGCTGGACAATGGGCACTATCTGGTATGCCACGAGGCGGATCATACCGTCAGGGAATATGACAGGGATGGCAAGGTCGTCTGGGAATACGTGACCGGAGGCGAGGTTTATGGTGCCACGCGCCTGCGCAATGGGCATACTCTGATTGGCAATGGGAGCGGCCACAATGTGCTAGAAGTCAACTCGGCAGGCGAAATAGTGTGGTCCCTTTCACAGCGGGATCTGCCCGGTATTGAGCTGGCCTGGGTCACCACTGTGGAGGAATTGCCTAACGGTCACTTCATGATCGGCAACTGTCATGCGGGGCCCCAGCAGCCCCAAATCATCGAGGTCAATCGTGACAAGAAGGTCATCTGGAGCTTTCTCAATTTCGATGCCTTCGGCAATGCCATGCCGTGCTCCAAGGTGTTCTGATGCGAGGGAACCATGGACCCTTGAGTTGGCTCCATGGCAACCACTTAGAAGTTATTAACGACAGGATGGATATCCAGCATTTCCAATTGAGTGGTATGAGAAAAGCTCGGACCACCGTGCCCGTCTGGGCCTGCCATTGCCTCCAAAGCATGCTCTATCTGTTTTGGCTGGCCGATGGACTCAATGGACAGGTGATCACTGAGATCATGGTGCAACAGGCCGAACGTAGCTTCCTGGATGAAGACAAGGATGCTGCTGACTGGATTGAGATCTACAATCCACTCTCGGAGCAAGTCTCCCTCGAAGGGTGGTCTCTTTCCGATGATCCGGATGTCCCCCAAAAGTGGCTGTTTCCAAAACTGAGCATGGGGCCGGGAGCCTTAAGGACGGTGTTCGCTTCCGGAAAGGATTTTCGTGAACCGGATCAAGCGCTCCACACCAATTTCAAGTTGAATATTTCGGGTGAGTTTCTCGGTCTCTTTGATGCGGATGGGGTGCTCCAGTCGGGGTTTGAACCCGAATACCCCCAGCAAGTGGCTGGAGTCTCCTACGGCTTCGCTCACCGTGGGGCGGTCCATCATGAGGCGGAGCCTGAATTTCGCTATTGGGTTCCAACCGATGATTCTCTGGATGCTTCTTGGAAACGACTCAGTTTTGATGACGGAGCCTGGACTGTGGGACACGGTGGAGTGGGCTTTGATGGCTCCCGAGGGGCGCCCTTGCAATCGTTGGTGCTGACTGACATTAGTGATGTGATGCCTTCTAAAAATGCTTCGGTTTACCTGCGGTATACCTTTGATGCCGATACGGAAAACCCGGCGATTCTACTCAAATACTACTTTGATGATGGGTTTATCCTGTATCTTAACGGGAGGCGCATCACTTCGGTTCATGCTCCATTGACTCCCGTATGGAATTCGCGGGGCAATCGTGCTCGCCAGGATGGGGAAGAGTTGCTTCCTTCACGGATTCAGTTGGATGCAGGGGATGGAGTCAAACAGGGTAAGAATGTCATCGCTGTTCACGCACTCCAAGGGCGCCCCTCGGGAGCCGATTTCCTTTTTCGTATGAGTCTGGATTGGTGGGGTGCGCTGGAAGGCGTGGCGCCAACCCCTGGCTTTCTCTCCCAAGCCAGCCCAGGAGCTCCCAACATCAGGAGTTTCGATCGGGTGCTCACCCCTCCGACATTCGAAGAGGAGGCCTCGATATTCAATGAAATCAAGACGGTTTCATTGGTACATAAAAATCCGCGAGCCAGGATATATTTCACGATCGATGGGAGCCTTCCCGATGAAAGTTCGACTCTTTATCAAGGCGTCATCTCCTTAAGGGCCAGTGCCCAAATTAATGCTAGGGCTTATGCTGAAGACTTTGTGCCAAGCCCTATTACTTCACGAGTTTTCATAGCGACTAGTAGCAGAAGTAACACACTCTACTTCGATTCAGACCTACCAGTGGTTGTGATTGATACCCAGGACTCACGCATTTCTTCTTTGTCAAGAACCCCAGCTTTGATGCACATCTATGATGTGCTCGAGGATGGTCGAGCACGGTTAAATCACACCCCTGTTTTTCAAGGGGTGGGCTCACTTAAAGTAAGAGGCTCTAGTACCGAAGGACGTCCCAAAAAGGCCTATTCGGTTGAAATCCAAGATGTGCATGGCAACGATCGCGACGTGTCACTACTTGGCATGCCCGAGGAGTCGGACTGGGTCCTCTATGCGCCCTACAATTTCGATCGAGCGCTTATGCGCAACCCTCTGGTGTATGAATTGAGTCGGAGTATCGGTCGCTATGCCGTACGTACACGATTTTGTGAGGTGTATGTCAATATTCCGAATCGCCCTTTAGGTGCATCATCCTATCAAGGTGTTTATGTGCTGATGGAGAAGATTAAGCGTGGACGGAATCGGGTGGATGTGGACAAGGTACTTCAAAGGCACACGGAATTGCCCGAAGTCAGCGGTGGCTACGTGCTCAAGCGCGATCGACTGGACCCCGGGGACAATGGGTTCGTCGTTGGTGCGCAAACCCTCGCGTTTGTTGAACCCAAGGAGTCGGAGGTAACCTCTGCTCAAAGATCATTCCTCGTCAACTACCTTAACAGCATGAATCGATCTTTGCGGAATCGAGACTACACAGCTAACACGCCGGCTTATGACAGATATCTGGATGAGGCTGCCTGGATTGATTTTCACATCCTCAACGAATTCACTAAGAATCCCGATGGCTTCCGACTCTCCACCTACATGTATATTCCTCGCGATGGACGACTGACTTTTGGCCCCGTATGGGATTTTGATCGAACCATGGGCTGTGATGATGATGATCGAGCTGCCAATCCGGCGGGATGGTCCGGAGTGCATCGCTATGGTTGGTATACCCAACTTTTCCGCAATCCGAATTTCGAACAAGCATACATTGATCGGTGGCAGTCCCTCCGAGAAGGGGTCTTCTCGACCGAAAATCTTCACGCCATCATCGATCGGATGGCTGAACAGTTGAGTGAATCATCGGAGAGGAATTTTCAAAAGTGGCCTTTGCTCAGGAGTGTCTCTGCCTGGCGCACTGAGGTTCGTCAGCTCAAAAACTGGGTCCGGGATCGGGCCAAGTGGATGGATGCCCAATACCTCGCTCCGCCTCGTTGGGATACCCAACCCGGCCCTGTGCCTGAGGATGGATTTGTCCGCTTTCAATCTGATGGCAACGATCTCTATGTGACCATGGATGGTACCGATCCTCGCCTGCCGGGTGGAGGCGTGGCTCCCTCGGCCCAAGCTCTTTCTTCCCGGCGAGCTCTCGTGGAAGTGGATCAACCGCTTCGTTTGATGGCACGCTCCTACGACAATGGTCGCTGGAGCGGTTTATTGGAGGGTTACTTTGTCCTGCCAGAGCCGGCCTCGCTCATTCTCTCGGAAATCATGTACCACCCATCCGATGCCGCATGGGTGAATACGCCTTGGAGGGAAGAGGATTTGGAATACCTGGAGATCTTCAATCAGGGAGACCGTTCCATACAGCTGGATGGCCTGGCCCTGACCCAGGGAGTCACCTTCACCTTTCCATCCCGGGAGCTTCATCCAGGCCAGGCAGTGGTAGTGGCTTCCAACCCGGATGCACTCAAGGAGTCGTTTCCCCAGATTGCTGCTGCCATCCTGGGGCCTTTGGAGGGGCGGCTGGCCAATAATGGAGAAACCCTTACCCTCCTGGATGGAGCGGGGAGGGTCCTGGATGAGGTGAGCTACGAAGATGAAGAACCCTGGCCAGCCGCGGCTGATGGTGACGGTTTCTCTCTGGTACGGATGCGATCGGATGGGGCTGAGCCGACTGCGTGGATTGCCAGTGTTGAGTCGGGAGGGAATCCGGCCAGGCATAGGACTTCGGCAGAAATTCTCGTGTCCATCACCCGAACCTTCAGAGAAGCTCTGCAGCTGAATTTTCAAGTGGAGCCAGGCCGATCTTATCAGTTGATGGCCACACGCGATCTTTCCTCCGATGCCTGGGAAATCATTCAGACCCTGGAGGTCAGCCCAACTTCCCAGGAGCAGACAGTGGTCCTGGATGCGCCTGATGCCCCGCAGCGTTTTTTCAAGCTTGTCACTCCCTGAAGTTTCCGAGCGTTTCCTTTTGGAGGGAGAGCGCCCATTGCTTCAAGTGCTATCGAATCACACAATCATCCCTGCGGCCACTGTGGCGTTGGTTGCATCGTCCACGATGATGAAGCTTCCGGTCTGTCGATTCCGCTTGTAAGGGTCGTGCAGGAGAGGCGCTGAGGTCCTCAAGGAAATACGGGCGATATCATTCAAACCTACCTCCAGATCGTCTTCCACCTTGTGAAGGGTGTTGACGTTCACCTTGTATTTCGCCTCCTTGATGACGCACTTTGCCTCCCGGGTGGTGTGGCGAATGGTGTATTTACGGCCCAGCTGAAGTTTGGTGGATTCTGAAAACCAACAAATCATCGCATCGAGGTCCTGAGAGACCAGAGGAGGGTTGTTCTGCTTCACGATCATGTCTCCCCGGCTGATGTCAATTTCATCTTCCAGGGTCATGGTGACGGACATTGGAGCAAAGGCTTCATCCACTTCACCTTCGAAGGTATGGATGGCCTTGACCCGTGAGCGGAAACCGGAGGGTTGGACCGTTACCTCATCCCCCTTCTTGAAAACACCGCCAGCCACTCGGCCGGCGAATCCGCGAAAATCATGATGCTCCTTGCTTTGGGGACGAATCACCCATTGGACGGGAAAGCGAGCATCGACATGATTGAATTCATTGCCGATAAATACATTTTCCAGAGTGTAAAGGAGGGTGCCCCCCTTGTACCAAGGCATGTTGGCAGAAGGGTCCACCACGTTGTCTCCATTCAGTGCGCTGATGGGAATGAAATCAACGTGTGGGATATCCAGGCGTGAGGAGAAATTCTCATAATCCTTCACGATTTGCTCAAACACCTCTTCCTGGTAGTCCACCAGATCCATCTTGTTCACTGCCAGAATGACATGCTGGATTTGCAGCAGGGAGGCGATGAAGGAATGGCGACAGGTTTGTTCAATGACACCTTTGCGTGCGTCGACCAGGATGATGGCCAGGCTGGCGGTGGATGCCCCTGTCACCATGTTTCGGGTGTATTGAATGTGTCCCGGGGTGTCGGAAATGATGAACTTCCGCTTGGGAGTGGCAAAGTAGCGATAGGCGACATCAATCGTGATACCCTGTTCACGTTCGGCACGCAGTCCATCGGTCAGTAGGGCGAGATTGACGATGGCATCCCCTCGTTTCTTGCTCGATGCCTCCACTGCCTCGAGCTGATCTTCGAAGATGGACTTGCAGTCATAGAGGAGTCTTCCAATGAGTGTGCTTTTGCCATCATCGACGCTTCCTGCCGTGGTGAAGCGCAAGAGGTCCATGTCCAGATAACCTGTTTCCATAATAATAAAACCTTAAAAGTAGATAGTGTTAGTGCTCAGTGATGGATCGTATGCTTTAGAAATACCCATCCTTCTTTCGATCTTCCATCGCCGTCTCGGAGCGCTTGTCATCGGCGCGTCCTCCACGTTCCGTGACACGAGCCGCTGCAACCTCGGCAATAATGTCGTCCACATTTTCTGCCGGTGAGGCTACGACTCCCGTACAGGTCATGTCTCCGACGGTACGGCATCTCACCACTTTGCGTTCGATTCTCTCATCTTCGGCCAAGGTCAGGTACGGAGAGTGAGCCAGGTAGAGTCCTTGTCGTTCGACAACTTCCCGTTCATGACTGAAATAGATGGATGGCAGGGCAAGCCCCTCGAGCTTGATGTATTGCCAGACGTCCATCTCCGTCCAGTTGCTCAGTGGAAATACACGAAAATGTTCGCCGATGTGCATTTTACCGTTGAAGAGATTCCACAACTCCGGTCGTTGGTTTTTGGGATCCCACTGGCCGAATTCGTTGCGATGTGAAAAAAACCTCTCCTTGGCTCTGGCCTTTTCTTCATCTCGACGAGCGCCGCCGATGGCTGCACTGAACTGAAACTCTTCCAGGGCATCCAGCAAGGTGACAATCTGCAAGGCATTACGACTCGCATTGGGGCCCTTTTCTTCGGCGGCACGTCCTCGGTCGATGGAATCCTGCACCGTACGCACGATCAAATCGGCGCGCACTTCCTCCACCAGTCGATTGCGGAACTCGATGGTCTCAGGGAAATTGTGCCCGGTGTCAAT
Source organism: uncultured Verrucomicrobiota bacterium (assembly GCA_902560705.1). Classification (GTDB taxonomy): domain Bacteria; phylum Verrucomicrobiota; class Verrucomicrobiia; order Limisphaerales; family AAA164-E04; genus UBA7971. Next base: position 6,618 of record CACEMW010000072.1, read on the forward strand.
GTGCATGAGAGGAAAGGGGAGTCGGGCCGGATGGAAGGCCTTCTGCGCCAGTCGCACCATCACGATCGAGTCCTTGCCACCGGAAAAGAGCATCACGGGCTTTTCAAATTGAGCCGCGACCTCACGCATGATGAAGATCGCTTCAGCTTCCAATGATTTGAGGTGGGTGAGTCGGTAATTTTTATGCATGATATGAGATAAAGTGGGATGATGTGGAGTCTCAACGAGCTTCCAGGCCAATGTGTTTGTCAATGAAGTCGCCGAGCGCTTGGAGGCATTCGGGCTCGCTCAGGATATCGGTGTCCAGGGTCAAGTCTGCCGGTGCCGCCTCGGCCGGGGGTTCAAAGGTGGAATCCTTTCCCGTGAAGTGTTTGATCTCACCCGCACGCGCCTTGGCATAGAGTCCTTTGACGTCACGCTCTTCGCACGTGGCATAGGAGCATGTGACGAATACTTCATGGAAATCCTCCTGGCCAATGATCTCCCGCGCCAGGCTCCTGAGCGATCGAGTCGGGGTGATGAAGGAGGTCAGGGTGACGATACCACAACAGGCAAACAGTTTCGCGACTTCTGCAATACGGCGGATGTTTTCTTTCCGGTCTTCGTCCGAAAATCCGAGGTTGTTGTTGAGTCCGCTGCGGATGTTGTCTCCATCCAGCAGTTGGGTGAAAACGCCTTTTTGGTGAAGGGTTTTTTCCATTGCCGTGGCCAAGGTGCTCTTGCCGGCACCCGACAGTCCATAGAGCCAGATCACACAGCCCTTCTGGTTGAGCAGTCGTTCTTTGCTCTCCCGCCCGAGGGTAGAATCAAAAATGGGATGGATGTGATCTGAGGAGGACATCTGCTGAAGGTCGGTGTGGGCCGCTGGACTCAAATGCTGAAGTCGCTGTTGGCCGTTTCGTGTAATCCACACTCGCGTTTCAAGCCGAAGAAGCGGGCCTCTTCCTCGCTCATGCCAGCGTCCACCTTGCGGGTGGTATGGGTATCTCCGATGGAAAGGTAACCTTGGTGCCAAAGAGGGTGGTAGGGCAGGTCGTGTTGCTTGAGATAGCCATAGACATCCTTGCTGGTCCAATCGACGATAGGGTGAATTTTGATGACCTGTTGATCCACTGCCAGAACATTCAGACGCTTTCGCGTAGAACTCTGCTGACGACGCAAGCCAGCCAGCCAGGCTTTCGGATGCAGTTCCTCAAGAGCGCGGCGCATGGGTTCCACCTTATTCATCTGGTTGTAAGCGGTGATGCCCTCCAATCCCTGTTCCCAAAGCTTGCCAAATCGTGCCTCTTGCCAGGCTGGACTCATGGGCGCGCGGTAGGTCCTGAGGTTTAACTTCAATCGCTCGGTCAAGTCGTCAATGAATTGATAGGTTTCCGGAAACAAATAGCCTGTATCGACGAGAATGACTGGAATATCGGGCATGATGGTGGTCGCCATGTGGAGGCACACAGCCGCCTGAGCCCCAAAGCTTGATGAGAGAACCACTTGATTTCCAAAATGGTCATGGGACCACTGAACCCTCTCTGTGGCACTTTGCTTCTCCAGTTTGGCGTTGACCTCTTGAAGGTTCAGCCCATGCAGACTGGCCTGCTTGGGCTGGGATGCCTCACCTTCAACGGTGGACTGAGCGGGATTGGACATACGACTCAAGCTTGGAATGGGAACAGTATGGATCAAGGGGATGCCTTAGTGCTCACCCTTCCTTGATTTCTTCCCAGAGTACTCGGGCACTCCAATCGCCAAAACGTTCGCCCTTCTGGCGGCCTTCCTTGAAACGATCGAGCATGCCACCCAGGACAGACTCCATATCCTCATCCTTGACGCTTTCGAGGTAGACGCGATTCAGGCGAGTTCCCGATTCGTTGCCCCCCACGTAAACGTTGTATTTCCGCGGGGCTCTTCCCACAAATCCGAGCTCGGCCATGTAGGGGCGTGCGCAGCCATTGGGACAACCTGTCATGCGGACAATGATTTCTTCACGGTCCATGCCTCTGGATTGCAGGAGTCCTTCGACGCGGTCGATCAGGCCCGGCAAATATCGTTCAGATTCAGCCATAGCCAGCCCACAGGTTGGGAGCGCGGGACAAGCCATGGTTGCGCTACGAATAGGTGATTTCTCATGAGTAGCAGAGACACCGTGTTTTTGCAGGATTTGATCTATGCCTTCAATATCTTCTTCTGGAATATTAGCCAGGATTAGATTTTGAGAGGGAGTTAAGCGGACCTGTGTCCTGTAGGTGTCTACAACTTTGCGAATGGCACTCTTGAGCCTTACATATTCGGTATCTTTAATGCGACCTGTTTCAACGAAGAGTCCCAGATAAGAATTACCGTCCGCTTGTTTGTGCCAACCAAAATGATCACCTTGTCGTTCAAAGACATAAGGGCGTGCTTCCTCTAGAAAATATCCTAAGCGCCTTTTCAATTCTTCGCGAAACCAGGTAACACCTCTTTCCTCCAAAACATACTTAAGTCTTGCATGTTTACGGTTGGTGCGATCCCCGAAATCCCGATGAACGGTGAGCACTGCTTTGGCAACCTCTTCCACCTGATCCCTTTTGATGTAGCCAACGACATCCGCTTTTCTAGGATAGGTGTCAGGATTTTTGTGGCTCATTCCTAGACCACCTCCAGCAGTTACGTTATAGCCCACTAAATTACCTCCTTCTTCGATAGCAATAAAACCAAGACAGTTGGTGAAAAGATCTACATCATTTAAAGGAGGTACTGCGAAAGCTATTTTGAATTTCCGTGGCAGGTAGGTCTTTCCGTAGAGAGGATCATCGTGGCCCTGATGATCGCTAAGATTAAGCTGAACTCCATCAACCCAAATTGAGTTATAAGATGGAGTGGTTGGTAGTAAAGCTTGATCTAGGAGCTGAGCATCTTCATAAACCTTATTAATCCAAGGCCTGGTAATTGGCGTTGCGGGTGCCATCACGTTGCGGTTAACGTCCCCGCACGCAGCTAATGTAGTCATCAAAGCTTCATTGATTTCTTTCATTAATGGCCCAAGGCCAGTCTTAACTACGCCATGAAACTGTATGCTTTGCCGTGATGTGAGGCGCAAGGTATTGTTGGCATACTTAGATGATAAATCATCGTAAACACCGTATTGATCTGGGCTGAGGATGCCACTGTGGATGCGCCCTCGGATCATGAACATAAACTTTCTGCCAGTTTTTCTGAGATCTCTATCGTCCTGCTGGTAAATTCCATGGAACTTGAGGAACTGCCCGTCGTCTTTCGAAAATCGGTCTGCCTCTGGATCTAGCAAAGTGGAAGCCAGCTCTCCTGCTAAAATGGGATCTGCCTCCTTCAACACTTCATTATGAGATAAGGGTTTTGACTCGTTTTCTTTAATCATAAGTAAATTACCTTTCTTAATTATGTAAAAGTCGCCAAGAATGTCAATCCGAACCTTTCAGATTTTTTTTCAAAAGAGGACTTGCCAATCATCAACCCCGTGCCTAATTTCTTCGTTCCCCAATATCGGGGGCAAAATAAAGCATGACCTGATTGTCCTGAAAAGGCGAAAAGTCCAACTCGTTGTTACTTATATATGGTT
>CACEMW010000073.1:0-9976 GCA_902560705.1 uncultured Verrucomicrobiota bacterium
AATGTTCCGGGTCCATACGCCAAGACCTTGAGGGTTTTGCAGGATGGTGTTGTTTTCGTCGAGTGCCGGCAACAAACCCGTGGGATCAAAGCGTCCGTTACGATTGAAATCAAGGTAGTGGCGGGATTCTACTTCTCGCTCGAATTGACGGCTTCGAGGGTTGTAGGAGATGTTGTCCACATAAACCGGCGCTCTGGGATCGTAATATTGATTGCCTGCATTGACGGCCATCAGGAAGCCATTGGAAATCTCACGTCCGTTGGGCAGTCGGTCGCTGGCGTTGAGCGAATTGAACGAGGTGTCCGTCACATCAAACCCGGCAGGATTGACGAAATTGGTCGACACGGCGTAATCGAAATGGAACCGATTGGAAGAACCCAACATGCGACCAATCACTTCGGATTGCGCACGGGCCATACCCGCTTCAGCGGCCATTTTAGCGGTCAGGTGATCGGTCGTTACGTTGACGGTACCCCGTTCACGCCGACTGACGCCCAGAAAGACAATCGCCATGAGCGTTACCACTGAAAGCATGATCAGGGTAATCACCAGCACAACACCTTGCTCTTTGGTTTTCAGCTTCATGGGGTCATCAACTCAATAGGGTTGGCAGTGTTCAAGGGAATCATGCGGCGGAAGAGATGAATCGCTTCAGGCTTGTCACGCAAAAACGCCCGAGCAGCATCGAGATTGGGCATGGAACGCACCCGAACCAGAACCTCGGGATCCAACACACCGAGTTCCAGTTCCATGAAGGCGGGCAACGCATCTCCGTAGAAGCGATAGCGTGTTTGCCCCGCAAGCACACCGAGTGAGGTCTCTTCTCGTTCAAGAATGGTGTTCCGATATCCAAGATTGATGGTCTCACCCATCGCATTGAAGTTGGTGTAGTAGAGCATCGGCCGACCCTCACTGTCGATGGGCTGCAACTTGAAGTGAACCACACCCTCGATCAAGGGAGAGACGACGGCATTGAAGACAGGATTGGTGGACTGGGTGGGGCTCAGACTCTGGATCTGATTGAATTGTTCCCAAAGATTCCCCAGCAGCCCATGATTGAGTCGTCTTTTAGGGAAGAAGCGCAAGGCTGGGTTGGCCACCGTCAAGTCGGCATTGGGAGCAGAAAAACGGAACAACGTTCCAAACCCAAGACTGACCGTGTCGGCCGGAGCCACCATATTGGTCGTGGGGGAGAAAAAGAATCCCTTGGCAACCCAGTTCTGATTGGACCGGGTAAGAAAAAAGACGTTCTGAAGCAGATTGGTTCTTATCGAGGGCACCCCTGGCGCAAAGTCAATCAGTTGCTGTAACATGGGCTGATAAGCATAGCGTCGCTCAAGGGTTCCCAGCATGTGGGGGAGCTCGACGGTCGTCGGCGACAATGTGGACAGCAAAGGAAGCGCAGGAGACTCAGCCTGCTGGATATCTTCCACCAGCAGGTCAATGGCCACCCGGCCCGAACCCATCACATCGACCTGCTTGGAGGTTGAGATCAAGGCTTTCTGGGTTTGGTTGAACATGGAAAACAACCCATAGACAATCACCGACATGATCGAGACAGCCAGAAGCACTTCGATGAGTGAAAACCCTGTCATCAGAGCCTGATCACGGGTTCGGTTCGGCTTAAACCCTGATCTTGCTTTTCTCATGGCGCTGAAGACCGAAATCATAAAGCCGGTGGGGCATAGGATTGATTGTCAAAATAGTAGAGTGGGAGACTGTTTCTCCGATCTGACAGTGGCAGGAACGGATAGCCATTGGTCTTGAGCAGTCGACCACTGATCAAGGTGCGAAAGATTTTTTCATTTTTACCCACACGATATTGTATTTCGGGTTCATTGCGCACCCCCTGAACTTGAACCTTTGTCACCGGCCAACGAAAAGTGAGTTGGAGGTCATACAGGTTGCTGGAGATGTTGGCAGCCGTGGCAAACCGATTGGTAGAAATAGCCAAACCGGAGTTGGATCCGAAAGAGTTGGTGGGAGAGGTCTGGTGAGACACGATGCGTGTGCTCAGCAAGTAGGAAAAAGCATTCTCCTTGTATTGCGGGTCCAGAAACCGCTCTCCGGCATTACCGCTGATGGACCGCATCATGGCCGACACCTCGTTGGTGATGAAAAAGGGACTACCTGTTTGGCGGTCACGCCCCAGAAGTTCCAGATGAGGGGTGGATAGCATCCCGACAATGAAATGCCCGTTGACCAGAGGAATGGCCGAGCCACTGGCATTCACATTTTCCGAGACACCCATGCTGCGAAGCGTACCTCGGTTGTTGGTGATCACGATCGAGTCGACGAAATTAGTCAGGGCATCCAACCCAAGAGCTCCACTTCGAATGGTTTCCATGAGGTAGGCCCCATCTTGGTTGATGATGGTCTCTTCCCGATTCAGACGCTGGGCTTCAAACCCCGTTGGCATGATCCCGATAATGGCTACCATGGCGAAGGCCACGATCGCAATCGAAAGAGCAATCTCCACCATGGTGAATCCATCCTGGCCAACCCTGGTGGGACCTGCAGCGCGAGTTGCACTATGTGAAGTTGTTCGCATGGGCTCTGTGACCTTTATCAATCCAGCTGCGGCACCATGGCCTTGGCTCGGCCGGTCAGCCAGTTGACATGAACGTGGTGCACATCCCCTCCTGATTTATCCACCAGATCGATGGGACCGACTTGAGGGTTTCCATTGGCATCCCGAGGCACGAAAATGCTGCCTTCGCGAAAACTGATCACTTCATCACGGCCGGTGATGAGCTGCCCTTGAGCGTTGAAGCCCAGGACCGGCAAGGGGACTTGTGGATTTTCGGTGATGAAAAACTTTTCCACCGTGGTGTAGGGCAACGATCGCTGAACCGGGTCAGCCAAGTTCATGCGCTGGGGGTTGAACTTTTCAGGGTCAAAGAAAACACCGTCGGGAAGAAACTTCCAATCAGTGGCAAAGCTGGGGTTTTCACGGCCCGGTTGATCTCCTGCCTTTCGGGTGGTATACAAAGCATAGGCAGTCAATTGACCCGGGATGAGTTCGGCAATGCGCTCTAATTCGGTAGGAGGGAGATTCCCCAACAAACCCGCATCCGAAATCACCGGGGTCAGAAAAACCACATAGACCGTGCTTCGATTGTTGATCGCCATGGTTCTTGCCAAGGTCAAATCATCGACCAGCTGCCGATGAGTCGTCTTGAGCACGTTGGACTTGTTGAGACCTTTGAGAGAAGGGAGCGTCACGGCCGAGAGCAATCCGATAATGGCCACCACCACCAACAACTCGATCAGCGAGAAAGCGCCAGAGGCACCCGCAAGATCAGATGTGTAGGGCCTGCAGCCCCTCAGAGAGGAAGCAATACGGGCAGGTGTTGGGTGGATGAGGCTCATGAAATCAATCCCAGCTAAGCACGTTATCCTTGTTGAAACCTACAGTTGCCGACTCGGCTGAGTTGACTTGCATATCCGGCCCGGCAGACCAGATCATCACATCTCCATTGTATTCCAAGGGGTTTCCAGGCTGTCCCCCCACGGGCACCAGGCCTCCAAAGCCTGCCAGAGAATCTGGTTTTCCAGAAACGGCCGGGTTACTGTAAAAGCCGTCCCGGCACTTGCCATCGTAGTTCAAGTCGAGCGTGATGATGTAAGGGGTTCCCCATGGATCGCGAAACACACCATCCGGGTCAATTCCACCGGCATTGCGGTTTTCGGTGGTCTTAACGCCATCCAGAAACCCTATTTTCTGAGGATTCTGAACATGGTTCGGGTTCTGAGTCGGAACACCGTTCGGGTAGGCCGGCCAATCCATCAGAATGGCCATCAAGTCTGCATTACTGGCTTGAAGGGCAATCCCGCGATTACCAACCCCCCCTCCAGAGGCATCCACATTGGCTCCGAGCTTATTCCCCAACACCTGACCTTGGGTGGTTTCATAGGCATTGGCGGTTCCATAGGTGAAATCGGGATTGGTCTGATTGTTGAGACTGGCACGGACTCCCTTGGAAGAAGGTAGTCGACTGTAGGTCGCGTTGTATTGACCAATGGCTCCTTCAAGGGCCTTGATGTCATTGCGCGCAACGGCCACTTTGGCTTTCTCCTTGGCTTTGGAAAGAGCCGGCAAGAGCATGCCTGCCAGAATTCCGATGATGGCAATCACGACAAGAAGCTCGATCAGCGTAAAGGCCGAGCGAGCGGCTCCTGGGCGGGTTGGGTTTAAATTCCTCATATCCTTCTTTAAATGACCTTCTGTAGTTTGACGCGTTGAGGCTGCCTCATGGTTGAGGGAGCGCTTCAAAGACTTTGGGCTGCTGACTCCAATTGTTGATACGGTAGACTTTCGTTCCAACCGGTAAGTCCAGCCAAAGATCGTACGATTGTTGATTGAACCGATCCAAACCACTGGATCGATAGTGCCAGGGGTTCAGACGCCTGAGATTGGGGTCGGCACTTTGAATCGGCCGCAGCGAAGCCATGGAGATGTTCTGGCCCAAAACGTTCTGGTAGACCGCATCACTGGGAAAATCCTTCAGCGGCCATGGAATGGGAGCCGTCAGCAGCCTTATCTCAGGGTCCACTGAAAGGAGACCGATCTGGGAATCGCTCAAAGTCAGGTAACCCTTGGATTCTGCTTGGTTCATGGAGACATTCTGCAGGCCTTTGACGCCAAAATGACGCCTTAGCTCCTGACCACGAATGGGTTGCCCACCACCTTGCGGTAAGTAAGTCCCATCGGCTTGAGCCACCGAACCGGTCAGCTCGTAAAACAGCTGATTGGTCGCCGTATTGGACAAGCCGTTGGAAAAACGAGAATCCGGCGGGTAAGAACCAAAATCCGCATGATAGGTGTCAATGGCTGTTCCCACCTTGTTCAGGAGGGCTTGAACTTGACTGACACGAGCTTTGGAAGTCGCCACTCCCGAGACACCGACAATCAAGGAAGCAAGGATGCCAATCACGGAAATAACCACCAAAAGCTCAATTAGTGTGAACCCATTCCGCGCTCCCCGTGACTGCGCAGCGGGTGGTTGGATGCTTATGGTGAACTTTACTTTCATGGTTAATCTGACATTCCAGAGGAGAGACTCAACCCTGCCCGACAACGGTTTCAGGAGTCCTTTTTTCGGCCATCTCCTGATCGATACGCTCTCCCAACCATTGTTTGATCATGCTTTGATAATTCAGATATCTGGAACGAGCCAGGCGCTTGATCCTTGATAGCATTTTCGGGTCCATTCTCAGAGTGATGGTCACCGATTCAGAGGATTCGCTGCCAGCGACCACCGAATCCTGCATGAGACGCATATCGACGCTGTGAGCAGCCCAGAAGGCGGCTTCAGAAGCTTCCCCCTCAAAGACAGGCACTTCTTCCCAGCTGGTGATGGCATGCATGGCGGTTGCGGTTTCCATTATTCCAACTTTAGCGAATCATCTGTGTCAGTCGTCGCTGATAAAAATACACTTCATCTTCTGTTAACTTTCGAGAGAGAATGACCCGAAACTGCTTGCCGTTTGTTCGGTAAACACTGAACAAGCCAACCCCCGAGGCAGACCTTCCCAAGTTAAAATAACGGGCCTGAGCAGAGAATCGCTCTGAATCGGGCAATAGTCGCAGTGCAAAAGGATCTTCAAAGGATTCTTCAATATCACGCATCTCAAAAGAACAGTCCTCTGAGATAGCTGAGGTGTCTTCCCAATCAAATTCCATGCAACGGCCGTTTACAACGAGATCTAATTACCGGTTGTCAATACAATGTATTTACACGGCGGGGGCGCTGGGTGTCAATGCCAATGTTGGATACCACAGGCTCCATGCATCTCCCTGCAGGAGTGGTAGATGGAAGGCTGTGAGCGACGATGCTCCAAGCGGATGGCTCAGCCCGCGCCACCCAACTGATCAATGAGTGCGATCAGGGGTAGGAAGAGAGCAATCACAATACTTCCAACGATGATGGCCAGAAAGACAATCATGATCGGCTCCAAAAGCGAGGTGAGCGCTGCCACGGCGTTGTCCACTTCTTCGTCGTAGTTGTCAGCAATGCGCATGAGCATCTCTGGTAGAGCACCGGTCTGCTCACCCACATCGATCATACTGATCACCATGGGCGGAAACACTTTGGATTGCTCAAGGGGAACTGTGATGGTTTCCCCCTCCTTAACGCTTTCGTGCACAGCCGAAACCGCTCGACTGACGACTTGGTTTCCGGCCGTCTCGCGCACAATGGTCAGAGACTGCAAAATGGGAACACCGCTGCTCACCAAAGTTCCAAGGGTTCGCGTAAAACGGGAGATGGCAACTTTGCTCACCAAAGGGCCAATCACGGGCGCTTTTAATTTTGCAAAGTCGAGCCAGTAACTACCGAATTTGGTTCTGGCAAGGATTTTGAGACAAATAACGAATGCGATGGGATACCAGACCGCAGGACCGGGAACGGGCCATCCGCCCGCCCACTCCGGGAAAATGATCGTTTTGTCTTTGATATAGTCGCTGATCCCCATCACCAGCTGGGTAAAATCAGGCAAGGGCTTGCCTTCCAGCATGTCTGCAAAGATTTGTTTAAATTTGGGGACGACCACAATCATGAGCAACAGCAAGATAGCTCCGGCAACCACCATGACCGCCGCAGGGTAAAACATGGCCGCAATCACCTTGCCTTTGATTTTTTCAGCTTTTTCCATGAACTCGGAGAGGCGGTTGAGCACCACTTCAAGCACACCACCCAACTCACCGGCCTTGACCATATTAATGTAAAGCTTATTGAAGGCCTTGGTGTATTGAGCCAGACCTTCGGAAAAAGTGCTTCCGCCTTCGATGGAAACAGCCAATCCCTCGATGATCGCTTTCAATCCTTTATGTTTTTCCTGCTTTCCAAGAACCCGAAGTCCCCTCAGAAGAGGAAGACCGGCATCTACGAGGGTTGCCAACTGTCGGGTAAAAGTGGTCAGTACCTTAGCTTTGACTTTGGGATTTTTGGGTGGCGCAGTGAGCCATTTAGGAAGGGGAATTTCTATGGAACCCTTACCACCTTTTTTGGATCCTGAAGCCTTGGCTTTCCCTTTCGACTTACCCTTGGCCTTGGCTGGAGCAGCAGCTGCCTCCACACTGGTCGGATGCAACCCCATCTGGCCCAGACGCGTCAGGGCCTCCTTCTGGCTGGGTGCATCCATGCTTCCCTTTTGTTCCTGGCCTTTGGAATCCAGGGCGATGTAGTCGAACTTAGCCATAGATGAGTAAAGATTTTAGGTGTATTTCATAACTTCTTCAATGGAAGAATCACCATTGAAGATAGCTCGCAAACCATCCTCCCGGAGAGTGATCATTCCCTCTTCAATGGCTTTTTGGCGAATGACGACGGTGGGCGCTCGCTCATTGATCAGGGTGCGAATCGATTCGGAAATTTTCAGCAACTCATAAATGCCTTTTCGCCCCTTGTAGCCGGTATCATTGCACTCTCCACAGCCGCTACCGTAAAAAAACTCTTTTCCGACCGCATCCTCCGGCTTGAGGGCCAACAGTTCAAGCTGTTGCTCGGTAGGCTCGAAACCCGTCTTACAGTCACTGCAAATGGTGCGGACTAGTCGCTGGGCGAGAACGCCCATGAGGGTTGAAGAAATTAGGAATGGCTCGACCCCCATGTCGACCAAACGAGTGACGGCCCCTGGAGCGTCATTGGTGTGCAACGTGCTGATCACCAAGTGACCGGTCAAAGATGCCTGAATCGAAATCTGAGAGGTTTCAAGGTCACGCATTTCCCCCACCATAATGACATCGGGGTCTTGACGGAGGAAGGCGCGCAGGGCTTTGGCAAACGTCATTCCCACCGATTCCTTCACGGGCACCTGCATGATACCCTCGATATCAAACTCCACTGGGTCTTCGACGGTCAAAAGCTTGATACCGGTTTTGTTGATCCTGCGCAGACAGGAGTAAAGAGTCGTGGTCTTGCCGCAACCCGTAGGGCCCGTTACCACGAAAATACCATTCGGCTCTTCGATGACTTCCTCCACGTACTCCGTAATCGGTTCCGGAAAACCCAGATGCTCAATCCCCAGATTCACCGCTGAGCGATCCAAGACACGCAGCACCACCGATTCGCCAAATTGGGTTGGCAAAGTAGAAAGACGCAAGTCGACCTGACGGCCGTTGATGCTGCATGAAATACGCCCATCCTGAGGAAGTCGCCTTTCAGAAATATCCAGGTTAGCCATGATCTTGAGACGCGATGCCACTGGCATGGCCAGATGCAGCGGGGGGGGTGTCATTTCGTAGAGAGCGCCATCCACACGGTAGCGAATCTTGAACTCATCCTCAAAGGGCTCGAAGTGAATGTCACTGGCTCGGTCCTGAACCGCCTGCATCAGCACCAGATTAACAAACTTAACGATGGGCATGTCATCGTCTTCCAGAGAAAGATCTACCGCACTGGCATCGACGGTATTTTCCATATCCTCGGGATTGACGTCTTCGACCACATCGTCGATCTGACTGATAATTTCAGCAATCCCACTCTCAATCTGCACCTTGTTCATCCCGCCTCCATAGGCCTCTGCCAAGGCTTTTTCGACCTCACTAGGATCGGCCACCATCACCTGGATGGGGTAAGGAACCACGTAACCCAATTCGTCAATTTTAGAGGGATCGAGCGGATCGACGAAGGCCACCTGAAGCATTTCATCTTCCAACCCCACAGGGATGCATTGATATTGCTGGGCGGTTTCTGCATTCATGACCTCCTTGAGTTCATCGGTGATCATGGAAGGATCCACGGCAACAATAGGAGCGCCCAGATAATCGGCAACGATTTGCAGGATGGTTTCGGCATCCATGAACCCGAGATCCTTGATGGCCGCGATGGCGTTCTGCGCACCGCGGTTCAGGGCTTCGCTGACCTCCTCGAGTTGAAGATCATCCAGCATCTGTTGATCTCTCAACAGTCCCAACAATGGATCAGATAGGGTATCAGACATGCGAATTAAAGTAGTTGAATTTATCCTCCTTGTGCCTCCGCTTCGGCGGCCGCTCTGGCTTCGTGAATTTCCTGCAACTTGCCCATGACCGTGTTCGGATCCTGGGATTTGGTAATCACTTGGTCTTCGTCAATCATGCCGGCTTCGTACTTTTCAATCAAGTAACCATCCAGCGTCACCATACCGTATTTGGCTCCCGTCTGGATGTCCGAGTTGATACGGAAGGTTTTGTTGTCGCGGATCAAGGCAGCAATGGATGGCGTATTGATCATGATCTCAAAAACAGCCACACGACCTGGCTTGTCCGCACGAGGCACCAGAAGCTGAGAAATCACCGCCTGCAGCACCGTTGAGAGCTGGATACGAATCATTTCCTGCTGATTGGTCGGGAATGCGTTGACCAGACGGTCAATCGTTTTGGCTGCCCCAGTGGTGTGCAGCGTTCCAAACACCAAGTGACCCGTTTCGGCAGCCGTGATGGCCGCCTCAATGGTTTCCAAATCGCGCATCTCACCCACAAGAATCACATCAGGGTCCTGACGCAAGGCTCGACGCAGGGCTTCTGCAAAACTCGGCACATCCACATGCACCTCGCGCTGAGTCACCACCGATTGCTTGTGGTAATGATAATATTCGATCGGATCCTCAATGGTGATCATGTGAACATCATCGCGCTCGATGTTCATGATGTTCAGCAAAGAGGCCAAAGTCGTACTTTTACCCGAACCTGTCGGCCCCGTGACGAGGACGAGACCACGCGGTTTGTAGAGCAGTTCCTTAACACTTGGAGGAATCCCAATTTGCTCCATGGTCAACAGCGTGTTGGGGATTTGGCGCAATACCATGGCAAAGTCGCCCCGTTCCTTGAAGACACTGACACGAAAACGCGCCGCATCCCCGAAAGCGAAAGCAAAGTCTGCCCCCCCGTTTTCCCTTACCTGCTGGATGTTGTCTTCAGATGAAATACTCCGCATCAAGTCTTCGGTGTCATCCGGGGTCAAGGCAGGCCCTTCGACCTTGTGCAGGGTAC
>CACEMW010000074.1:0-9915 GCA_902560705.1 uncultured Verrucomicrobiota bacterium
GAATTGTTGGGATGCACTGAGGGGTTTCCTGTCAGTTGTCTGAGTAATGGATGCACCGGAATTGATTCTTAAGGCGGGGAGTTGTCCGGCCCGATTGATGACATAAACAGCGCTCGCTCGAGCAAGCCGGTTCCATGATTGTTTGACGTCTAAGTTTTTTTCCAGAGCGACATCCATCAGGTCGTTTAGCTCGGGGGAATCAAATGTTTTCCACCATGGTTCGTTATTACGAGCATCCGATGATGAAGGGGATTGGAATGCTTCCGGTAGCGTGACATTGGGGGTGGGGGATTTTTCCGTTCGATGTACTCTGCATCCAAGACAAATGGTCGAAAGTAGGATAGCAACCGCCAGCTTTCTGATTGTTGATGTCCAGTCCAACAGGGTTGGCGACGACACAGTATTGCTCAAGGCAACTGGAAGTTGTTGGCTGAAAGCGTTGGAATCTTCACGAATCGTCATGTGATCAGTACTACGGCATCATTGAATCGAAATCTCAAGCCTCTGGTCAGATTTCGCATGGCGAAAATCTTTATCCGTCTTCCTACTGAGCGTCAATACGTCGCATAGGTTTCCCTATCCACTTTTCACCCCGGAATTGCCGTCTAACATTCAATTAAAGGTTCTCAAAGGATGATGCTGATTTTCAAATGACATACCCAATAACTGTAACCAGAGGTCAACAGCGGTAGATCGGATCGTCACGATCCGCTCCGTTGTGGTTTTGGAAAACGGGGTAGGGGGGTGAATGCTCAAGGTGTTCCCTTTGCAAGGCATTTGATAAATTGACTGCCGCAAGGCGACGCGCCAGGGACGACCCGTCCTACCGGTGTCAATCGCAGGTAGCTCGGATCGTCACGATCCGCCCTGTTGTGGTGATTCATTGGAACGGATTGCTGAATTTCGGATCCGTGAGGAATCTTGTATCGGTGAGCGTATTCAGGAAAGCGATCAAGGCATCCGTTTCGGCTTCCCGTAAAACTCGGATCTTTTCCTCCGTAGTGTATCTTTTGCCTTTCATGGTCTGGTTTCTTTCTATTGAACCAGACTAACTTTTCAAGTGGCACAGTTTTCGTAATCACGACCAAAATGTTCAGAGAAGAGGGAATGGAGGTTTGGTTTGATTGTAAAAAGGTTATAGGTTCGGTCTATAATCTACTTCAAAAGCACAGCGAACATCCTAGTAGTAAAGGCGATGGTCAGATAGAAGAAGAACTACTTTGTGATATCCTTCACTTTTTCATTGAGAGATGGATATCCCTAGGAGGGCTGGATGTTCCCGAAACCCTTGGCGGCGAGGATTCAGGATGGTATCATGATTTTTATGCAGATTGGTCAGAGGATCATAATAATGCCTGTTACAGAATTAACATGTTTGATTTTGCAATCACATACGGCGGTGTGAAGCGTGGGGAACCTTATTTATTCTTGGATGAGTTAGAATTACTGGATGAAGATGAAGAAGATTCTGAAACAAGATGGAGGGAAGACTCCGATCCGTGTGGTAAGCCCGAATATGCAGCAAAAATAAACAAATTTAAAATCGGTTGGTGGGTCCTGATCACCCTGGGTTTCAAATTTACAATCCTGTGTTCTGTTGTTGGGCCCTGATTGGTTGTGAATGCTTCATCCAATTCTTTAACATTTAGCATACCTTTAACATTTAGCATACGAATTCAACGTTGAAACCACGCCTCATCCTAGTATGCCCCTACAATAAGCTGTTTGGGGCAGTTGCGCAAAGCGTCAGACAAACGACACTCAGCTCAAAAAGTGCGGTGATGAAAAGTCGTAAACTGTTGGGAGACATGGTGCTCCTGCAGGGACTCGAACCCCGATCGACGGTTTAGGAAACCGCAGCTCTATCCAGTTGAGCTACAGGAGCGATGTTGAAAGCCAACAACTTACAGCAGAATGCTTAAAGGGTATATTTTGTTGCAACCCTATGATTGGTAGGTGAGCAAGAAAACCTCGTTTAACCGCCAGGAAAGCCCTGCCAGCACCAAAGGCCCTGAGTGGGTTACAGTTGCCCAAAACTTGATCCGCCACAGAGATTCGAAGATCTACTATTTGAGGGCCAAATGCAAAGGAAAACAACTCAAGCGAAGCCTGGGAACAACGGATAGGCAGCTTGCGAATCGTAAGCTCAAAATAGCTTTGGCTGATCTGGCCAAAAAAAATCCAGCAATATTAGTGGTCCCTGCCTCGACCACAGTTCAGACCCTTATCTCGCATTTCTATCCTACACGAATTGTTGGGGCCAAACCCAAAACGGCCTCTCGAATTAAAAATGCCTATGATGCAATCTCGAAGCAATTTAGGAACAAACAAGTCAGAGAATTGTCACCTAAAGACATCGACGATTATGCAAATGGCTGACTTTCTGAAATTTCAGCAAGTAGTGCTAACAAAGAACGCTCAGAACTGATTCAGCTATTGGACTACGCAATAGATTGTGGATTGATTGAAATAAACCTCGCCCGACCCGACAGGAGGTTTCGTGTTAGGGGTATAAAGCCATTCAAAAACCAACCAAAAGAGGCTGCTTGCCCAACGCCGCAAGAGTTTGAAGCAATTCTCAAGACGATAAGGTCTTTCAACAACATTGCTCCGGATGGAATTTACAGGCCAAAAGGGAAACTGGATCCTCGATCGCAAAAGGCAGGGGATTTGGTTGAATTGCTAGCGTATTCAGGGATGAGACTCAACGAAGCCGTCAGTCTTTTGTGGGGGGACGTCCGTTTTGTTGATGATCATCCCAATATTCGAATTGATGGCGGGGAACAGGGAACGAAGAATGGTAAAATTCGGACAATTCCAATGTTCCCCAAACTCAAGGAATTTCTACTCAGGGTTCGCATTGATAAAACTCACCCAACGGAAAGGGTCATCGGTATTGGCAGTGCAGCGAGGGCGTTGAATACAGCTTGCACAAAATTGGATGTCGGCCCATACACACACCATTCGTTTAGGCATTTCTTCATAACTGAGTCTTTGAAGAAGGGAATTGATTGGAAAACCCTCTCAGAATGGGTGGGTCACTCAGATGGAGGTATATTGCTCGCTAAAACATACTCCCATTTAACCACTGATCACAGTTGGAAAATGGCGCAGAGGTTGATATGACGGCCTAAGGATTCAAACCCTATTTAATAAGGAAAAATACGGGTTCCTTTTCCATCCAACGTAGGGTGGGGGGGCGTTGCTGTTTGGTCAGAAATGCTTCGCGGGATTTGGGTTGTAAGCCTTTTTCGCAACCCCAACTTCTTAGAATCCTTAAAACTTGCAACCCTTCGGGTCTATTGTAAGATCAAACCTGATGATTCATGAGTATTGAGATCATCTATAATAACATCATAAACACCTTTACATCAATACTCTAGAAGCGATCTGAAAAAGTGTGATGATTTAAGATAAAAAGGGGAAAACGTATTATATCACCTTCGCGCGTTAGATTCAATTACCTCTCCCCTCAAATGCTTATCCATCCACAAGACATAATCGTTTGTGAAACTGTCTACTCGAAGCCCGTTAATGAACAGCTCGTGGTTGGCTCCATTGATTTGAATAAGTTTAGTTGGTAGGGATATGCTTTTTAGCTTATTATACATTAATTTCGAATGCGAAAAGCCAACCTTTTCGTCAGAATCAGAGTGAATCATTAAAATGGGTGCATCATCTCTCGAAACATGACTTAATGGGGATGCTTCAGTAGCAATTGCATGCTCTATAGAGCCTTTCACTAGTTGTTCTTTCCTTCTGAAGCCTAGGTAAAAACTCAAATCAAGTTCACCAAATAATTCCATTGGTGCTCCAAGAGCCACAACGCATTGAACTTTAGCACTTAAAGCATTGATCGGATGGTCATCAGGGATGTTCTCATCACCGTCAAGCAATCCTAACATGGTTGCGAGATGACCACCCGAAGACTCACCAATAGCGCCGATTCTTTCGGGATCAATTTGAAACCTTTTCGCGTTATGCCGGATAAAGCGAACAGCTCTTTGAACGTCAGAAATTTGGGAAGGATATTTAAATCGCGGTGTCATACGATGGTTTAGTGCGAAGACTGTATAACCCGCTTCTAGCAAGGGTTCTGAATGATATTTGACATGCCTCCAATCAGTTAATAATGCAGCGTCGAGAGATAGTGATCTTGTGAAACCGCTTCCTGATATTTGTATAACACCGTGTCCGTTCTGTTTTTCGGGGTAGTAAATATCCATCAATAAAGCCATTCCTGAATAATTACCGTATACAACGTGCCGCTCCACCTTGCCTGCTTTTGATACTTTTGGTGAAATATCAGCATCCACCTCATTCGCTAAGAGTAGATAAACAAAATAAAGATTAAGAATTAGGATCTTCTTCATGTTGCAATTTTTCAAAATGTGGATAAACTTAGCGCTTTTGTGAGTGGAATTTGAATTCTAATTACTGTTTGTTTATTGTCTCCTTGTATTTTTTCGCGAATCTGCGGCCGATAGTCTTCAAACCGTCGGCGTCGTAATGGCCTGCATCCTGCATTGAACAATCATCTGTATCAAACCAAGTTACATTGTTCGCTGAGTCGGCTATTCTTACCTGAGCATCCCGGACGATCTTAGCCTGACCGGTTTCCCCACCATAGTAGTTGCGCACCCTCGCGATTATGAAAGGCATGCTGAAAGCGCTGAACTCAGTGCGGAGGTGTGAAATGAAATAAGCAAGGTTCTTCTCGTAGGTTTCGGCCTTGTTTTCGTGTGCATCACTTTCGCCTTGAAGCCAGAGCATGGCCGATACCTTGTATTCAACTCCAGAATCAACCAAGTTCATCAGAGCGTCTTTGGTTATCTTCATGAAATTAAGGTATTGTTCACCCTTTAGGGTTGGTGACCAGTCGTCATATAAAGCTGTCCCGCTGGCTGCGTATTTAACCAAGCGAAAATCATACATAGGGAATTCATCAGCTATGGAGTGAGCAAAATGAATTTCTGGGCCAAAACTTCCTTTCGAATTGACGACTTCCGGGGACAGTGGCATCCACTTTTTCTCCTCTGAATTCCATGCTTTGATCCTTGAGAAGGGTTTATTGTACGGCGACTTCAAATTTTCCGTTTTCGCAATACCTACCATGTTTGATTGTCCTCCCAACAGAATTACTTTAACAGCCCTTTCACCCCCGGCCCATGCTGGAAAAGTAGCAAAGCAAAATAGGATGAAGTTCAAAACGATTACTTTGCAGATTTTCACAAGCTTAATGGTAATGCTTAAATTATTATTCTGGATTATCGTAGGAGGATGACAAAAATGACAGTAAAATTGTAAAATTAGCTATTATTTACGCTTCGTTTTTTAAATCCGTTTTGAGGGTTGGTTTGGAAGCCGTTTTCACAAATCCGATCCCTCCTCCCCTGAATCCTTAAAACATGAAACCTCTCTTCCAACCCTATGGGTGTGTTTTGAGACCACCCTGTTGATCGATATAAACTTGAATACTATCATAAATCCCTTTTGCAACAATACTCTAGAAGTGTCCCAAAAACGTGAGATGAATTAAGACAAAAAGGCGGATACGAATTACCTATCCCAGAAAATATTCTCACGAATTAGTTCGTCTCGCCCTTCTTGGTTTTGATCCATCATGCGCATAAGCGTCTCCTGCGCTTCTTGTTTCCTCTGCTGGTCAAGATTTTTTTCCTTTCGCTCATGTTCACGCTGAGCGTGGCGAACTGACTGGTAGATCTCTGAACCCTTATTCCAACCGCCCCTTGAGATGGCGAGTGAGTCGGAAACTTGACCGGTTTTCGATGCACAACCAACCGCTAAGAAAAAAATCGCGGAGAAAAACAGAATGGCTTTCATAATTTCAAGCTTGCTGCGTTGCACTCAGGACAAAGAACGGATTATTGGACTAGAACTTATATTAATCGACACCGATTGAAATAAAAACCCCCACCAATTCGAATTGGTGGGGTGCAATAAGTTGCCTACATCAGTTGGGCCTTAAAAACCATTTATTCAGGCATTACAGAAGAATGGTGTTCGATGATACGCTAGTCTTGACCGTTCCATCGGTAAACATACGAAAATCTAGCATTCACGCTTGTTCCATCCTTGAAAGTGAAGGTGTCGATCCCGGAGTTGATCGCAACATCGCCAAATGTTCTTACATTTAATTCATCGATTTTGCCCACTGGACCTTTCGCTAAGAAGTTGACGAAATAATCTGCGATCTCTTCATGATTGTGACGAACTTTGTTGGAAATCGTAGGCAAGAAAATGGCATTGGTTTCGTAGAGCTATGCAAACTCTTGTGGGTCATATGCTTGGAGAGCATTGTTCCACACTTCCAATGAGGCGGATATGTCCTGACCTTTCAGGATCACCTCTGAGCGTATTGGAGAAACTCTGTGGAGGTAGTAAGGGGTGGGATCTAAACCGTGAATTCCTGCAATTTAGCAAATTTGCAGAGAATATTGGGCGGTCACCGCGTGCGAAATTTAGGTTTTGCCCCAAATTACTCTCTAATAAAGTGTTTTTCCTCCAGCTGGCCACTAAAAAAGGAACCAGGCCTAAAATGACACCGCGTAAAAGTGAAACTTTATGCAAAGAAACAACGATTTTATGCAAAAAAAAACAATTAACGCTGATTGCTTTATGGAATAATGATCTCGAAAAAGTAACAAACTTGAGCTTGATGGTCCCTGCACAAAATGAAAATGGTATAATTTCAACGCATGGCACTTCAGTGCAAAACAGGCATTTAAATTCACTCAATAGGATTCTTTCATTTTCATTCCTAACAGGAAGTTTTGGTATTTTATTAGACTTACTACTAATGAACCACTATGAGGGTTACTCGCAAAGCATACCAATTCTACTGCTATCATTAAGCTCTATTATATTTGTGGCTAATTTGTTCCTGAGAACAAAGTGGCTGTTAATGACTTTTAAATACACTTTAGTGATTTTAACGGTTTGCGCTGTTTCAGGCGTATATTTTCACTTTGCGGGAAAGGCCGAGTTCAAGACCGAAATTGACCCTTCCCTAGATGGTTGGAACTTGATCCTGACTTGTATCACAGGGCATTCCTTACCACCAGTTCTAGCTCCAGGATCTATCATTTTAGTAGCCCTTTTTGGCTATGCCTGGGCTGTCGTTAACACCAACAACTACAGATCAAATAAGACATATGAAAAAGCAAAATAAATACTATCTGAAAATACTAGCCGCTTTAACATTCCTTGCCTTTCAGGTCACCCCGCTGATAGCCCAGGTAGGAGCCCAGAAAAATCTTATTAATCCTAACGTTGCAGATGCTGAATCATTGCAAAGAGTCAAACATTTCACCAAAGAATCCGCTGATTCATTGATAAGAGGAAGGCCATATCTCAGTTTAGAAAAACTAAATAAGCACCTCATTTCCGAATTTAATAGTGACCAAGTAAAAGAAATACTTAGTGAATTGTGTATTCACTTAAATATTAACAAGGCTGATGAGAAATCGCTTTTACTTATACCTAATTTAGGACCGAAGATGGCTCATGAAGTTGATGAGTATCGACCTTATGTATCATTTAAACAGTTCAGGAATGAAATCGGTAAGTATGTTTCAAAGAAAGAAGTAGCAAGACTTGAGCAATACTTTTTCATTCCCATTGAGCTCAATGAAGCAAGCGACCAGGAAATTTTATCTATTCCTGGTGTGGGAAAAAAGTTGTTACATGAATTTAGGGAATACCGTCCTTACAAAAGCCTTAAACAATTTAGGAAAGAACTCGGAAAATACGTCAACGAAATCGAAATAAAGCGACTTGAGAGATATGTTACATTGAAATAGGACCATACGTAAACTTAAACCATTATGACATTAAAACTCATTGATGGATTTTCTTTTATTACGCAGCTTCCAACTGTCATCAGAAACGGTCATGCAAGCTGCATGACCTGGTAGCCTGTCTAGGATGGTCAAGGTGACTTTGACACTTGAATGTTTTGGATAATACACTGATAGTGCACCATAAGATTCCTCCGAATTTCGAGACCTGTGTTCATGTAGAGAATGCTGGTCTCTTGTGTTAAGCATTTGGTTTGGAAATGCTTTTCTGGCGCTAATTTAGCCAACTTTGAAGTTTTCAATTTCGATTTTTGTAAGGCTGTATTTTCCATACTCATGCCATCCTATCGTCTGTGTTTATTGGGTGGAATTTTCGTCACTTGTAGATATCTTCAGATATTAATTGCTTCCATATATTTCCGATATTTAAACCCTGCTTGCTATGCCTTCCAAAAGCTCCGTTAATTTTAGAACTCTACGATTTTTAAGTAGGTTATCTTATATTGTACATTCGGTGATTCGATTTCCTTCGACTGTAGGTTGACAGATTCACAACTTGCAATATTTTAGGCAAATGAAATTTGTTAGTTCGCTCATTGTAATCTTTTCAGTTATAACAGCTTTAGCTGAACCCCAAAAGTTCTGTCCAATGATGATTGATTCAGAGGTCGATCCAGAGGAATTTGTCGAATACAAGGGTGTCAAAATCGAACTTTGTTGCGGTTCATGCGTGAAGAAATTCAAAAAAGACCCTGACTACTATGTAAAGCTCACCAAAGGGTTGTTACCACAAATACCCGAGACTCTTGTGTCCAATGAAGTGAAGCTTATGGAACAAAAATTTTGCCTCGTTTACAACAAACGGGTTGTAACACCAAAAAGCTACAAATACACGCACGGAGGAAAAGACTACTATTTCTGGAGTAATTCGGCAATAAGGAGATTTTCAAAGAATCCAGAGCGCTACATAACTAGATACGAAAACGAAAAGGCAGACGCCGCAAAAAAACTAAAATTAAAGCTCTCCAGAGAAAATAAAAAGGCATCTGCAAATTCTGATGGTTAAATAAATGCTTCCTGTTGCATTTGTTTTTACCTAAATCAAGATTCCGGAGCAGTATAGTCCGCCAACTGAGAGGGATCCGACTAGCAACAGATTTTTATAATTTCACCTAAACACATGTTTTATGATGCTGCTTCGAGAGGTGATTTTGCCAAGTTTGCCTCTTAAGGTGAGAACATCACGATGCCGCCCTGGCCGGCAGCAAAGATGATCTCAGAAGTGTGAACATTTTAACAAACCATCCAATTTAATCAGGTCCGAAAGAACCATTTACAAACACTACCCTATTCCTTACTTTCGGGATCATAGGGCATCATCTTCGGCTCTGTCACATTCGAACTATTGACGCAGTGGTCGTTTTCATTTGGTGATGATCGAACTCCGCAGGGGAATTACATAGAATCAGAGATAATTACTAGCCTCTTAGATGGCATGTCATATGTGTAAAAACCGCAGTATGACAGTTTTTGACCGCTTCGATCGAAAATCAATTTTTTGGCAATAGGGTCACTAGTGGGTGCGTCTACTAAACCATACAGCGGGTCAGTGAAATAATCTTGCACTCCTTTGGATACAACCATGTCATTGATAGTATTCTTGCGTTTACCTTCGTATCGGGCAGCTAATGTCTCGAATTTATTAGGGAAGGGGGTAGCTATTGGCAACGATGCCAATCTATTACCCCCATGCTGACATAACAGTAGATTATCAATCTAAATAGCTAGGCTCTTTGGCCTTTGAAGCAAGGAATCTGGATAAATTGGAGCAAATAGGCTGTGCCCACTTCTTGTCAAAAAGAAATCAGGGCTGTCTCTTCTGACTAGGAATAGACTGAATTTGTCAGAATATCAGAGAATAGAAGTTGTTTATTCTTTGAATCCCACAAGGGCCCTTCCGCCAGGCCAAATCCTCCAGCCATAATTTCCGTAGTCAATGTTTTTGGCAGGAGCCCTCTGGCGGCACTGGAATCCGCAGAGATGAATTTAATATTATGTGTCGTTTTCTCTGCACGACTAAGGTGTCCAACGATCG
>CACEMW010000075.1:0-9704 GCA_902560705.1 uncultured Verrucomicrobiota bacterium
AGCTCCACCGCGGTTTGGTGTTCGAATAACTTTATTCTGTTTTAAAGCATTGATTTTTAATCTGCATGTACTGCCGACCCCGGCAAATAATGGTTGAACTGAATTAAATATATCGGAATTAGACCGTAATAATTTGCGACTATTTATGCCAGCGCAAATAACAAGTTTGTCAACGTCAATCTTGGATCCATCAGTTAAAAACAAATGTCGGACATTGCTACCATTATAATCAAATTTATTTAAATTTTTATTGATCCATCTAAAGTTAGAAAGTGATTCCAAATTTTTTAGTATTGTTTCTTTTAATAAATTGACATCCACAAATCCCTCAGAGGGAAGATAGAGGGCTTTAATCGACCTAGAGTGGTTTATTGGGAATAGCCCCGGTATGTCCTTAGGTTCTACACTTAAAGCACTTATGTTTTTGCTGGCACAATAATCTGTTATTCGAGTAAAATCGGTATCTTCATAAAAGTCTCCGCTTGATGAGTTTAGTAAGTAAGTTCCATTGTTGATTAAGTCAAAATCTGGATTTGAATGCAAAACACGATTATACTTTTTATTAAATGTTTCCCACTCTAACGTTGCTTTTTCGCACAAATTTAAAAGAAATCTTCCATACTTTGACTTAAAGGTACTATTATCTATCTCAGCTATTGAATTTAGCATTGCACCTGCCGCATTCGTGGCCGTGCCAGGATGGTCCTTTTCACCAATGAGAAACACCTCGGAATCTGGTGTCCTACTACAGATTTCCATAACAGTCTGTAGGCCCAATATACCTGTTCCTATAACACCTATCTTCATACTATTAGGCTTGTATAAATGTTTTGTAAAACTTGACTCATGTGTGTGAGTTTGAATTCACTAGGAATCATAGATCGTGGTGTTGTTGATGAAAGCTTAGTCCAAATTTCATCAAAATTTTCAATAAAATGGATCCCCTCGGTTTTACTAAAAATTGATTTATTAAACTCAGTTTTATGCGTAATAATTTGGAGTCCTGCATCTATGTAATCAAATAATTTATTGTTACACGCATAATTTGAACACTGCCTTGAATAAAAATCGATACCGTCCGGTTGTCTACCACCATTTATACTAAGAAAATCCACTCCAACGTCGTATTTAGATAACTCTAAGATAAGGTTTGGATATGGCAGTGGTTCATGAATAAAAAAGTTATTTTGATTCCTCAATAGGCTTTGCCTTTCCCTATACTGAGTAACAACTTTTTTGTGAAGGGGATAAACATGATACTCAGCGCCGTATTTGGCCACTCGATTTGCTAATTCAAGATGATAATTTCTACTGGTTTTAGATTCAGGCTCAGGTATATTCCCGCAGTAAACAAATTTTATGTTGTTCGTATTAAGTTGCTTTAATTTCCCATAAGATTCATTCGTTAAGCATCCATCCAACAGCAATGTTGCGTTTGGTTTATTCCTAATTAATTCTGAATTTAAATGAGTAAACCTGTAATCACGGTAAGTAACAAAATCTGCTTTTTGAAAACAAAATACTTCCTTTTTTCTTTCAATTATAGTCGGATAATCTGGATGCTCAGGGTTACAACAGCCATAAAACTGATCATATGTTTCATAAACAAAAGGATATTGTGAATTTTGAATAAGTTGAATAGCAAAATCATTATTCCACACCCCTAAATAATGATTTATTGCTTTGCCGTGTGATTTTATGTTTTCTAATAAGTCATCAACACTAATAAAATGTATTGCCTCGTTGCCGCATAAATCAACGATATTATCGTCTGCCAGCAAATGAAAAATAACCTCATAATTTCTCCTGTCTATAGCCTTCGATATTTTTAAATGCCTAGGCCGAAGCTCAGTGGCAATAAGGTTAATTCTCGTTTTCTTCATAACGTCAGATTGCTGGAAAGTTAAAATTTTTTATCTGATTTACATTTGAATATTTAAGGGTATCGGTTACAGAATTAAGATTACTTTTTACAAGATAATCAATCATAGTTTCTATCCCCTCGTAAATAGACCGCTTAGGTTTAAAACCTAATTGTTTGAATGCCTTTTCGCTATTTATTTGATAGGATCTAGTATCATTTATTGAGATAGTTTTAATTTTAGGATGGAAAGCCAGTTTATCGGCTATCGTGTTTTTAACCATATTAGCTAGGTCAGAAACCCGATGGTTTTCTAGGCCGATATTAAATGCACTGCCACCGACAAGCTCATGGGACGATTTTAGAATGCATGAATAAAAGTCGACCATATCTTTTACGTGCAAATTTGGTCTAAGTTGCTTTCCACCATGCACCACAATATTTTTTTCCAAAACACCATTCACGGTCAAAATATTTACAACTAAATCAAATCTAACCCTATTCGAAATTCCAAATAAAGTAGCTGGTCTTACAATTACTGGTTGAAAATCTTGGCAATTGAAGTCCAACAATATTTTTTCACAATAATACTTGTCTTGACTGTATTTAGTAATTGGATTGATCGGGTGGTCTTCTGTAACATCTGTCGCGTCACTTGGCCCATAAATAGATGAACTAGACGCAAATATGAAGCGTTTGATACCAGATTCCTTTGCCGCTCTTACACAATTTTCAAAACACTCGAAATTAATAGAATGTGATAACTTTAAATTATGATCGTAGGATGGGTCATTAGATATACAGGCTAAAAAAATTACAGCATCTACTGATTTAGTTGCAGTCTTAAATAACTTTTGGTCCCTTATATCGCCCTTGACAAACCTAAAATTTTTGTTTTTTAACGCGTTTTTTGAATAATTATGGCCGTAAATTTCTATGTCATAGGAAACTATATTATAACCCTCATCCAAAAGTTTGTCTGTCAATATACTCCCTACAAATCCTGATCCACCTACTATTAAAATACTCTTAAAATTATGGCTCATAAAAATTTTTTACAGTGTTGATCACAAAATCCTGTTTCCTTGCGTCAAGATTAGGGTATAGTGGAAGGGTAATCATAGACCGATTAAGCTTGTAGGCATTAGGATAATTCTGTTTAATATGATTAACAGGACTTTTGATTACATCCAATTCCGGTATTAGCTTCGGATAGTGTATTTTAGCATCAATTTGGTTATTGTGAAGATGCTTATACAGGCGATTACGTTCTCGTGGATTCTTCGTCAAAATAATGAATAGGTGAAATACATGGTTTTTGAAATCATAGCGAGGAAACGAAATGTATTTTTTCAGTGAATGAATATATTTCTTGGCTAGTTTTTTTCGGATTGATTGTTCCTTTTTGAAGGTGTTTAACTTGTTCAGCAGGAAAATAGCGTTTATGGTATCCAATCGACTATTTATGCTCCAAAATTCACAATTGTTTCTATCCTTTAATCCGTGATTTCGAGCCTTTTGTAAATAATCATAAGTTAATTTATTGTTTGTTGTGATTAAACCACCATCACCAATCCCTGAAAGAACCTTTAAAGGGTGAAGGCTGAAGCATGCGATATCACCTATACCCCCTACAGGCTTCTTTCCCGCGTAGCATCCAAAGGCCTGGGCTGAATCCTCAATTAATTTAACGCCATGTTTTTTGCATATGGCTTTTACTTCATGGATATTGGTCGACTGACCTGTGTAATGAACAAAAATAACTGCTCGAGTTTTTTCTGATATAGTATTATCAAGGGATATGGGACACAAATTCAGACTCTCATCCACATCAGAAAATTTGATTTTTAAGCCCGCCAAATAGATAGATGATGCACTTGCTAGATATGAATTTGGCGCAGTTATAACCTCAGAGCCCTTTGGCAAATTTAGTGAATTAAGGGCCAAAATTAGTGCATCCGTCCCATTAGCCACTGATATTGCATATTTGGTTTTACAAATTTGAGCTAATTTTTGTTCCAGGACACTTACTTCTTTTCCTAGAATATAATTACCAGTAGATGCAAGCTTTAGCCAGCCTTTTTGAAATTCTTCTAAAAATAAGTTATCGTCGATGGATAAATCTACATAAGGTACTTTCATGAATTGCCTTAAATCATATTTGGATTATTTTTTTAAATTCCTTTATCGAGGTAATGTAATCCTCAGGATCATATTTAGTAGATGCAAAAACTAAAATCTCCCCTTCAATAGATATAAACTTTTGCCAATCCCATGTAAGATTCGGGATATATGCAGAATCTCCACTTCGGAGTAAAAAGGTTCTCTCGCCTTTTGAATCAATAATGCCTACCTCTATACTTCCATTAAGGCATATTATAAATTGATGTGTAGTAAAATGTGCGTGATTCCCTCGCGTTGTGTCCACCGGAACATCCTTAACTAAAAACACTCTTTGAGGTACAAATGGGAGACTCGAAAATTCAAAAGGAATTAGAACCCCCCTTTGGTCGCGGAATTTATTAATTATTAAAGACATGTGGTTGAGCTAGCTCTACAATTGAAACTATTTCCTGTTCCGATAATTTATCGTGGAAAGGTATAGAAATCGTATGATTAGCTATAAAATTTGTTAGCAGCATTTCCTCACGGTGGTAACTCGAGTAAAGATCGAAGGATGTTAACGGCTTGTAATGTATTCCATATTGAATTTTTGCTTCTTGAAACTTTTTTTGTAAAATGTTTCGATTCTTTACCTGAATCCTATATAAATGATTACTTATAGATTTTAAATTAAAAAGTGTGTTATACATTTCACGTATCTTCCCAATACGGTCTAATTTGCTTTCGTAATTATCGAAATTTTTTAACACGAATTCGGCTTGAAAGGAGTTTAAGTACATTTTAAAACCAATATCCATTGGTATACGAAGCCCCGAATCGTGTTCTAGCGAACAACCATTGTAAGCTAACATCCGTATTCGATCTATTTTGGACTTATCATTGCTAACAATTATTCCCCCATCAAGGCCACCAAGTGGTTTAGTCGGGTAAAAACTGAAAAGCATGAGATCATTATCATCACATTCTTCGGCGAATTGGTTTTGATAAAGATTTTGAGCGCTATCAATAAATTTGTAGTCACTAAATTTGTGCAAAATGTAAGAATTTCCAACCCAGCTTGGGTTGTCTTTAAAAAAGACAGAATTTCCTCCGGAAATTAAAGCATTAGCTACTACTGGAGGTAACATTGATGGAACTTCCACTAGAGTATTTTTACCATAAAAATGTATAAAAATACCGGCAGTAGCACTACTCAAACAAACACCATATCTTGCACCGACATAACTAGAGATTGATTTCTCCAACTCGTTTACATTCCTACCATGCAACAAGTGGGTAAACCTTGCAGTATCAATTGTATGATTTTCAAATGAAAATAAATTAACCATTAAATCCAAGTAAAATGCTATTCCTCAGCGGAAAAGACCGATATTTGAAATAATTCAATGATTTTTCAAACCATCGGGTGTTATGATGATGTTTTACAGTTTCAACCGAATCGTATGCTATATACTCTTCATCATAGCTTTCTTTTTCTGTGAAGGTCGGGCGCCCAATCAATAACCATTTTGGTTGAAGAGATAGCAGAAATTCAATCGCATGGTCGCCATCTCTCATAACATCGAAAAGAGCACCAGCGTATAGTAAATCAAATGGAGCTATAAGATTAATATTTAATTTCCAAAAGTCATATTGAAAAAAATTAGCCTTATCACCGTAGCTCGATGCTATTTTTACCGCCTCTGGAGAATAATCAAAGCCTTTGTATTGTATTTTTAAATTATTTTTGGCAAAGAGTCTATAAATTGCACCTGCTCCACTTCCTATATCTAGAAATGTGGTAACCTTTAATTGATTGACCACATTAAGACAATCGATCCAGTGATCTGGATAATTCGCTTCACTTTCAAGTTCCTTTGTGTTCAGGTCCGCTTGTTCTGAAAATGTTTTTGTCGCAACCTGCCAACTTTCAGCGATAGAAGAGTAATTCATTATCAAATCTTTCAGTTAGATTCTTCATGTTAAGATTTATTGCCTCGGGATGCTCTCCACTAAATTTTATTGGGAAGCATTCTCCACGATATTCTGGTTTGAATTCGTGAACACCTTTAAAAATTTGCTCGACCTCTTTCTTTCGATTTGTTGTTCCCAAAACCCAATTTAGATAAACCTTTTGAAAATAATCGTCTATACATCTATCTTTACTAACTATATTCTTGTAGTAATTAACTTTTTTATAAACTTGCGAAGGAAATACATATGAATAGTGATAAATTTGGGCGCCAATATCTGCATATAATCTATCGCTATCAATATGATTTTCTTGTTGAGTTAATGGAGTGACATGCTTTAAAGTAGGTGGTCTATGGGTTAACCATGTTGCGCCGTTTGTGTATTTGAATATTCGCAAGAAATTATCTTTTTTAAGTTCAAAACCAGTTAAATAATGATTAAAACCACCAAAAAATGAACAACTTCGGATCCCAACACTGGATGGATTCTCTGAGCCCAGATAATCAATAATTTTGATCAGGTCTGTAGTTTTATAAACTTCGTCTGAGTCTAGGTTCCATAAATAATCCGTATCAGGTGATATATACTTGCAATAAGCATTAGCCTGATCGTCTTTCTCGTTCCAGAGGCCGTTTATGATTTTTATTTTGTTGTCAGGATCTGGGAAGTTATTAATTATATAATTTGTTTTGTCCAATGAAGCCGTACGTCCTTCTTGTTGCCAAAATTTCACCGGACCCTGAGAAATCAGAATTTGGTTGGCAAATGGATATGCCTGGCGCAAGCATTCGGCCAAAACGTAATCCCCTTCGAAAACGATCATTCCAAAACAAATTTTCATCTAATGTATAAAAGCTTCATTGTTGTTAACTTTCGGAAATATAATTCGTAAATTATGTTTAAATTTATATTCGAAAAATACATTTCCATTGGCGTATAATTGTGATGAGCTACGGAAGGAGTGTAAATACCTTTATCAAAATCGCACTTCATTTGCGAGAAATGAGTAAATAAAAAGGGTTCTTCCTGCCCTTTATGCCAAATAGACCCAGCAATGTGCAATTTACTTAAATCATATAGTTGCCAGTGCCAAGGAGCCCCGTGGCCTAAGCCCTCATCGATGTAGCAGTTTGAACCCCATTTAAGATATAGATAATCCAAGTATTTCTGGTCCCCGCATGTTGCATATTTTGGGTATTTTTGATTAACTACTGCATCTGCCCACCAACTTAGTGCTTTCTGTCCGATTTCATCGTTTGAGAAATAAATAACGCCTACGTTAAATAAACCTTCTATCTTATCATCCGTTAATTCAAACATTCTGTGTCTGAATAAGCCGATACTTTTTCCTTCCAATTTTTCCAAAAAAATATCTATTGATTTATGGAAGTAAATATCACTGTCTATATAAATTGTCTTTTGCCTCGAATCTGCCATTACATAAAGTGAAAATACTGATGCTAGTGTCCAACAGTAATATTTATAATCGGCTTTTTTTATTAGTTTTAAAATCGGCATCCATTTTGTTATTTCCTCCTCTGAATGGTAGAAAAGATTTTCTATTTGGATTAAATCTTTTATCTGGCTTTTGTTATAACCGATTAATAGAAAGTGTATATTTAATGCATTTGTTGAATTAAGGCTTTCAATTAATGCATAAGCATTTGGGAAAAATTTCTTATCTGCTACCGTGACAACATTCACAGTTTCGTTTCTTTTTTTAAACATCACTTAAAAGATCTTTATGTAGAGAATTGATAAATCCTCTTGGCGAAAAATAGTGTTCCCACAATATTCTGTTGTCGATCTGGATATTATGTAAATAAGCAGATGCTTTATCGTAATATTTTGATATTAATCCTGATAAATCCTTTGGCTCTAATCTTGTTGTTAATGGGCCTAAATAATTTGTCTTCCAGTATTCATGAAATGGTAGCTCGCAGTCAGTGTCTATTAATAGTGGTATGCGACCGTGCATTAAGGTTTCGTAAAAACGATAAGAGAAATTCCCTGCTCCTCGGTGGCAAAAAGTAAATAAGTTTCGTCTTATGTTTCGATCAAATTCACTTTTAGCAACAACCTTATCTTTAAGTTCTGGCGCCCAAAATCCTTCCCTAAGTATGAAATCTGTTTTTATATCTGAATTTATTAAAGCTTTAATATACTTCTCCCGGCCGTGTTCTGTATGCCCACAATATCCAATAGATAAAATAGGTTGTGGCATTATAGTTCCGTCAAAAATGTCATCAACAAAAGCAGGCATCGACCTTATATTTCTCGATTTTTTTGATTTTAAAATGCTTGTTTTGTATAATATTGTATTTGGTATATCTAAAAAGGACTCCTCTGAATCATCGATTTGAAATAAAAGAAGTTTTTTATTATTCTTTCTTGCAGTATCCAAATACTTGTTTTGTATTTCAACTTCACTATTGTTGTATTTCCTAGGTAATACTATAAAATCTGCTTCTGAAGCATTTTTAGTCCACTTAAAAAAATTACTGCAGTAAGTAGAAATTCCTTGAAATCGCTTTTCGTTTACGACTTTAGTGCTATCTAGTGGCACAGTGTTTTCCTTACTAAAAAAAAATAAGCACAGCATTTCCGAAGATAACCTTAGGTCGCGAGGCTCAAAAAAAAATTTAATCTTAGTATTCACTTATCCAAAATTTTTTTAGCAGATATTATGCCAAAAAAAAGACCCGCCTGAACGGCGGGTCCAACAATATTGAATAAAATAGAGGGTAATCTATTTTTTCTCCTTGGTTCTTTCAGCAATAACTTCCTCCGAAACATTTGCCGGACACTCTGAATAGTGGGAAAATTCCATGGAGAATTGACCTCGTCCAGATGTCATGGAGCGCAGATCCCCAATGTACCCAAACATCTCGCTAAGAGGGGCTTCTGCTTTTATGCGGGTGCCCGTGGGGCCTGGGTCCTGACCTTGAATCATGCCACGTCTGCGGCTGAGATCCCCAATCACGTCACCCACGTGATCTTCGGGCGTGAATACATCAATTTTCATGATGGGTTCCAGAATTTTTGGACTTGCTTTTGGAATCGACTGGCGGTAGGCAGCTTTTGCCGCTATTTCAAAGGCAATTGCGGAAGAATCGACCGCATGGTTGTCCCCATCGGTCAGGGTGACTTTCAGGTCGACCAGTGGGTATTTTGCCAAGGTTCCTTCCGTGCAGGATAATCTAAAGCCCTTTTCCACAGCTGGCCAGAATTCACGGGGAACGTTACCCCCGACGACTTTCGATTCGAACTCATATCCGGTCCCCACGTCTCCAGGCTCTAGCATGTATTCGATTTTTGCGTATTGCCCAGAACCACCGGACTGTTTCTTGTGCGTGTAAACGTCGGTGATTTGTTTTGTTATGGTTTCACGATAGGCAACCTGTGGTTTGCCGACGGTCACTTCCACACCATGTGTCCGCTTCAGGATGTCCACCTTGATATCGAGGTGAAGCTCTCCCATTCCTTTCAAAATCGTGTCACCGGACTCTTCATCGGATTCGACGCGGAATGAGGGATCTTCGGCCACCATTTTGCCAAGAGCCGTCGCCAGCTTGTCGACCTGGCCCTTTTCCTTCGGCGAGATGGCAATGGAAATCACGGGGTCTGGGAAGACCATAGGCTCCAGCGTGGCGGGATTATCCGGATCGGCCAGGGTGTGTCCCGTCTGGGTGGTTTTCATCCCCAACAGGGCCACGATATCGCCTGCCTGAGCCACATCCAATTCCTCGCGGCTATCGGCATGCAT
>CACEMW010000076.1:0-9371 GCA_902560705.1 uncultured Verrucomicrobiota bacterium
GATCCGCAGTTTTATGAAAAGTTCTACTTCACTCCAGGCGATCTTGGTTTCCGATCTGCACGAACCCAGCACGGACATATTGGAACCTTGATCTGTTGGGATCAGTGGTATCCAGAGGCGGCGCGTCTGACGGCGCTTCAGGGTGCTGAAGTTCTGTTTTACCCCACTGCCATCGGTTGGCTTCCACCCGAAAAAGCTCAGTATGGAGAAACGCAGCTCCAGGCCTGGATGGGTGCCATGAAGGGACATGCCGTATGCAATGGTGTGTATGTCGCCGCAGCCAATCGCATCGGGCTCGAACCCAACCCTTCTGGCGAAGGAGGCATTGAGTTTTGGGGCCACTCCTTTATTGCTGGACCCCAAGGAGAGATCCTTGCCCAAGCCTCGGCCGATCAGGAGGAAATCCTTATGGCAGAGCTGGACCTGGAACACCTGGAGACGGTGCGCCAGAATTGGCCTTTTTATCGAGACCGTCGTATCGATGCCTATGAAGCGATCACCGAGCTATCCCTGCTCCCCTGAGGTTGAGGCCTTTCGCATGCCGGCTGAGTGGGAGCCTCACGAAGGCCTTCTTCTTTGCTATCCGCGCAACGGTCACGATTGGCCCGGTAAATATGGCGCCATTGAGTGGGCTTTTGTGGAGTTAATTCTCAAGGTGTCTGCCTCCGAAAAGGTCTTTGTCCTGGTAGCCGATGTTGCTACTCGGGAAAAACTATCCTTGAAG
Source organism: uncultured Verrucomicrobiota bacterium (assembly GCA_902560705.1). GTDB lineage: Bacteria > Verrucomicrobiota > Verrucomicrobiia > Limisphaerales > AAA164-E04 > UBA7971. The sequence goes on from CACEMW010000076.1 coordinate 725, forward strand.
CTCGAAAAAGCGGGGGTGAATGCCAGCCGAGTGGAATTGATTCTCCAGCGAACCAATCGCAGCTGGATGCGTGATTCGGGCCCCATCGTGGTGAAGCATTCATCCAAGACCAAGGCTCAGAGGAAAGATTCCCTACACTGTCTTTCCTTTTGCTTCAATGGTTGGGCGAAATACCCCGACCATCGTTTGGATGCCAAGGTTCCCACTGTGGTGGCTCAACACCTGAACCTGCCCATGATCGAGCCCATGCATCGTGGCCGACGAATCGTGCTGGAAGGAGGTTCGATCGATGTGAATGGCAAAGGTACCTTGGTAAGCACGGAGGAGTGTCTGCTTCATCCATCGGTACAGGTCCGCAATCCTGGATTTGGGAAGGAAGACTATGAAGCGTTGTTCAAGCGCTATCTGGGGATCGCTCATACTATTTGGTTGCAGGAAGGCATTGCGGGAGATGATACCCACGGGCATGTGGATGATATCACTCGTTTTGTGGGGCCCAAGAAGCTTGTGACAGTGATGGAGTCGAGGCGTTCGGATGAGAACTACACGCGTCTCCGCAAGAATGCGCGACGGCTTAAAGAGGCCGTTCTGGAGGATGGAACGCATCCGGAGGTTATCGAGTTGCCCATGCCTAGCCCAATCGTGTTTGAAGGGCTGCGCCTGCCCGCCAGCTACGCCAATTTCATCATCCTGAATCAATTGGTTTTAGTACCGACTTTCAATGATGCCAACGACGCCGCAGCCCTGAATATATTGCAGTCATGTTTTCGAGGCAGACAGGTGATCGGAATCCACTCTGTGGACTTGATTTGGGGTTTGGGTTCGCTGCATTGCCTGAGCCAACAGATTCCATGCTAGCTTGATCTGGGAAGTTTTGCTTCCAACCTGGGGCGCGATTGTTAGTTTGGTTGGATGAGTCGTTTTTTTTCCTCTGCTTGTTCAAAAACGATCCTTCCTCTGCTCAGCCTTCTTTTTGCGATACCTTTCTCTGAGCCCCTCAAGGGTCAGGAGTTCTCACCGTTTCAGCCGCGCATCGTCGGCGGACAAGTTGCCGAGCCAGGTGAGTTTCCCTGGATCGTCAGTCTGCAGGGGCCATGGTCCTGTGGTGCCAGCTTGATTGGGCCTGAATGGATTTTGACCGCGGCTCACTGTGTGGTGGATGATGATGGCAATGTCCTGCCTGCGGAGGATATCCAGCTTGCCGTGGGGCAGCTTTACTTGAGTGAGGTCTCGACTTATTACGCCGCGGAGCAGGTCATCGTGCATCCTGGTTATGACAGTTGGACCATGGAAAACGACATCGCCTTGATTCGCCTGGCTCAGGCGCTTCCAGAGAGCGCGCCGACATTGAGCCTCAATGCCGATTCTCAGGTGCCCGTGCCGGGAACTGAGGCTGTTGTGGCTGGCTGGGGAGCACTTTCCTCAGGTGGTGGTAGCCCTGATCGGCTGCATAAGGTGACCGTACCCATCGTCAGTCTGGAAAAGGCCAATGACCCCAAGGCCTATGGAGGATCCATCCTCCCCAATATGCTGGCAGCAGGATTCACCGAAGGAGGCAAGGACTCCTGTCAGGGTGACAGCGGGGGTCCCCTGGTGATAGATATTAATGACCAGATGATACAGGTGGGTGTGGTCAGTTGGGGAAAGGGATGCGCCGATCCCTATGCCTACGGCATTTACACCAGGGTTTCGAGTTATACCGATTGGATTGAAGGGTTGACCGGTCTTTCCGGAGGTGGTTCACCTCCAACAGTCGAATTGTCCATTCTCAAGTCACCTTCCTCTTGGGCGGCATTACCCGGAGAGAATGTGACTTTTTCGGTGCAGGCTCAAGGGGAGCCTCCACTGACTTTTCAGTGGTTTTTCAATGGACAGAGCATCGCAGGGGCACAAAGCGCTTCGTTGAGTCTCCCAGATGTTGGAATCGAGTATGCTGGGGATTATGCGGTTCAAGTCACCAGCGGTGAGCAACAGGTGATGAGCGAAGCGGCTACGCTCACCCTTGCTCAAGTCATAAGCTTGCAAGAGGCCTTGGATCAACCTCAATGGGTCTTTAATCAAGGGGCCGATTCCAAACAATGGTTTGGCCAGTCCATAGCCACTCATGATCAGACGGACGCCGCGCAATCTCCCATATTGGATCACTTGGAATCGGCCTCTTTTTCGACGCAGTTGGATGGGCCGGGCATCCTGCGCTTTTTCTGGAAGGTGTCTTCTGAGGCCAACTATGACTTCTTGGAATGCTGGGTCGATGATGCCTTGATGCACAGCTTATCGGGAGAGGTGGACTGGCAGGAAGCCAAGGTCACACTTACAGAGGGATCGCACGAAGTGCGCTGGGTGTATCGCAAGGATGAATGGCTCAGCGTGGGGCAGGATACGGCATGGGTCGACCAGATCCATTTCGAAGTATTGAGCAAATTGGTGCTCTTAAAGGCACCTGAATCAGTCGTGGCCACGGAAGGTGAGTCGGTGACCTTTTCGGTGGAAGCCAGTGGGCAACCCCCTCTGGCCTACCAGTGGTATTGGAATCAAACCTCGATTGCAGGTGCTCAATCCCCAAGTCATACCATTGCCTCGGTCGCCTCGGACGACCAAGGTGATTACCAGGTGGAAATCACCAGCGGGGCGGATACGCTCCTGAGCCCTGTGGCCTCTTTGAGTCTGTGGCAAACCACACAGCTCAATGAGGCTCTCGATCAGGCCTCTCTTGTTTTTTCCACCGATGAGGGGGATCAGCCTTGGTCCGGCCAAACGACCTGGACCCATGATCAGGTTGATGCGGCGCAATCCGGAGTGATTGCCGATGGCCAATCTTCCATACTTTCTTCCATCCTCCAGGGACCCGGAATACTGACCTTTTATTGGAAGGTGTCTTCAGAAATGGAATATGATCACCTTGAATGCTGGGTGGACGGGACACTCGAAGGCCAAATATCAGGTGAAGTCGATTGGCACAAGTTCAAGATCGCTTTACCTGATGGAGATCACACCATCCAGTGGGTCTATCGCAAGGATGAGACGGTGAGTGAAGGCGAGGATGCCGGGTGGGTGGATCAAATCCAGTTTCAAGTCGGGATGGCACTGACGATTCTGCAATCACCGGCATCTATTGAAGTTTTTCCTGGGCAATCGGCATCTTTCTCCGTGGAGGCCCATGGTGAAGCCCCTCTGCTTTACCAATGGACCTTCAACGGCCAGCCCATCTCCGGGGCTGAGCTTCCAACCCTGGAAATCGAAGCCGTGAGCGCTTCCGATGCGGGTGTTTACGCAGTGGAAGTGAGCAGTGGTTCCGAGCAGGTGACCAGTGCCACAGCCCATTTGGTGCTTATCGAAACGATACCTCTGGCCGAAGCCGTGGATCAGCCCAACATGAACTTTGAATCCCCTCAGGGTCAGCCCACATGGTCAGGTCAATCTTCCATCAGTCATGATCAGGCAGATGCGGCTCAGTCCCCTCCCCTCGATGACGATGCTTTTGCGTTTTTTGTAACTCAGCTTGAGGGTCCAGGGAAGCTGGAATTTTACTGGAAGGTGTCTTCAGAAGACGGTTGGGACATGTTGGAATGCCGCGTGGATGATCAGCTCCAACGTCAGATTTCCGGGGAAGTGGACTGGACGCCAGTTGAAATCTTTCTCTCCGAAGGCATGCACACTGTGAATTGGGTTTATCGCAAGGATGCGTATCTGAGTGAGGGATTGGATGCCGCATGGGTCGACCAAATCAAATACACGCCGGGAACCGCCGGGTCGTCGGTTGTCTACTCGGAGGTATTTGACCAAGCTTCCAAGGCCTCCGTATGGATGGTCACATCCTTGGAAGATCCGTTCTCCAGCGACTACGAACAGACCAGTGCCGATCATTATTGGGTAGCCTCAGCGGATCAGAGCAGTGGGGTTCAATGGGATTTGTCAGGCAATCAATTCTTTTTGGTGCCTTCTGAAACGCATCCTTTCCTTCACGTCATGACGGGGGACTACCAACAAAAGGGCTACCATAGCCTTGCGTGGAAGTTCGATGTTTCGGGTGCGTTCTCGAGCCTGGACTGGATCACCTTGAATCTTTATCGCGAAGAAGGAGATGATCTTCAAGCGGCGTATTTGGATGTTCAACCATCGATAGATGCCCAAGGTGCCTATTCTTTTTCCGCCCATCTTGGAGATTCGAATTGGAAGCTTCTCTATGAAGACCATATGTGGGATCTGGACGATGTTTTTCAGGGGGTGAGTTCGTTTTCCCTCGAGATGACTTCTCTGATCGAAGGGCAGGATCCTGCAGTGGTGCAGATCCAGGCCTTCGAGATCATGGGTTTGGGTTCTGGGACTCAAGGCCAGGATGCGTTCACCGGCTTGAAGATCGAAACAGCAACGGATGCAGATGCCTTGTGGGTGACCCATTGGCCGGAAGTCAGTGGAGACATCTATGAAGAGTGGTCGGGCCATACAGTGTTCATTTATGATGACCTGGATCAACCTGGAATGTATTTGCCGATTGCAGGCAATGCCTATCACATTGCCCCTCATGATGGATTGCCATTAGCCGAAACTTTGAGTGGTGATTTGAGATCCAAGGGGATTGAGTTCCTCGTGTGGGATCTTTCCTTTGGCGGCGATCTGAATGCCATTCATGCCTTGAATGTTTTTGTCTACCGATTCGGGGAGAATGAGACCCAAATAGCCTACCTGGATCTTCCTCTTCCGACGGAGGCAGGCATCGAACAACGTATTCTGGCCCCGCTTGATGATGCGGGGTGGCATCTTTATGACCCGGATAGCAGCTGGACTTTGGAAGATGTGTTCAGTGATGCTTCTATGATAGGCTTGAGTGTCGATGGTGCAGAGGATCCTGCTTCATCAGCATCCATGACGCTACGATCCTTTGGAGCCCTTTTTGCCTCTGGGGACAACAACGGAAGCGGCCAGCCGATGGGCCCAGTTTGTGTTGATCTTGAAGCGATGAGCCTCGGTCAACTCTACAATTCCGGCGACGCGTTTTATGCGGATACCATCGGCGACCCTTCCATCTATGAAGCAGCCTCTGTTCTCTCCTTTTACGTCAAGGATTATGTGAACGCGCCAGGCGCGATGATTTCAGGGGGCGGTGTGGACGTGGAGACAGGGAACATTCCTCACCAAGGCAATGAGCTTCAGATCTCCAATGCGATGCTACAGATCATGCCTAATGCGTCCCACGATACTATGGCTCACCCTGAGGCATTGCCTCCCGTTTCGACTGAGGATTTTTCTGGTCTCGTACTGGGCTCTAACATCGACGAAGCCTTGTCGGGAGACGCGGTCTGGACGAAAACCCCTCCTCTGGGATGGACCATTGACGACAGTGGCGTTCCTGGAGTGGGTCTTTCTGATCAAGATGGGATCAGCGAATGGGCCGGTTGGAGTTTTGCCGACAAGGACTGGTGGATCCAGGCAGCAGAGGATCAACGTCGATCAGAATTCACCAAAGGAACAGGTGCCATCATGATTGCGGATGGAGATGAATGGAGCGACGCAACTCATGCGGAGGGTAACCTCAACACTTTCTTGAATTGGTCGATTGACGTCGCTGCTTTGGATGGTCCTCTGGACTTGAAATTTGATTCTTCCTGGCTCCCTGATGCAGGAACGGATTCTCTAGGTGTTGAAAGCAACCAGACGGCAGTGATCACGGTTTCCTTGGATGGTGGGCAGCCGTTGGAAATCTTACGATGGGATTCCGATCCCAACAGTGCGACCTATCATGGCGAAAACACCAACGAAACGATCTGGATCCAACTGCCTAGTGCGCAAGGTGCCAGCGAAATGGTACTTCGTTTCGGCTATCTAAACGCGGCAAATAATTGGTGGTGGGCTCTGGATAACCTAGAAATCCGCGAGGGGATGGACTCAAGCAGCCATTCCTCCCCAGGCGGTAGCACCGGAGGTGGTGTGAGTTCAATGACCATGATCGTGCGGGAGAATGGGAGCGAAGTTTCTTTGGCAATTAATAGAGTAGACCCGTTGTATGCTGTCGATTTTATCGAGTTAGACGGACAAAACATTGGCGGAGCTTTGGTCAGCATCAAACCATTACCTAACGTAGCAGCTGGAGCTAACCCTGGGGACCACGACGTTGCCTTTGAGCTGTCCTTAAATGGATCCATTCAATATGTGGAGATTGGTGGTAGATCAGTCTTCATTGATCATATCTGCCTCCAATATGCTGGTAGCAACGATGGCGGTAGTGGAGGCACCGGCGGAGACACGACCCAGCCCATGGATCCGGATGCGGTGGCGGTCTACCCCGAAGCAGTCAGTGGAGCGGCCAATGACATCGTAACCGTACCCTTCTTGGTGAAGAACTTCGATGCGATTTCAGGAGTTCAGGGTACCCTTGCCTGGGACACCACCGTGATGGAGCTGGTGACTCAGACCAATGCTACCACCGGAGCCGACGAGGTGGTGGTCACCGATGCAGCGGGTTACACCAAGACCCTTACAGCAGGTGGCCAGACATACGAATACCAAGAGCCATACTTTAAGAGTTCGAACTTCACCTTTGTGAACGACGAAACCAGCGGTGAGCGTACCGACGGAGTCCTCACTTTCTTGTGGAGCGAGGCGGACATCCCCGATATCGGCCGCAATGTCGATGACGACGACACCCTTTTTGCCCTGCAGTTCCGCCTGATTGGCTCTGCGGGAGAGATGGGAATCGTAAAACTGGTTGACGATCCCACCCCTTACCTGGTGGCCCCTGCCTCGGGAGAGGACATAGCCGAGACCACTCAGGCGGGTGAGGTGAGCATCATCAACCAGATTGCCGTCAGCGGAGCAGTGTTGATGGGAGGAGACAGCAATCTGCCTGTCATCAACGTGACCGTCGACCTTGAGCAGGATGGATCGATAAGCCAGAAGGTCACTGATGAAAATGGTTCTTTTAGCTATACCCTTAGAAGCGATAATCGATTCATTATGAGTGCCGGAAAGACAGACCGTAGCAAGGCTAGCCGTTCGGTAGACGTGTCGGACATCGTGGCGATGCGCAAGCACATCCTGGTGATCGAACGGCTCGCAACGGTTCCGGCGATGATTGCGGCTGATGCCAATGAGGATGATTCCATCGACGTGGCCGACATCGTGGCTATGCAGAAGGTGATCCTGGCCAAGAGTGATAGCTTCTCGAGCGATGACCAGGGCAATGCCCAACCGGTATGGCGCATCCTGGATGCCGAAGTGGTGAACAACGCGACCATCGAGAACGTCTTTGGTGGGATCCTGGATGGGTCTGATGAGATCGTTTACAACGACCTGTCCGGTGACATCACTGACGCGAACTTCATGGCGATCAAGCTGGGAGATGCCAACCAGGACTGGAGCCCGGACAGCAGCGAGGCGCAGACCACACTAGGAGCCCGCGACGAGTTACAGGTTTCCGATATCATTCGATTGAATGTCCCACAAACCCATGCCGATGGCAGCATCACAATCGATGTCGATGCCCAGGCCACCCAAGGGTTGGTAGGGATGCAGTTTGGATTGAACTGGGATAGCCAGATCCTCCAGCTGGAGGGGATGACTCAGCACCAGTTGCCTGGTTTTAGCCAGCAGGCCCACAGCCATGCTAAGCAGGGCAGTGTCATCGTGGCCTGGACTGATGCCATGGTGCGCGGCATCGACACCCATTCCGAAGGGCCAGTGATGACTCTGTACTTTACCCTCGCACCCGGAGCCGACCGAGGCACGAGCATCGAGCTCACTCAGCCAGTGCTGGTGGGATCTCAGGGCAGTGAACGGGCCGCCATGGGCGTGGCCAGCTACTACCACCCCGAAGGAGGAACCATGCTCAGCAGCCAGGGATTGATCCGCTCGATGCACCGCAGCGAAGGAAGCCTGAGCCTTGAGTTTGCCACGCAAGAGGGCACCACCTACGTGGTGGAGAGCACCCAGGACTTGGCCACCGGCCAGTGGGAAGCGATCACCACCGTTGAAGGCAGTGGCCGCCACGAAGTGATCGATATGCCGGCCACCGAGCAGGCTCAAGCTTACCTGAGGGTGAGGGAGGTCAGTGGTGTGATTGAATAAGGCCGAAGTCAAAGTGACAAATGCTACTGAAAGGGAAATGGCTCATTCGCAGTTGAATCTTCACACACTATTGCAGCTGGCTGACATCCGTTAGAGACTTCCATGGTGTGGGTGGCAGAAGCCCTATGTTACAGTCGGGTAAAGAAGTTTGGACTCTTCGTTCCATTCATCTTGGGACGCCGCTTGTGGGCTGTTTGTCATCAACTCTTCAAGTGTTGCTGTGATATCTCCTTGAAGCATTCAGCTATGGGTAGGTGTATTTAAACACTGGTTTCTTCACATTGGGGTTCTTATATTTGTCTTACCTTTGATTTCGTTGATGCAGCCTTGATCCAAGTCACCACTTTAGCCTTTATTTCTCATGGTCAATGGCAATCGCCCACAAGATGTCTTTTGACATGATAAAGCAATTTTTAAACATTTCAGCGAGTCCTTCGCTGGCCTGGCTGGGGCTCTGGGTGGCTGGGATTCTCTTTTGGATATCGTGTGGGACGTCGGTGCAGAAGCCCGTGATTCGCCCTCCACACATTGAAGGGGCCAGTCATGTGGGTGATCAGGTCTGCGCCGATTGCCATCAGGGCATCAC
>CACEMW010000077.1:0-9258 GCA_902560705.1 uncultured Verrucomicrobiota bacterium
ATCATCAGGCACGGATAACCACAGGATCCGAGCCAGGGTGGAGGCCATGGATGGCCCGTCTTGAGGGTCGATGACAGGCGTCATGAGGAAGGAGGGAGAACAGAGTAGTGTCTTGAGACCTGCCTTGAGCGCAGCCAGAAAAGGATCTCCTTGATCCATGCTCCTTTGAGCGATGGTGAGAGAAGCTTCGATCAGCTCCTGAGCCGGGTCGTTTCCAAGGGCGCGCTTGGCAAATCGATGGATCACCTCTTGGAGTACCGAGACAGAGGTGTCTGCGGGTTCAATGATCTGCCACTGTCTTTCTTCGAGTGCTTCGTCCACCAGGACATCCAGCCCCCCAATGGAAGCAATCGATGGACCATCCAAGCTCAAGGCATCGGTGATTTCAAAGCGGAGAAAAGGGCTGTCGATGGGCTCATCGAAGGCGATGGTCTGTTCATGGGCCAGCTGCACATCCAGATTGCCTTTGGCAATTGAAGGTCCCCATTCGGATCCATTCTCGGATGTTTGAATTCGGTAGGTTTTGACCTGACCGTTTCCGTTGCCTCCCGTCCACGTGCTGTAAAGCAGCCCCCTCAGAGTTTGTTGATGGGGGTTTTCAAGGATGACGAAATGAGGAGGCGATGCCACCTCCGGCTTAAAGCGAGAATGCCAGAAGGTTCGGGCAATGCCATCCTGCATGTGATCTTTTTCCATCCCCTCCTGGAAGCTACTCACTTGGAGGCCGCCACCGATTGCCTGAAGATGGGTCTGGGATGGTGGCATGGTTTGAATGATCCGTTCAGGTACTTTCAGGGGGAAGCCCGCAAAGGCTTTTGACAATGAGGTCGGTGGCCATGTGTCCACCAAGGGCCCGCGAATGGAAATCTGGCGAATGAGGGCACCCCGCTCTGGATCTCGCTCCCTGAAATTTTCCTCAGCGTAACAATGAATCGAGATTTGATCCCCCGGATGCAGACGAGCTCTCAGGGTATGGGGTTGAATTTCTGGGCTGCTCAAGGAAAGGACCCCCAGCAGGCGCTGGGGTTGGGGGCGATCATCGGCAAAGTAGTATTTGCCCCCATACACTTCGATACTGATATCCCCCTCGATCGACCCTTGTTTTTTTGCCTCTATCTGGATCTCATACCAGCCACTCAAGGGAGGCTCAAAGTCATCGTAAAAAAAGGAGTAGCTGTTGCCGTTATTGGCTCGAGTCCACGAAAACAGCATGCCTTCCTCGGTGGGACGGGTGTAAATGTCGTAGCTGTCATGGCTGTGACGCAGGCGTCGGGTCACCCAGCGTTGCTCCGCAGGAAACCCCTTTGAAGGAAGCGCGCGATTCAGGAGCCTTTCGGTCACATGGAAGACAGCGGCCATCCATGGTTCGGTGGGCAAGATGCGTCGATCCGAATCAAACAGAAACGTGCCTTTACCGGTGGGCAGTGCTTCACTCAGATCCCAATCCAACCCAAGCAGATCATTCACTGAGTGGATGAATTCTTGTCGGGAGAGCCGGCGCGATGAGGGCAAATTCATTTGCGTCTGTCGATTGGCTAAGTGCGTCAGCATCTGGTGGCGCTCCATCGGATCGGGTTGAGCCTTATCGGCGGGAGGCATCCTCCCGGTGATGAGTTGCTCAAACGCCAGTGAGGCATCCATTGGGGGGTGCTTGAGTGTTTGCTCCAGGTCAAAGTTCCCCTTGGCAGTGTCCGAGTCATGGCAATCCATGCAGAAGGTTTGGAAAGCTTCTGGGACTTGGTTTCCTTCAGCACCCTGAAGCATCTTGTGAGCGCTTTCCCACAACATCCAGACCATCCAAGCCAGTCCGCAAAGCCTGGTGATCAGACCTCTATGGTGGGTGGAAGAAAAGAAAGCGCTCTGTGTGGACATGGATGTGGCCTTCATGTTGCCTGGGACTGACTGAATGGCAAGCCCACGGCGCCTGCGCGACTCATTCCTTTGGGGTGTTTAAAGTGTTTTGCCAGTCAATGAGGGATGAGGTGCATCAGGTGCACGTCATAAGGCTCGTAGGAAAGCTCAAAGGTATCACCAGAAGCGGGTAATTGAAGGGCAGGGCGGTTTTCAAAAAGAGGCCTTGCCGCACGCAATATCATGGGTAAATGATAGCGAGCTTTGAGAGGGACGCTATCCATGTTGACGGTGAAGAGGACAAAGCCTTCCTCATGATGGTGCTTTAGCAAAGTGCGCACTGGATAGGGTGTGATGGGCTCTCCCTCTATTTGGACAGCGTAGTCGATGATCACGGTGGGAGTGAGGATCTCTTGCTTGAGAGACAGAAGCTCCTGGTTGATGGATGCTGCAGTGTGCCACAAGGTTTCCCCCATGATGGCCTGCATGGGAGTTGCCGAAGGCCTTCCGGGGATGTCCGGCTGGCGCCGAGGTGCCATACCAAAGCGAGTGACGTTGCTGTCCCAGGCATAGTAGACGATGCCCGTTGCCCCGTGAATTACCCCGCTGTAGACCATCCCGCGCAATTGCATCGGGGTGGGGTAGCGAAAGGGGAAGGCAGCTTGGGGGGAATCCATGGATTCAAAGGCTCCCACAATCAGCCATGTGGGTTTGGTTCGCTGATTCGCCTCAAGAGCCAGCTGCATCGAGTCGGCGATTCCGTTCTTTTCGCTACCGTAGGATCCGAGATTCAGCGAACGCGTGTGAGGCCAGATAACGTAATTGTCATGGCAGCTGATGTCACTCAGGCGGTGCCATTGGATCCAGGGGCTGCGGCCATTGCCCACCATCCAGGGCGAGGTGTTCACTAGCACGGGAAGATCGGGAAGGATGGCATGGATTTGTTTTTGGTAAGTTGCAAAGTTCCTTTGTTCCAACCCCTGTCGGGCAGCATCGGTGCCGAAGTTGACCAACGGTTCATCCTGCCAGATAATGCCCAGTAATTGGGGAGCCTTCTGGATGCTTTCCAGGCTGCGGGCGTCGATGCGACGCATGAGGATCACCTGGAGATCATGTTCAGCAGCATCCTCCATTTGTGCCTGAGTGGTGTAACCTCCCATGGGCCAGGGCCAGACCGTGTTGTAGTGAGCCTCGACCAGCTGGTGCCAGCGATAATCCACATTTTTATAGATGCGCGATTCAGGGACACCCCAGGAACCAATCATCAGGAACGATCGATTTGGGTCCCAGGTATTCAATGCCTTACCATGGCGATCGGTATGCGGAACCCCTTCGGTGTAGAAGCGCTGAACACTTGGGCTGGCAGCCTCCAGCGCGACAAGCCCCATGAGTGCAGCAGATCCCATCCAAGCTGACCAATGACCGACCATAGAGGCACCTGAACAGGTAATCGGAAAAGGCGCAAGATTAGAGGGTAGATCGATGTCGATTCTCAGGCAAAGCCACCCCTCCTGAGGTTCGTCAGGAGGCCACTTTCTTCGCTGCTTTGCGGGGCTTTGTTGTTCTCGGAAAACCCAGCACTTTAGCCGTGATTCGACGCTGGCGCCCACAACTCAGCAAATGGTGGAGATGGTTTGCCATGCGCAGGGGAAAGGACAAAGTTTCGTCGGGAAGCTCTATCAAAACGGCGTCCAACCGATCAGGGTCCGCCACCAAACGACATTCGATCATCGCATCTTCAAACTTCAGGCGTTTTTTCCGAATCGCCGTCTCGAGGGTTTTCTGAAATTCCTGGGGGGAGGGTTTTTCGGTCAGCCTGCGTTCGATTTCGGGTAGGCTTAGGACATCGAGTGAAGCCAGTTCGCCATGGGCTTGCCACTGTTGGGATTGGTCGCGATAGATGGTGCACAGCATGGTGGCGTCCACGGCAAAGAAGGAGGCCTTCCAGTCGGAGCGTTGTTGAAGAAGGTAGGAGATGGCCAGCTGCTTGTAGGCGGCTTCCTGCTGAAACATCCAGTCCGAGGCAATGATCTCTGCGTGACGAACGGTCTGATAATCCTCGATGGCCTGTTTGAGTTCCTTACGCATTCCTTCAAGGCCTGTTTTGACCTTCCTTTTCCAGCGCTCCAAGCGATCAGTGGAGGCCTCCGGCCCTTTGAGAGCATCTTTATGGACATCCTTTTTTGTCTTTTGGGAAGGGGCAGAGATGTCGGTATCTTTCGATGCTCCAGAGGCTCGATTTGTCTTGGGGATGGAGGCGATTTCCTGAGACACGCGTTTGAGGGTTTCTTTCTCGCCATGAAGCTGACTCATCTGGATGAGGCTTTCAATCCATCGCTGGTTGTGTGCGTCGCTTCGGTGGAAGGATTGACTGTAATCCTTTCTCAGACGTGAAAGCGCTTCAAAGGCGGCGATAGTGGCAGACGGTGCTTTTGGCATCTGAGGCTCATCCAATCATGGAGTGGGCCACTTGACCAGCTCAGGGTTGGCTGGGCGAATACAGAGAAGGGCTTGTAAGCCTGTAGGCAGCCATGGAGCCAATGACGAGATTCGAACTCGTGACCTACGGTTTACGAAACCGTTGCTCTGCTAAGTTTGTTCAACTACGCAAGTCGTTTATACGCATGTAAGTGCATATATGTTAGACAATTATGGCTTATTGGTCTGGTCTGCAGTTTGCGTACGTATACGCACCAAAACGAAATTATTGACGAAATTTGTGTCAATAGAATGTCAATGGATTTGGGCCATTTAGCGGTGCATGACCTATCGATCCACAGGTTCTGATCGTGAACCTGCCAAACACCCCCAGGTGTCACACACTGTCAGGGGTCAGTTGAGAGTTCAGCACCTGAGTGATTGTATTGACCTGGATGACTTTGTTCTGCTGCCCTAGCTGCCGACTAAGGTCTCCAATGACTCGTTCAGCGCGCTTGGACAGTAGCTCCAGAGCCCGTTCTCGCTTCAGAATGGCATCAATACGACGAGGCATGGGCATACGACGGATCCAGTCCAACGTGTCCATGACATCTAAGCTCATAACTCGCTCGTATTCGGCTGGCACTTAGTCATTGTCCAAGTCATCGTTGCAAGGTCGATCCAAGCTCTCAGGGCCATCCCACATGTAGCGACGTTTCCATTCGCGAATGGTCCCGGGCTTGATGTCCAACAGGGTACCGACCTCGGCCGAGGTCTTGCCGGTTTCGATCAGTTCCTTGGCCTGTCTGCGTATGTCTAGGGGTAGGGTAGACATAGCTGTATGGTAGCAAGAGGTGCCGGTAAGCAAGGGCGCATGTTGGAGAAACATCTTTACTGAGCCGAGCTGCATTGACTGTAGGGCAAGCCAGTTCCTATATCAGCTGCAGGTTTTTCTTTAGCTATTATTTAAGTGAATATTACCATTTTATCTTGGAAGAACTTTCATTACACCTCGCATCATCATTGCATGGCCCGGAAAAGTGCACACGTAAGGATAATTACCTGGTTGGGGTGCAATAAATTTTATTAAGTCCTCCTCTTTATGATTTAAAGTTTTCGAACCCCAAAGAATTAGTTCAGTGTCTGGTCTCCATTGTTTGCTAATGCCTTTTTCCCCAAGGTTTATAGCCATTTTTGCTACTTCATCTGCCTTGCCTGGCTTAACAATAAGTAGATTATGGGGCGGGAAATCCATATTCTTAAATTTAAGTGAAACGGAATCACCAGTCTTAACTTCAAACTCTTTTATGTCATATAGCATTTTCCCTTCAATTGTACTTATGGTGACTTGAAAACTTCCACCGCTTTTGACAACTTCGGATGTTCTGGCTACACCCCAAATATCTACAAATCGAGGCCCCGCAATCCGACGCATTTTTTGAACAATATATTCGGGTAAGTCATTGCGAGGGATCACTCCCGATTTGATTGCGTCAGTCAAATTTTGTGCATAAGACGCACGAGATGCCATTGTCTGTATTGTGTTTGACTTTTCTTCAACATTCATTTTTGGATATCTTTCAAGTAGCTCTCGAGAAAATGATGGTTCGTTATATAAAGCCATCGCCTGTATAGAGGCATTTCTAAGATCATGATTATCCAACAAGGTAATTAAACGGCTTTTAAGAGCCACATGCTTTTTAGAAGCCAAAATGTTAAGTGCGTGAAGACGGTCATCTATTTTAGATCTTGGATCATCTAGTGATGAAATAAATGCTTTATTGCTTTCTGTCTCTCCGAGAATAGCTGCAATTTCTTTGGCAAGAGGATGCTTTTTAATTGTTTCGTATGTTTCAGGCCAACTTGCTGGTGTGTTAATTTCGTTTTTACCTTTTAATCCATCAGCAAAACCAGCAAGCATGTTGTTGATTTTTGTTTCAGATTCCATCTCGCCAAGCGCAAGAGAGAGTGACTCTAGCTGGTAGGCATCTGTTGCGCGACGTGCAATGTATTCTGTTACAAGTGGCAATTGGCTGGCCTGGGCCAAATCCATGGCGCGCAAAGGGTTCTCCGAGACAAGTGGCTCAATACCGTACCAAATCAGTTTAGGTAAATTGTGATCATTAGCATCCTCAGCGTGTGTGATTAAGCCAGCCGCGATATCCCATCGATTTTCTAGTGACATTCGCTGAATGGCGGAGGCTAGATAAAGGCGCACCACCGGTGAAGGGTCCTGAACAGCCATGTTTGAGAATTTTTTTACCGCAGCGTTAGATGGATTCTTGTCTTCGCAGAGGAATTGAATTGACCAAGCACGGATATGCTCATCTTTGTCGTTGAGATTTTTTAAATTGTCATACTCACTTAATCCTTCAGTAATGTGCAGTGCCCATAGAGCACGCAGGCGATAATTAGCATTTTTGTTTGTGCTGAACAACAGCTTGAGCGCGTGGTGCGTGCCCTTATCAAGTTTGCCTTTTGTGGCCCGGCCCTGTAAAACAACGCGCGCACGGCGTGCGTGCCAAGAGCTTACATTAGTCTGATAATCAACCAATTTGGCGTCGCTAAGTCTTTCAACATCTTCGTAACGACCATCCCAGTAATTGGCCAAGCTCTTATTCGGTGCTAGCCGGAAAATACGGCCAGTATCCTTGTGTTGAAGGTCATTACCGCATATGTATGCATCATGCCAGTCCAGAACATATACATTACCTGCTGGACCAATTTCCATTCCAAATCCGATCCACTGTTCATTGTTTGCATGCATGAAATCCTTGTGTTCCTGACCAACGTAACCGGAGCCAGTAGGAATTAGTTTATCAGTCAACACTGCATGCTCGTGAATATTGGCCATGAAAAGCTTACCGTGATATTCAGCTGGAAAAGCATCCGATAAATAAACACGTGCTCCGCCGTGAGCTGATCGGTGACGGTGAAGTGCAATAGTGCGTATATCACTGTAGGCATACGGATTAAAGTGACGACCTGCCTGACGGTGATACAGACCGCCGGGAATTACGTGCCACAAGTGCGGAATCACGCACGCTGTAATGAAGAGTTGCCCCTTGGCGTCGTAATCGATGCCCCAAGGGTTGCTGAAACCATGCGCGACAATCTCGAAGACTTCCTTAGTCGGGTGATAACGCCAGACCCCGCCGTTGATAGGCTGGCCTTCGCTCTCGAGTTCGACTGACTTGGGGTATGGCTCACCGTGTTTAAAAATCTTACCTTCCCCCTTCGGCTTGCCAACCACCGACGGGGTGAACACACCCTGGCAGCCATAGATCCAGCCGTCGGGCCCCCAGTGAAGGCTATTGAGTACTTCGTGCCGGTCGCGGATACCCCAACCGGATAGGCGTACCTCAATATCGTCGACATCGGCCTTGTCATCTTTGTTTCGATCTGGAACAAAAAGTAAATTTGGCGGTGCCCCAAGCCATAGACCATCGAGCCCCACCGCTATGGCGGAAGGAAATGGAATGCCCTCAAGGAAAACCGATTGCTTGTCTGCAACCCCGTCACGGTCAGTGTCTTCCAGAATCAAAATACGACTATCGCCTGAAGCGGAAAAGCCGCGGCCACGAGTTTCGTAGTCGCGGTTTTCTGCAACCCACATGCGACCCTTGTCGTCCCAGCAAAATGCCATCGGCTGGGTAATCATCGGCTCGTTGGCCCATGAGTTAACACTGAATCCGTCCTCGATGGTCGAGTTATCTACGGCCTCTTGTGGGGTTAGAAACTTGGCATCTCGACCTGCGCGCTTGGCTAATTGCCAAAGCGCGTAAGTGCCTTGCTGACCGGTGTAGGCTTTCCAGCGATCGGTCAACTTCTTGCCATTGAGTTTTCCGCCGTAGATTTGAATCTGGTGCCGAATGGTTTCAGTTTTGCCCTCGGCGATCTTCCAGTCCCCCAACTGAGCGCGCACCGGGCCGACACCAAGTTGGCCATCAACCCGCCACGGCTGCGGATAACCCTGGTTTTCGTGATGATCGAAAATGGCGATGTGTCCCCAGTCATCGCGACCCTCGATTTCCATTCCGACATCAAGCCACATTGCACGCTTTCCCTCTGCCCGGCGATTCGTGTCACGCGCGGCATTGACCGCCTCGCCCGTGATGCCTTTCTTCCATGGCATCCGCACGAATAGTCCCCCGTAGGGATACTCGCCAACCGTCACATCGGTCTGCCCGGTACCCATCCATTCGAGGTTGAGCACATGCCGATCTTTCTCAGAAGTCATCGTCCAGCGCTGGACCTCGGTGAGCATCGCTTTGCCGTCTGCGTCAAGCAGATCGTAGACAGTTTCCCACTTGACCGAATCGCCCTTTGCCTCGATTACCTTGATGTCCTTGCGCTTCCAGTAATCGCCCTTGGGATTGTGGAAAAAATCGCGGCCATTTACGCGGGTGAAGCCCCAGTAAATACCTGTCTGGTGCTTGTGATGCCCTGGGCTGTATTGTGTAAACACACCCTTTCCGTCCGGCCCTGTAATAGGGTGTAGGTATGGCCGATGATCGGCGGCAGCATTCTGGGTGACTACCGGTTTGGCCAATCCATCACGGTGAATGGTGATCGTGCCTCTCTTCTTATCGAGCTTTGCCTCGAGTGAGGCGGCGACGGCGGATTGTGCCAGTACAAGCGCCATAAATGGCATCGCCAGTGATTTTGCAAAAATGAATTTCATATTAGTACACGATACCCGACTATGGATTTTCGGGTGGACAAAAGATTGTTATCTGTCCGGTAATAAACAGCAATCAAAAATAAGAAGACGGAGCGTCGCGCTTGGCCGAGGGAATGATACCCAACTTGACTTGGTCGAGGCCAAGCCGGTCAGCGGCGACGCAAGCCAGAGGGGCGTATTCTCCCGCATCAGCGACGCCGCAGAAGGCTCGGTGCTGGATATCTAGAGCTCCAGCGATCTCAGGTAATGGACTGCGCTTTCTCAAGATTGGAGAAGCCCTCAGCACTGCAAACTTATGGGCGGGC
>CACEMW010000078.1:0-9083 GCA_902560705.1 uncultured Verrucomicrobiota bacterium
CATTCGAGGTGATTAACTGCTAATAAACTTCCAAAAAAGAATTGATCCAAATGACCGGAGTAACCTTTTCGAAGTGAAAGCACCAAAACACCCAATGCAAACGCAGCTACATAACAAACTCCAACAGCAGTATCGGAATCAATACGGTTGTTCTCTGATAAATACGTTATTCCAGCAGCAACGGACACAGTAAAGAAAAAGCTTATTAGGTAACTTAGTAGTGACGGAGAAGCACCGTTTGACACAAAGAGAACACCAATTGCTAGCCCACCTAAACTGGAATGAGCTAAGCCATCGGTAGAGAAGGCGAGCCTCCGAAGGACAACAACAGGTGCAATTAGACCGCAAGTTAAACTCATCAATATAGCTGCTAAAACTGCACGACGAAGAAAGCCGTAATCAAAAATAGAATTTAATTCACCCAAATCCATTTCAACAAAATAACAAACTATTTTCTTCTAATATAATAAATATTTCAAAACAGAAAATTCACAACAATCATTAATTACTTAAGCATTCTTCCCAGCTGAGCTCTGTATTGATACAGGCAACTCGTTTGGAAAATCGAGAAACAACTGGTATATCATGACTAACCAAAATGATCGTTACACCTTCCTTTGAAAGATCATTCAAAATGTTACAGAATCGCCAATGCCCATACTGGTCAACACCGGTTGTTGGCTCGTCCAACAAAACAGCCGACGGCGACCGCATTAAAGCACGTGCCAGTAAGCATCTTCGCTGTTCCCCTCCGGATAAATTCACATAGCAAGTTGCTAACTGCCGGTCTATACCTAAAAATTTCATTAAAGCTTTGGCTCGTTCAATCGTTTGCCTTCGCTTCTGCCCGAAGACTGGCCTTGATTGTGCCGCACCTTGAATTACGATTTGAAGCGCACTAAAAGGGTTGCTTTGATTTATGTATGCACTCTGGGGGACATAACCAACTATAGGTTGTTTTTTTGGGGCAGTAGCGTACCAAGATATGTTCCCTATTGTTGGCTTCAAGATGCCAACAAGTGCACGGAGAAAAGAGGTTTTGCCTCCACCATTAGGCCCGACAATACCAAGAAATTCCCCTTGGCGGACTGAGAGGTTGATATTTGCCAAAACACGTTTCCCCCCCAAATCAAGACTGAGGTTTTTAACATCTAATGCAACTTTATCATTCATTAGTGTTTTTCGCGTTCTCTGATAAAACCTCGCTAAGGATTGATAGATTGCCCATTTGCCTTTCTAAGTATGTCGTATCAGGTGATTTAGGAAGAATGGTCTCACATGGGTCAAGCTTTTCTACACGCCCATTAATTTCTTTTGCTATAACAATTGCAGGCCGGTCCGGCAATTGCGGTTCTGCGAAGATTACATTTATTTTAAATTCCCGCATTAGATCTACTAATTTTTTTAAATAGGACACGGAAGGTTCATCACCTGGAAATAATTCAACAACACCAGCTAACTGAATTTTATAACGTTTAAACAAATACCCAAACGCACCATGGAAGGTGACAACTTTAGGATTTTTAAAATCCTTTAATATATTTGAAAATTCCGCATGAAGAGTTTGAAGTTTATTCAATAATTCATCTTTTCGTTTATGAAATAATCTCCTATTGCTGGAATCTAATTTTGCGAATTGATCAGAGATTTGTTCTACAATCTTTTGTGCGATAATAGGGTCGAGCCACACATGTGGATCAATATCAACGGTTTGATTGTTTTCCTCATTCTCTGGCACTTTCATTTCAATCCTGCCTTGTTTTTTTGATGGATTAAAATTAGGTATAGTTTCAATCCCCATATCTGAAACTCTTAATTTGTTTTGCCCAGCTTTAAGCGGTATTTTTTCGATCCAGGCATCAAGCCCAAAACCTAGCATTATAATAAGTTGGGCATCATGCGTGTTTTTAACCATTGAAGGAGTCAATTCCACTGAATGAGGATCTGAACCCGGGGGTGTCAAGCATATTACATTAATTTGATCACCTGCCAGCTGTCGCGCAAAGTCGTACAAAGGAAAGAATGAGGTAACCACAATAGGCTTTTCCTCATTTGATGTTGAGTTATTACTAGGGCCACAACTGGTAATGAGAAACAAGCAAAATATAATAATTGGTCCTTTTAAAATTGGTTCGTAAATATAATTCATAATACTGTCGATATTTTTTTTAGCACAAAAGGAGGTGCGCTTGTGAAATGTATATACTTAATGGAAAACTTGCGTATAGACTTGTGAATTTTCAAACTATATTGATTCAGCTTGATCTACGCTTTCTTACCCATTCAGGAAATGGGTCCTCAAATTGTTTGCCCAATTTTAAGGGCCTAATTCCATTTCATCATCGCAAAGTAAGCAGGAATCTAATTTGTTTTTAATTTCATGCTCATTTATGTTTTGATCAATTATAACAATTTCTTGAATCCTTATCCCCCCACGGTTCTACCCAAAATTTTCTATCTTACTGTCTTTGTTATCATCGTCATACCCTTCCGTTTGATCGGCGGTAGCCCACCAAAAGCCCGACAAAACAGCAACTGGAAGTTTCTTATGGATTTTTCGTTATGTCTGATTACGAGTATACGTAAAACTCACAATATCTAGCTCGATTTTATAAAGTTGTTTTTATCTGAAAAATGGAGAGTTTTCCATTCCTCTGACCTACTGCAAGTAGCCCATTTTTAGACCAGGTTATGGAGGAAGCAGGGGAAGATAGAAGACAACCACCTACAATTTTGTTATGTTTTAAAGGCTCCCAAACAACTAAACTGTTGTCCAAATCTGCAGATACTAAAAAAGGCCCATCTGGTTGAAAAGCCAGATTTGTAATCTTATTGGAGTGTGCTTTATATTCTTTTGGTCGTCTTCCTTCCGGCCCTTTACCACTGCAATCCCAAAGGCAAACGGAATTCCCCCCTCCGGTAGCTAACCAACGCCCGTCCATTGACCAGCTCAATTGGAGAACTTTAGTGGGAAAGCCCCACATTTGTGCATCAGCACCAGACTTTACTCTCCAAAAATGAACAGTAGAGTCTTGTTCGCCAGTGGCAATGTATTTGGCATCTGGACTCCACGACAAAGCCAAACTTGACCCCTTCCATTCATATTTTCTTGGCTGGCGTTGTTTGTGGGGAATGTGAAGTGTAATACCATTATATGCTGCAACAGCCAAACCAGATCCATCTGGATTCCAACCTATATCAGCGATAGAACTGGAGTGATTGCTAGATTCGTAAATGAGATCATGATCATCGTTCCAGATTTTAATAGTACGAGACGCAGCGGATGCAAGTTGTTTTCTACACGGATTGTATGCGACGTTAGAAACCCAATCGCCGCCTGCATCTAGCTCTAAAAATTTCGACCTTGCAGATGGATCCCAAATAAAAACTTTTGAATCATGTCCTGCGGTGGAGAACTGTGAAGCGTGCGGATTCCATGAAACAGAATTACATCCAAATTTGTGATTACCTATTGGTTCGCAAGCTCTCAGACTTTTATCAGTATCCACTAAAAAAACCTGCCCTGCAACAGTGACTGCAGCAATTTGTCTTCCGCATGGGGACCATGCTAAATCAATAATATAATCATTAAATTCAAATTCACTTTGAAATTTTATAGTATCTCGCTTTAACTTCGAGGGATTCACGTTAAGCACAGTCGAAAACCTTCGCTTAGTGTTTTTCTGTCCAAATTGCGTCCGATAAAAATAAGAGAATTACTCCGTTCGCCTTCCTTCCACGGACGATCTTCCTGACCATCAAACAACATATGAACGCCTTGGAAAACGTATCTATTTGCAGAATCAGCAAATGAAAGAACACCTTTCATTCGAAAAATATCTTGTCCTTTGTTTTTAAGTAAATCGCTTAACCACTTTTGAAATTTCTCAAGATCCAAATCGCCTGCGGTGTTAATGCCAACAGAAGTTACATCCTCATCATGTTCGTGATCTGGCTTGAATTCACGCGTAACGACGGGATCAACCTTGTTTTCGGATGCATCAGTAAAGATAGAGGCAAATTCATCTGGATGATGTTCAGTATATAAGACATAGGATCCATCGCTTGGAATTTTTAAAATATATTCATTCTTTTTTTGTTGAAGATCAATTGAGATTAAATCATCACCTGGTTCGATAATAGCCCCCGATTCTAGATTGATTGGATCATCCGAAAAGGCTAATACAGCTTTTTCAATTGTTTTGGTTATTCCGGAATCGGTACTTTCATTTGCTTTTTGCAAATTAATATTCATGGCAGGATCGGGGCCTTGGTTTAGGATAAAATTATAATAACCCTTTTTCATTTCGAA
The DNA here is from genome assembly GCA_902560705.1 of uncultured Verrucomicrobiota bacterium. Lineage (GTDB taxonomy): Bacteria > Verrucomicrobiota > Verrucomicrobiia > Limisphaerales > AAA164-E04 > UBA7971. Next base: position 4,313 of record CACEMW010000078.1, read on the forward strand.
TAGCCCACCCCATTCAAATGGGTATTCTGGCTCCATAAATTTGGGATCTACCTCCAAGGCACGGTCCAAATCAAAACCTCCAATATTAAGAATCTTTTGGATATCGATATTTGCATCTTTAGTACGATAAATGGTTGCAGCCGAGTTCATTATACGCAAGCGTTCCTCCAAGCGGTCGATTTCCCCCTCACTCACTAAATCCGTTTTGTTTAATAAAATTATATCAGCAAATGCAATTTGTTCCTTCACTTCATCACTATCGTCTATATGTAATATTACGTGTTTAGCATCAACCAAAGTTATAACTCCATCCAATGCCAGAGCGTCACGGAGCTCGTCATCCATGAAAAAAGTTTGTGCCACTGGACCAGGGTCTGCCATCCCTGTTGTTTCAATTAAAATGTAGTCGAAACTACCTTTACGTTTTAATAGGTTTGATAATATTCGAATAAGATCGCCTCTTACGGTGCAGCAAATGCAACCGTTGTTCATTTCAAAAATTTCCTCTTCAGCCCCAATAACAAGATCATTATCAACACCGATTTCACCAAATTCGTTCTCTATGACGGCAATCCTTTTACCATGATTTTCTGAAAGGATTCTATTTAATAATGTTGTTTTTCCTGAACCCAAAAAACCGGTTAAAACGGAAACAGGCGTACGATTTTCTTTTTCTGACATATTTATTTTTTCAATGTTAATGCTCTGAATAAGTTACTACATCTATTCTATCAGGGGAGAAATGATGTCAAGAAAAATGAGAATGCATTCTCATTTTTCTTGACATTTGTTAGCTGATGCGGTTTCTGTAAATTAGGTATTGTTTTTTACCTATGGAAAGGAAGGGATGCCCCAATCAAATGGCCAACACTCTATCGAAAAATTTTATTTTTGTTCGTTTATTGAACAAATTACTAAATTATCCTATAGCAAGTTTGATCATCCTTTTGGCTCCACCTACAATAGCCGTTCTGCTAGCTAACACTTTTGCTGAAAATTTAAACGCTCCTGTAGGCCATATAATGCGTCCCATTCTAGGGAAGATAAATTCCTTACCGCAACCAATAAATTATGTTTTGGGGGAGAACTATGGTATTATTGCAATGTTGCCATTTCTGTTACTTTACGCCCTTCCCACCGTGCTGGTATTTAGTGCAATCTTTACTTTTTACACTAAAACCGGTATTTTAAATAGAGCTTCGAATAGCGTAAATAGTTTATTCACCCCTTTTGGTATAGGTGGGCATGATGTTATTCGCATTATAATGGGTTTTGGATGCAATGTTCCAGCGGTAATCGCAACACGTTCATGTTCAGTTTGCACAAGAGAAAACTGTATTTCTGCAATTTCCTTTGGTTCTGCATGTTCTTACCAACTTCCAGCTACATTAGCTATATTTAGTGCTGCAGGAAAAACTTGGTTAACACCTGTTTATATTCTTGTATTGGCTATCACAACATTAATTTACATTAAATTCACAAAGCCGGTTCTTACTCAACAACCCCAAAAATCTTATAAAACCGCATTAAACCAATATCTAATGCTTCCCAACGGGAACACTATCTTTCGTGAAGTGATTGCTAGCTTTAAAGAATTTATTAATGTGGCTTTACCCATTTTTATTCTCATCTGTTTTATTGCAGGCCTTTTACAATATTTTGGGTTTTTAATTAAACTCACAAGCCTGCTCGGTCCATTTATGTCCATATTTAACCTTCCACCAGATGCTGCTCTCGCAGTGGTTTTAGGATCGATTCGGAAAGATGGTTTGGCCGTGGGCCTCTTGAATGGAGATATTTCAGGGACAAAATTATGGGTTGGGACCACAGGAGAACTTTTTACCTCAGTATATCTTGCAAGCGTTTTTCTACCTTGCCTTATAACCCTTTTGACAATTTGGCGTGAAATGAAAATAAAATTTGCTGTTACATTAGTAATTCGACAATCTTCGTTTGCAATTGCTTTCTCTATTGTAATTGGATGGGTCAGCTATTTTTTAAGTGTGATTTAATTTCAAAAATTAACATATGCTAAATACAACAAATTATGAATTCGCAAGATCCATTTGAACGCGAGAGAATAAATTCCCCTGAAAAACCTCAGAAAATTGCCATCATCTCTTGTATACACGGGAACATGGCTGCCTTGGAAGCTGTTTGGGATGACATTCGGAAACAGAAAGTAGACAAGATTTACTGTCTCGGCGATTTAGTAGGATATGGGCCTTATCCTAATGAAGTTATAAAATTCGTTCAGAAAAATAATTTGACCACCGTCTTGGGCTGCTGGGACGAAGGTATTGGAATGGAACAAGAGGATTGTGGATGTAAGTTTATCACTGAAGAGGATGAAAAATACGGTCATGCTGCTTTCGAGTGGACTCGCTCTGAGATCACGAAATCTAATAGGCTTTTTCTAAGCGAACTATATTTTGGTCAGCGTATTACCGATACAAATGCAGGAACCCTACTTATGGTTCATGGTAGCCCTCGCAGCACTGGCGAATACCTCATGGAATCCACGCATGATCTCATTTTATTTGAGCGCGCTGCATCGGGAGATTGCGATGTACTAATATGCGGGCATACTCATGTTCCTTTTTCTAAAAAGATCGACGGAATCATTCGTGTCACTGCAGAATTAGGTCTCAAAGACAAAATTCAAAAGGACATATATATCGCTAAAGGGGCAAGCCCAAAGGAGGTAGTTCTTAATCCTAAACTATTAATAAATGCCGGCAGTGTTGGAGAACCGCGCCATGGTGGAACTGAAGCAACCTATGTGATATTTAATACTAAATCAAAGGAAGTTCAAATAAGAGAAGTTCCTTATGATGTTAATCAAACCATTAAAGCATTAAGGAAATCAGGGCTCCCTGAAGTTTTTGCTGAACGCCTTCTCAGGGGCAAAGAGTTTGCGGAGAAGAATAAAGATATTCTGTGCGTTTGCTAAAAATCAGTTTATTTGAATATATACATATAAATCACAATTATTATTCGAATCCCCGCAACCTTTATTATGGCCTACTGAGAAATCCGCAAATCCAAAAAATCAGCAATATATCATAATGCAAAAGCACATAATAATTTTAATCCTAACCTTTTTTTTGCCTAAGATGATTCAAGCAGACACAGAAAAAGCATCTTCACCAATTATACCAATATCAGACTTCTTCAAGAACCCATCCGAAGTAGCCCACTCCCTTTCACCGAAAGGCGACTTCATTGCGTTTCTCAAACCTTGGAAAGCTCGCATGAATATTTTCATTCAAAAAATAGGTTCGAAAAAACACACACGTGTAACTTCCGTTAGCGAGCGGGATATTCCTGGATTTTTTTGGGCAAATAATGATCAGCTAACCTACACCCTTGATAGTGGAGGCGATGAAAACTTTCATCTATTTATTGTTGATCGTGACGGATCCAATCTTAGAGATTTAACTCCCCACGAGGATACCAGGGCCTCAGTGATTGATGATTTGCCTCAACATCCCAATCATATGTTGATTCAGCATAATCATCGTGATAAGCGTGTTTTTGATGCATATCGTGTCGATCTATCAACGGGTGATACGGAACTGGTGCTTGAAAACCCCGGGACTTATACTTCATTTCTGGCTGATCATGAGGGCAACCTACGGCTAGTTACGAGTACTGATGGGGTCAACACCAGCATACTTTATCGAAATTCCGAAGAACGAGAATTTAACAGTATCCTCACTACAAACTTTAAAGAAAGTGTTGATCCTTTATTTTTCACATATGACAATAAAAACTTTTATGCCTCTTCAAATCTCGGGCGCGACAAAAAGGCTATTGTAATCTTTGACCCTATAAAAGCTACGGAATCGGAGGTTATTTTTCAACATCCGCAAGTTGATGTTAGCAACCTCTTACGCTCTGATAAAAGGAAGGTTATCACAGGTGTCGCTTTCACGGCTGCACGTCGTGGGTATCAATTTTTCGATGAAGAACGTCGAAATATTCAAGAATGGCTCGAACAACGGCTTGATGGCTTGGAAGTAAGTATTGCTAGTGCAAATTTGAATGAGGACAAGTACTTAATTCGTACCCACAGCGATCGCGATCGTGGCTCTTATTATTTTTATGACCATGTAGACAAAACCTTACAACACCTAGTAGATGTTAGTCCTTGGATTAAGTCAGAACACATGTCTCCAATGAGGCCAGTCGTTTACCAATCAAGGGACGGCATTATTATACACGGGTATCTCACCCTACCTATGGGTGTTGCTACAACTAATTTACCTACAGTTGTTCTGCCGCATGGTGGCCCATGGGCCCGTGATACTTGGGGGTTCAGACCTGATGTTCAGTTTCTTGCTAATAGAGGGTATGCAGTTTTTCAAATCAACTTTAGGGGATCTACTGGTTACGGACGCCAATTCTGGGAAATGAGTTTCAAGGAATGGGGAAGAGCTATGCAGGATGATATTACTGACGGTGTTAATTGGCTTATTAATCAAGGGATCTCGGACCCCGAACGAATTGGGATTTTTGGCGCCTCGTATGGCGGGTATGTTGTTTTAGCAGGGCTTGCATTTACACCCGAGTTATATGCATGTGGGGTTGATTATGTGGGTGTTTCGAATTTGTTCACCATCCTAGAAACTATACCACCTTACTGGGAACCAATGCGGGAAATGATGTACGAAATGATGGGACATCCAGAAACCGATTCGGACTTGTTAAGAACAGTGTCGCCTGTTTTTCATGCAGATAAAGTTAAGGTTCCGCTTCTTATCGCCCA
>CACEMW010000079.1:0-9061 GCA_902560705.1 uncultured Verrucomicrobiota bacterium
ACTGATTTCTGCCCACCCAACTTTGAGTGAAGGCCTGCAAAAGTGGATGAATGTTTATCATGGGCTCAGTCCTGAATCGCATCAATTAACTGAAGAGCTATTGGGTGAAAGTCTATCCTCTGCCATCAACCAATGGAACCAAAGCGATCCCCATGATGACTTGGTGACACGACTGGGTATTCTCCTTTGGCAGAAAGGGCTCAAGGAAGCGCTCGAGCAGCAGTTCAAGGATTGGAGTCGTCCGCGTCCCTCGATTTAATCGACCTCTGTTTCTTACTATGCTAATTTCCAAGTAGGTTTCTCTTCGTCCCTTTTTATACTCTGAGATCTCTCTGTTATAGAAATTTAACGTTAAAAAAATTAGAATTTGAACAAGGACCCATTACCACAAAAAAACTAACGTTAAATCATCCATTTCAATCCGTGATATTTTCACAAGGTCAAAGTTGCGAAAATTGAATCTTAGAATATGTTGTTAGACTGCATGTTTCAAATCGCCGTTCAGTAGCCTCTGGTGCTGAACCATTGCAGTTGTCGGCTGGTACCCCCGGAACAAGGGTGGGTTAACCGTCGACTGGCGTCTAAGTTGTAACAATTACAAGTAGTATTGGTATGGGATTTACTCAATGGAGTCATGGGACGTTGCATGGAAAATCTTCGACGCTAAAAGAAACAGAATGGGCTATGTCTGAAAGCAGTTGGTCTCCAAATACGGATGTTTATGAGCTGGATGGTGGTCTGATGATCCGCGTTGAGATCGCTGGCATGCGGCGAGAAGACTTGCAGCTCAAGGCCGAGGGCAACCTGCTGCGAATTAGCGGCACGCGGCCTGATCAAACAAGGCCTCCACAAAGCAAGTTTCTACTCATGGAAGTCCACTTTGGTTTCTTTGAAACCTCAATCGAGCTTCCTTCGGGATACGATCTTGATGAGGCCCGGGCCCTCTATGAAAACGGTTTCCTGACGATTGAAGTCCCTTCTGTTTCCGGGCCCTCTTCTAAAAGTATTCAGATCGAATCCTTGGCTGGAGAATAGGCCTCTAGTCGTATTGCCTCGGGATGACTCCCGAGTTTCATCGCGGAATATGGGGATGCCGTCGGGGGTGGCAAGCTCCTCTCATCGTGCCTTCTGGATGTCTTCCAAAAGTTCCATCAATGCTTTTCCATACCCGATGAAACTTTGGTAGATTTCCTCATCACTTGCCTTTATCGAATCGTCATGAAAGACCACAGCCAGGTGAGGTTCGATGGAAATGCCGGCATCATAACCCGATTCAAGGGCATCGCTCAGAATGCGGCGAACGGCACCATCGCCTTTTCCGGGAAGGGTGTAATCAGCATCGTTTTTTGAGTTATCCCAAATGGCGTCTTTGACGTGTATGTGAACCGTATGCTCCTTGAGGTGAGTCCAAAATTCCCACGGGTCTTGTTTGGGCATGGGTTCGGGTTTGCTGCGGTCATCATTGAAAACCGGATTGGCCGTATCAAAGACCCATTTGAGACCAGGAACATTTTCCAGCAATTTCAAGGCGTGCTGCCAACTCATGCCGCCATAATTCATGCAGTTTTCGTGGACAGGCGTGATGCCGGCATACAAGAAGCGCTTTGTAATTTCGCGCAATCGATGGAAGCGTTCCTCCTCCAGTTGATCCTCTCCCTCGCGAACCGCATAGCTCATGATACGGACATATTGGCTTCCAAGTCGCTGCATGCGTGGGATTGCCCGTTCCACTTCGGAAAGATCAAAGGGATCATCGATTTTTTTGCCCCAGTTGGCGATGGTAGAACCAAAACAATAAACGCCGACACTGGCATTTTTCAGTTTTTCTTCGACCACATCGAAGGCTTCATCAGCGATATCATGAAGGTTGGCCTTGGGGAATCCCTCGACTTCCACTGAGCGTGCTTCGATGGTGTTCCAGCCCAATTCCTTCACGGCCTTGATTTGAGTATCAATCAGGGCCCCCGCTTCGTCTGTAATACCTGTTAATATCATAGTTTTTGATTCAGGCTTTTACCTGAGGGTGGGGTGTTTTGTTGGCTGCCGGAGATTGCCCATGAGGCACTTTGGTATTGGCGTAGACTTCCACCAGTGGCAGCTGGGTCTTAATGGAGGTGAGTGTAATCATGCCATCTTCTCCTTCGATGGTCTTGAGCATCCACGAGCCGTTGGGTTGGCGGGTGTAGTGATCTGCAAGCCTTGTTTCCTGCGTAACAACGATATAGTCGGACAAGGAGTCCAGCTGGCGATAATGCCAGAACTTGCCGCCCCTGTCCCACGCTGCGGTCTGATCCGACAGGACTTCAATAATGATTTTTGGATTGAGCAGTGTGTCCTTTTGGTCATCCTCAAATGCGGGATCACCCTGCACAATGACGACGTCAGGATGGGCATAAAGGTTGGTGGATACCACTTTGAGCCTCATGCCGCTGTTCAACACGTGGTTCTCACTGTTTTTGAGGCGATGGCGTAATTCACCTGCGATGTTGGTGGCCACCAGCCAGTGTAGGTGAGAGCCGCCGGCAATGGCATAAACCCCTCCATTGAGCCATTCGGCTCGGAGTCCCGTATGTCGCTCCATGGCCACAAATTCTTCACTGGTCATCTTGGTTTTAGGGTTAGGTGTCATCGTCGTGCTTTCTTCTTTTAGGGGTTGAAACTCCTTGTTGGTTTCCAAATTAAGCAGATTGGTTTACAACCGCAACACTGCTTGGAGGCCAAGGGAAACTTATCTGTTGAATGAGCTGGCAAAATCTTCATCAGAAATTTCTACGACCTTTTTTTCATGAGTGGATTCGTCAATGAGTTGCTTAAGTTTTGCTTCGAAAGCCGCTCCATCCATGGGAAGGTTGATGGTTTGATCGACCAGGGAAGAATACAGGAGCACATTGGCAAGCTCAACGGAGTGAATGCCCTCAGCCCCAGGTGCAATCAATGGAGTTTTGTTGCGGATGGCCTCGACGAAATTGCGCATCAGGATGGCGTGGGGAAGCTCAGCATCGCCAAAAGGAATGTCGACCTCCCAGACTTCTGGCTTGGAGAAGCCAATGGGCGAGTTTTTGCTGTGTTCCAGCATGCAGGATTCGTTTCGGGTGAATTTGATTTGGTCATTTTCAAGAACCACCCTTCCGCGTGTCCCGGCAATCTCAAATCGATTGCTTCCTGGGGCCTCTCCGGTGGAGGAAACAAACACTCCGGTGGCACCATTCGGATATTCGAGATAGGCGGTGACATTATCCTCAACCTCAATATTGTGAAAGCGACCACATTGAGCAAAACTACGGACTTTGCTGGGCATGCCGACCAACCATTGCAGCGCGTCGAGTTGGTGCAGGCATTGGTTGAGCAACACACCACCTCCTTCGCCCTTCCAGGTGGCTCGCCACCCACCCGAGGCGTAGTAGGCTTCTGTGCGAAACCAGTCGGTAATGATCCAATTGATGCGTACGATGTCTCCCAGGTCTCCATCGGCGATCAATTTTTTCAATTTCAGGTAGCGAGGTTCGGTGCGTAGCTGAAACATCCCACCAAAAACGATATCAGGATGTTGGGTGGAGACTTCAATCAAACGTTCTGCATCGGCCTTGTGGGCAGAAATGGGTTTCTCAACCATCAGGTGGATACCATTTTCAATGGCACAAATCCCCAGGGATGTATGTTGGTAATGAGGGGTTGCCACAAGGACTGCATCGATCGACCCACTTTGGATCATCTCCTCCCCATTCCCAAATACCGCTACCGGGTCCTTGTATGCTGAGAGCTTCTCAGGAGAAGTGCTGCAGACAGCCGAAAGTTCTGCATGAGCCACTTTTCCCTTTATCAAGTAGTCAGCATGGTATTTTCCCATGTTTCCCATGCCAACGATGCCAATACGTACCTTTTCCATGTTGCTTCCTTGAATTTTTGTGACGGAACCTTCAATCCATCATCTGTGGCTGCGCTATTGTGGGCAAGTTCTTTGTGCGCGAAGCCCTAGCCAAGCTTTGCGGGGCATCTCGTCTCAAGACTGATATTGATGCGATTGAATTCATGAGCTCAATCAACGCATTAAGCAGGCTCTGAGCATGCCATCGAGGGTGGATTTCATGATTGACAGACCCTGGCACTTTGTCCATGTTTTGCTGTCCCATTTGGGCTCAGGTTCTACCTAGCCAAGGGGACCATTTAGAGAGGATGTGAATATCATTGAGCGAAGTTAAGATCAAAAAAGGTGAGTCCGTTGATAAAGCCCTGCGACGGTTGAAAAAAAAGCTGGATCGTGAAGGCACTCTCAAACAAGTGCGCAACAATCGGCATTTTGAAAAGCCATGCGAGCGCAAGCGCCGGAAGATGAAGGTTTCCAAATTTTCTCAAATGCTTGCCACGCGTTACGCAGATTATTGATCCATACCCCCTTGTGGTGAATCTTTCCAGCCGAGGTCCTCATGAAGACCTCGGTTTTTTGTTGCGCCGATCCCCCTATTCCAAAAGTTTGCATGAACTTCCCTGAACAACTCCCCATTGAGGAGGTCAGGCAGCCTCTCAAAGCTGCTTTGCAGCAGTTCTATCGGTTGATTCTCTCTGCTCCGACGGGGTCGGGTAAATCCACCCAGATTCCGCAGATGCTCCTCGATGAGGGGTTTATTGGAGAAGGTGAAGTGGTCGTGCTTCAGCCCAGAAGGTTGGCAGCCCGCATGTTGGCCACCCGCGTGGCACAGGAGCGTCAAGGCCCCCTTGGGCAGGAAGTGGGCTATCAAATTCGCTTTGAAAAGGTCATCTCTTCCAAGACACGCATTCGATTTGTCACCGAGGGCATTCTGCTCCGTCAGATGATACAGGATCCAATGCTCAAGGGGGTTCAAGCCATTGTTTTCGACGAATTCCACGAGCGGCACCTCTATGGTGACATCACCCTGGCGCGTGCCATGGATCTCCAATCAGCGCCAAGGCCCGATCTGAAGATTCTGGTTATGTCGGCGACCCTTGAGACCCAGAGGCTTTCTGAATATTTACAACCATGCGAGGTCTTGAATTCCGAAGGTCGCACCTATCCTGTCGATATTCGCTACCTAAAACCCGGGCAGATGGATCCGCGCGACCCGGTATGGGATCTGGCTGCGGATGCGTTCGGGCACTACGTGCGACAGGGAGGCCGAGGTGATGTTCTCATCTTCATGCCCGGTGGGTATGAAATTCAAAAAACGCTACAATCCCTGAGACTCCTGTCAGAATCCAAGGAATACATGTTGCTCCCTCTCCATGGCGATTTGCCCATGCAGGAGCAGGATGCCGCTGTATCGGTCTACGACCATCCCAAAGTGGTCGTGGCAACCAACGTGGCGGAGACTTCGCTCACGATTCAGGGAATTGAGCTGGTCATCGACAGCGGTTTGGCTCGCATTGCCCGCTACGATCCTTATCGAGGCATGAACACCTTGCTCGTCGAAAAGATCAGCCAGGCCTCAGCCGCTCAACGCGCGGGGCGAGCAGGGCGCACGGGACCCGGGATCTGCATGCGTCTCTGGAGTGAGAGAGAGCATGAGCAACGTCTTTCTGTGGAGCTGCCTGAGGTCAAGCGGCTGGATCTTTCGGAAGTGATCCTGACGCTTAAAGCCGCAGGGATAAAAGATTTGGCTTCTTTCAAGTGGCTTGAGGTACCGGATACACAGCGCTTGAAGGATGCCCTGAGATTGCTCACCGACTTGGGTGCCTTGGATGTACATCAGGCCATGACCTCCCTTGGGAAACAAATGTTGGCGTTCCCACTCCACCCACGCTACGCAAGAATGCTGCTTGCAGCACAGGAGCTGGGATGCGTCTATCAAGCAGCTCTGATTGCGGCTCTGACCCAGGGAAAAGACCTGCTGATTCGGAAGGTGGATCGTTCCACTCGAGAACATCGCGAAGCGCTCTTGGGCGATCAATCGGTTTCAGACCTTTTTCTGCTGATGCGGGCTTGGAGTTATGCCAGCCAGAACAAGTTCCAGCTCAATGCGTGCAAGGCTTTAGGTATTCACGCTCAATCAGCCCGCACCGTAAAGCCATTGCTCGAGCACTTCCTTCGAATCGCGAAGAGCGAGGGATTGGATATTGAGCCGAGAGTGGTTGAAGATGCCGCCATCCAAAAATGCATGCTGCTGGGGTTTTCGGATCGCCTTGCGGCTCGACTGGATCGCGGAACCTTGCGCTGCGAGCTGGTGCATGGACGGCGTGGGGACTTAGCGAGAGAAAGTGTCGTTCATGGTGCCTCGATATTTGTCGCGGCGGAAATTCGTGAAATTGGCAAGCACGAGGGTGAGGTCCAGACCTTGCTTTCCCTGGCAACTGAAATTGATCCTGCCTGGCTTCATGAATATTTCCCGAAGGATCTTGAATCTTCCGTCGTGGTTCTTTGGGAACCCTCCATGCGGCGTGTGGTGGCAGCGACACAGGAAACCTTTCGCGGTTTGATGCTTTCAGCCAAACGGCTGGAGCCGCCCCCCGAGGCCCAGTCTGCTGCATTGCTTGCCGAAAAGGTTCAGGATGGAGAATTAGTCCTCAAACAATGGGATCATCAAGTGGAACAGTGGATTCTTCGTCTCAATTGGTTGGCTCAAACGTGCCCCGAATTGGAGCTTCCCGTTATGGATGAGGAGGCCGAGCGCGCTCTGTTGGAGTCCATCTGTCTGGGTGGGTTTGGCTACAAGCATATCAAGGAGCGCCCTGTCATGCGGCATCTCAAACAATGGCTCAATCCTACTCAAAGGGAGATCCTCGAAAAGCATGCACCTGAGCGGGTGAAGCTTTCCAATGGCAAGACGCCCAAGTTGACCTACAGTCGGGAGGCGCCTCCCTATCTGGCCCTTCGTATACAGGAACTCTACGATGTGACTCAATTACCGATCATCGCGATGCACAAAGCAGGTGTGACGGCATATATTCTGGCCCCCAACATGCGTCCGGTGCAAATCACTCAGGACATGGCCGGTTTCTGGAAAGACCACTATCCAGACATCAAGCGCGAGCTACAGCGACGATATCCAAAACATACCTGGCGTTGACGGTGTGAATGCGCCAGGTATTTCGACATCAAGGTTGCTCGAGCGATTGAATGAAATCCCACAAGGGTTCTTTCATTCGTGGATCTTCCAAACCCATCAATAGGTTGCTCTTGATGAACTCCAACTGATTGCCGATGTCCAACCGTGCCCCTTCAAACTCCAGCCCGAAGACTGGTTCGCTTTGGGCCAGGGCATGAAGAGCATCGGTGATCTGAATTTCACCTCCTAGCCCAGGTGGAGTGGTGTCCAGTTTTTCGAAAAGACCCGGTGTCACGATGTAGCGTGCGGATACCGCCAACTGGCTGGGGGCTTGCTCCTGGGGGGGTTTTTCAATCAACCCTTCGATGCGAGTGATTCGCTTGGAGATGGGTTTGCCAGATACCACGCCATATTGGCTGACCATGTGGAGGGGCACTTTTCTTAAGGCAATGACCGAACCGTTTGTCTGGTTGTGAAGATTTAACATGGACTGGAGTGGGCTCACGGGTCCATGGGCATGGAGAATGGTGTCCCCGAGAAGAATGGCAACAGGCTCGCTGCTGGCGAAGATCCTCGCGCAAAGAATGGCGTCCCCCAGTCCCTTCATTTCCTCTTGGTAAGCATATTGGATGCGGGCCAGATGACTCAGTTTTTTCATGCCCTCCAGTGTTTCATGCTTGCCTTTTTTGAGCAGGAGAGTCTCCAGTTCCGGGTTGGATTCAAAGTGGGAACAAATGGCTTCCTTACCTTTGCTGATGATGATGATGATTTCCCGGATGCCAGCTTCGACGGCTTCTTCCACCACATACTGAATGGTGGGCTTGTTGACGACGGGGATCAATTCCTTGGGAATCGCCTTGGAGGCCGGCAGAAAGCGGGTGCCAAAACCCGCTGCGGGTATGATCGCCCGGGTAATCACCGTTGGGTTTCCTCCTGGTAAACCGGCTGAATGACATGAATGCCTTTTGCTTCGAGGTTTTTCTTGAGTAGCAGAAAATCCTTCTCGCTCCGACAGGTGCCCACAATGGCACCTCCCGATCCGGCAAATTTGGCGCTACCCCCCGATTCACGTGCGAGCAAAACCATTTCCAGGTGCTCTGGTTTCATGCGAATATGAAGGGTCTCATAGAGTTTCCTCCGCATGTCAAAATTTTGATTGATGCATCGGAAAAGGCGCTCTTGATCATTTTTTTCTAAGGCTTCTCGTGCCTCGAGAGTGAGGTCTGCCCAAAATCTCATGGCATCATGGGCGTGTTTGTCACCTTCGTCGTATTTGTAACGCAGGCGGTTGTGCGACACTTCCGTGCCTTCAGAGCTGTCAGCCCTATAGGCAATGTAAAAAGGCGGCATGGCATCAGGCAATTGAATCGGCTCGTACAGGCCATGCCCATGCGTATTCATGTAGGAAGTATTGAAATCCATGAATATCAAGGTGTCATAAACCTGAACCACACGGTCCTGAAGCCCCGCGGGAATCGACAACTCCTGAGTTTCTACTTCGCGGATGAGGTTAGGAAGCACAGACTGGTCAATGGATACGCCGTAAAAATCCATCAAGGCGCGGAACGTGGCTGTAATGATGGCACTGGATCCTGCCAGACCAACCTGCTGCGGAATGTTCGATGTGTAGGTCACCTTAAATTTTTTTTCAAAATCAGCTCCAATCGAATGCTCTTTGCAATGGTCGTGAAATCGTTTGATGGTGGCTTTAAGAAGGCGAATGCCGCCATAATACCCATGGTGACGTATGTGACTGCAAAGCTCGTGGACGGATTCAAATGTGGACTCTCGATTGACAAAACTGATCCGAGTGCTGTCTTCACCCATGAGGATTTCAGCCCGAAAGTTTTTGAAAGTAAATGCAATGGTACGCCCATGATAACCATCACTGGGATTGCCAATCAGCCCCACTCTTGGATAGGCATGCGTTTTGATGTGTCGTTTCTTCATCAGGATCGCCCCCCCCCTCAGGCGGTGCAGAAGATTTCGTGCGGCTGCAGCCTGCTCGGGGTGAATCTGCAAAGTATTGAGATTCTCCAGTCGACGTTCGTTTTCGATGTATT
>CACEMW010000080.1:0-9061 GCA_902560705.1 uncultured Verrucomicrobiota bacterium
ACAACTCGTCGAATACAAGAAATTTAAGGACGCAGCGTCTGATCTCAAGGCGCTGGAATTGGAGCAGGAATCCATTTTTTCCCGTAGGGCACCCAAACCGGATTTCAAACTCATCGAAGACCGGCCAGCACCCAAGCCAGATGTGGATGTCTTCGACTTGGTCAAGGCAGTCGGGACCATTTTACAGCGCATTGAGGAAAAAAATGCCAACACCCGAGAAATCAAAGCGGATGTTTGGTCGGTCAGTCAAAAGATTGAAATGTTTCGTGAGCGGATCCAGACGCAGAGCCGTTTTCGCTTTTCAGAACTTTTTGCTCAGGACCGCACGCGCAACGAGGTCGTGGTGACCTTCCTTGCACTCCTTGAAATGATACGTATGAAGCAACTCCGTGTCCTTCAATCCACGCTATTCGAAGAAATCGAAATCTGCGTGGCTGAGGCCACGGATCCTGATTCTGTGGAAAATGATGAGGAAGAAACCGCGTATCAGGATCCTCCATTGACGCCAGAGGGGTCCTAGCCCCAATCTACGGCTGTAAAGCAAAGGTCATGGAACTCAAACTCATCCTCGAATCAATTTTGTTTTCTGCGCAGAAGCCGCTTTCTTTGGCGGAGCTTCGATCCTGCATGAAGGAGGCTCCAGAGCACGTCGAGGAGGCACTTCCAAAGGAGCTTGCCGCACCCAAAGTGTCCGCGATGGAGGAAGCCTTGGCCTTGCTTCAGCAGGACTACAATTCTCTGGGTCGAAGCTATCGTTTGGCCTGTGTCGCGGGCTCCTGGCAATTTGTGTCGATTCCTGAATATGCCCCTTGGGTCAAGGCCTTGGTGGGCCATCGCCCAAGACCCCCCAGGCTTTCACAAGCAGCTTTGGAAACCTTGGCCATCATTGCTTACCGACAACCTTTGACCCGTGCTGAAGGCGAACAGATTCGAGGAGTGGCCATTGACGGTGTCCTTAAGATGCTTTTGGAACGGGGCCTGGTGGAGCAGGCAGGGCGTGCAGAAGTCCTAGGTCGACCCATGACCTTCCGGACGACCGAACTCTTTTTGGAATATTTTGGGCTCAAGGATTTGGAGGACCTGCCCGCTGCGGAGGAGCTCAGGCGTATTCCGGTGGAAACACCCCCTCCTTTGACCTCGGAGGATGAAGAAAGCCCTACTGAACCCGAGCTCTCCTTGACAGCTGCAGACGATGAGCCGATTCCCAATCAAGGGGAATCCCAAGAAGCAGAGTCTTCCGAAGATATGGAGCAAGGTGTCCAAAAAGATCCTGAGGAGTCTGAGAATACTGAGGATGAAGAAGAGTCCGTCGATGACGATGACGACGACGGTGATTGGGAAGACGACGACGAAGAGGAGGATCCTTCAGACGCCTTGGTGGAACCTGAATCCAGTGAGGAAAAAGCATGAATTTGGACGAGCATCGCAATCAAATAGACGCCATCGATTCTCAGATGGTGAAACTTCTCAATGAGCGACTTAAGCACGCCCTTGCCATTGGAAAAATCAAACTGGAGCAGGGTGGGTCCATCTATGCTCCACACCGTGAAAAAGCGGTTTTTGATCGGGTCTGCTCCCTTAATGAAGGACCGATGCCCGATGATTCCTTACGAGCCATCTATCGCGAAATTATGTCTGCTGCCATTTCGCTGGAAAAACCGGTGAGCATTGCTTTTTTTGGCCCAGAAGCCACCTACACTCACCAGGCAGCCATTCGCAAATTTGGTTCCAGCTTGAGTTATCAGGCTCTCAAAACCATTGGTGACGTATTCACAGAGGTTTCCAAGGGCCGCGCGGATTACGGGCTCGTACCGGTTGAAAACTCCACCGAAGGGGTCGTGACACACACCTTGGATATGTTTGTGGATAGTGAGCTGAAGATCGTCTCTCAAATCGTCATGAAGATTCAGCATTGTCTGCTTGCCCGCTGTGATCGATCTGCGATTCGCAAACTCTACACCCACCCCCAGCCCATGGGTCAGTGCCGCCAATGGTTGCACACCCAGATGCCAGAGGTGGAAATTATTGAAACCAGCTCGACCACCCGTGCTGCCGAAATGGCCGCTAAAGAAGAAGGGGCTGCAGCTATCGCGGGAGCTTTGGCTGCGGAACACTACCAGCTGAATATTCTCGAGTCGGACATCCAGGACAATGCTGCTAACGCTACCCGCTTCCTCGTGCTAGGGAAGCAATGCAGCCCAGCGACGGGGCAGGACCGCACCAGTCTGATGTTGAGCATTGACCACAGTGTTGGGGCATTGCACAAAGCCATTGCCCCTTTTCAATCGCTGAAGCTCAATATGACCAAGATCGAATCACGCCCCAGCAAGCGCAAGGCCTGGGAGTATTTCTTCTTCATCGATGTCGATGGTCACGTGGAAGACACACAAGTTGCTGAGGCTATTCAGTTGCTCGAGAGCGAATGCAACTCAGTCAAAGTTCTGGGTTCCTATCCTCGCAGTGAATAATCACGCTGCCCAAGTTGGTACCTCTTTTTAAAAGGTCCTCACCGTCCTCCTTTCCTGCTTCGAGAGATCATTGCGGGGTGGTGTGTTTCGTGGAATGATGCCCACCATGCGCATCGAATTGATCAATACTGGGAGCGAGTTGCTGATCGGCCAAACCCAGAACACGCATCATTCCTGGATGGCACAACAACTGGGCCAGCATGGCTATCGTCTGGATCATCAATCCACCATCCATGACGCTGGCCCTGCGATCCGAGAGGCGCTTGAAACTGCCTTGAGTCGCTCCGATCTGGTGATGACCACCGGAGGCCTGGGGCCCACTTCGGATGACCGTACGCGGGATGACATCGCCGAGTTGCTCCAAAAACCCTTGAGATCCTCCCAATCGGTCGTTGACCATATCCGCGACTATTTTGAGCGTCGTGGTCGACAAATGCCTGAGCGCGTCACGGTACAGGCCATGGTTCCTGAAGGAGCCACCGTGTGGATGAATGCCTTTGGTACCGCACCCGGTTTACTGATAGTCCTGGAAGCCAATCCATTTCGTGAAGGTCATCCACCTGCGTGGATTGCCATGTTTCCAGGACCCCCAAGGGAACTCCACCCCATGTTCTTGAACCAATTTATTCCCTGGTTGGTGGAGCATCTTCCTTTAGCAGAATCTTTTGCCTGTCAGATTTTGCGCACCAGCGGTTTGGGCGAAAGCTGGGTGGAGGAACGCCTCCAAAGCTTGTTGAAAGACCTGACTGACCAAGGCTTGGATATCGGTTATTGTGCTCGAAGTGGTGAAGTGGATATCCGCTTTGTAGCCTCCGGTTCTCAAGCAAATGCCGTGGTGAGTGAGGCCTGCCGCCGCACCTATTCCGATTTGGGAGACCTAATTCATAGCGAAGGCAAGCGTTCTTTGGAATCCGCGCTTGTTGAAGCCCTTCGACAGAAAGGGATGCGCCTGGCCCTCGCTGAAAGTTGCACGGGAGGCTTCATCTCTCATCAGGTCACCAACGTAGCGGGGGCATCGGATGTCTTTCATGCAGGAGTGGTTTCCTATGCTAATCAAGCGAAGGTGCATCTGCTTGGTGTGGATGATGAAACCATCGATCAACATGGAGCCGTGAGTGAAGAGACTGCCAAAGCCATGGTCGAAGGAGTCCTCGCCGAGACGGAAGCCGATGTAGCACTTGCTGTGACAGGCATTGCTGGGCCTTCGGGAGGCACGCCAGAAAAACCTGTGGGTACGGTTTTTCTGGGACTGGCAGATCGTCATGAAACCCATGTTTGTCGAAGGCTCAATCCCTACGATCGAGAAACCTTCAAGTTCGTGACCGCCCACCAAGGTATGGAATTGTTGCGGCGCAAAGTCCTCGGGCTTTCCCTGGAACTTTGAGGGGTTAGACTTGAGTTAAGCAACTTTTCCGACTAAATTATTAACTTATGAGAACGGGAAATCCAGTATTGAATGAACGCACCTTCACCCGCATGGGAGCCATGGCCGGTTCCGATGTCATGACTATTCAGGGCACGGTCACCAAAACGGCGATTATGTTGTTTCTGGTGGTGATCAGCGCCAGTTACACCTGGAACATGGTGGGTATGGAACGGAGTCCAGCTGGTTGGATGATGGGAGGGGCGTTTGGTGCCTTCATAATGGCAATCGCTACCATGTTCAAGCCCACATGGGGAGGGGTCACTGCCCCAGTTTACGCCATTCTTGAGGGTCTCTTCCTGGGTGGGATTTCAGCTATGTTTGAAGCCCGATACCCTGGTCTAGTGTTCAATGCCATCTGTCTGACTTTTGGAGTCCTGTTCAGCCTGCTTTTTGCCTACCAAACAGGTTTCATCAAAGCTACTGAGAACTTCAAGTTAGGGATTTTTGCCGCTACCGGTTCCATCGCTTTGATTTACTTGGTCAACATGGTGATGAGCTTTTTCGGTTCGGGGATTCCCCTGATTCACAGTTCGGGAATCTTTGGCATCGGCTTTAGCCTGGTCGTTGTTGGGATCGCTGCGCTGAATTTGGTATTGGATTTTGACTTCATCGAAAATGGGGCTGAAAAAGGAGCTCCCAAATACATGGAGTGGGTCGGTGCTTTGGGGCTGATGATCACGCTGGTGTGGCTGTACATCGAACTCCTACGTTTACTCGCCAAATTACAGGATCGACGCTGAATGACTAGTTGCTTCTGCCTATGTCTCTGTCCTTGTTCAGAGGCTCTCTCGTTCTGCCGGATACAATCATAGAAGATGGCCTTCTAGCCGTCGACAAGGGTTGCATTTGTTTTGCTGGACCTCAGGTAGAAGCTCCCTACGAGGATGTTTCCTCCGCGGTGGCGATTCCAAGAGGCTATATTGCGTCTGGATTTATGGACAATCACGTCCATGGGGGTGCTGGAGCCGACTGCATGGACGGAAGCCTCGAGGCTATTCGCGCCTCCAACCGGGCTCACGCGCATCACGGTACGACCACTTTATTTTCCACTACCACCACAGGCCAGCCTGATCAAATATCGCGCATGCTCGAAGGCTGCATTTTATGACAGCCGGGCTGAACGATCGGCGATGGAGCTCGGATCGGAGGGGTGCATCTTTATGGGCTTTATTTTGCGGCAAATAAGGCCGTGTGTCATTCAGTCGAAGGGCGAAGAGAGCAAGGCCCTGAGAAATACAAAGCCTGCTTCGATCTTGGGATCATCAAGGTGGCCACCTGTGCTGCTGAATTGCCAGGCGCAACGGCCTTCTATCGAGAGTCAATCAAGTGCAGTTTTCCAGCCAATTGTGGGCATTCCAATGTTACTTGGTAGCAGATGGCGGCTGTCTAGAGACTGGAATGCGTCATGTGGATCACTTCTAGTGTGCCATGAGCTCGATTTCAGGATTGCGCTTCTAGAATGGCTTTACCATGAAAAAGAGAATGATACGGCTTGTATTGATGGAACTATTCATGACTACCGAAGTCATTGCTGATAGTCAGCACTTATCCCCCGAATTACTGGAGTTTGCCAATCGCATGCTGAGGCCCGACAAACATGCAGACTTTATAAACCTAGATGTGAATCTCAAATTAAAGCAGTTTTTTGTACAAGGTGAGGAAATAAAATGTTATTAACTGACGAATGAAAAATTTAAAAATTAAATGCTACGTTTTTAATAAATGGAGCAATATTAGTTCGGATAATTGAAATAGAATTCAACTTACGCCTAATTGGGAATTTAGATTTATTGGTTGGTGTAGGCCCCTCACCACGATTTTTAATAGGCTGGGTCTAGATTCACACAGAGAGCTTTCATTTACTAAGAATAAAAATATTTTATTTCGTTTAATTTAATCTTTTGAACGAATCATGACAAACGGGCCCTTTTAATAGCTTGTCAATCGACTTCCCGTTTTCACAGTCAGCAATTACCTTAAAAATATTATTTAGAGTATTAAAGTACTCGTCGAGTATTTTTCTAGAGTGATCAATGCACACATAAACTGTGTTTGATGCGATAAATCCCCTGGCTAGCATTTCTTGCGTTATGAAAGTCTTATACTTAAGATGGTTATCATTATTGAATACAAATACAGGTAATGCGTCGATTCCAAAAATTTTTATTTGTAACCCGTGATTATTTGCTATAGTTTTCCATGTGTCTTTGATAGTTTGCCCGGTATTTGAAACCTTTAGCCACGACTGTTCCCTACCCATTACTTCCAAAGTTTTGAGCCCTGCTGCAGGACCTATCCTTTCTGACCAGAATGTGCTACTTATAAATGTTTCTTCGGCAATGCGCATAATTGGTTCCCTTCCAACAATTGCAGTTATAGCGTATCCATTACCCAGAGCTTTACCATAAACGGAAACATCCGGCTCCACATTGTATTTTTCATGTAATCCCGATTTTGTGGCCCTAAACCCCGAAGTACACTCGTCGAATATAAGGACTATCCCCTTGGCTTTCGTTAAAGCCCTTATTTTTTTCAGGAATTTAGATTCAGGTTCTACAGTTCGCATAACTTCCATTTTTACGACTCCAATATCTTTTTCAGAAATAAGCTTTTCTAATCCTTCGTAATCATTGTAATTAAATGTATGTATTGTCCCTTCCAGTTCTGGTGGCACACCCGCCGTCTTGAGGCCCGGCAACAAATGGTTTTTTAATTTGTCTTTTTTATTTAAATTTGCTGATAAATACCAATCATGCCAACCGTGGTAACCACAAACTGCAATTTCGTTTTTACCTGCGGCCGCCCGTGCAATACGAACCGCGATGGCATTTGCTTCTCCTCCTGTGCGTGCAAAGCGAACCATGTCAGCCCATGGATTAAGTTGCAGTAGCTTTTCCGCCAAATCAACTTCTTCACGGCAGTTTAACGACGACATGTTTCCGTTTTTTACTGTTTGAATTACACTGTTATCTACTTCATTGTGACCATATCCAAGAATGTTTGTACCTATTCCCATAATGGAGACGTCATAATAGCAATTACCTTCAAGATCCCAGACTTTGCAGCCTTTAGATTTTGAATAGTATGCAGGCCAAAGATTAGGTAAAAACATTTCAGGTCTTTTGGAGAGTAGCATGGTCCCTCCAGGAATTATCTGCTTTGCTTTTTTATATAAAATTTGACCTGTTTGTCTTTTTTCCATAAGTTTAAACTTAGAAGTTATTAAAATTCCAATGACTCTCTAAATAAATTAATAGTAACTCTAGTAAATGTAAACAAAGTTTTTACAGTTTATGGATTAATATTTAACTTATGTTAGAAATCTACATACATTAAGCAAAGTTTCTAGATGACTTTTGAACTTTTAAATTAGTAATTTAATAAATAATGGCAAATGGTTTATATTAGTCATATGTTATCACAACCGGTTTTAATATAAATTTTTATACCGTTGATGAAGGTAGATTAATCGTGTTTTTATACAAATGTTCGTGACGCCTCTTGAGGCCGTGCATAGTGGAATCGGTACGCTAGCCGGCCGAGCTAGACCACGCGAATAAGGTGGTAACCCAGTCTCAATCTAAAAACGGTTGCTGCAAATAATGAAAATCATAGCAGAAGGCAAGGAAATGGCGCTTACCATTTTTTAACGAACGCTACACGCGAAACTGTTTTTCCGCTCTGCGACACGCTTTCAGTCATATAAACAATTCTTTTATCCATACTCAGAGTAATATAGGATTGTGCTAACGGTCAATACGGGGTAGCTAAAACAGCAACGCTCTTCGGAGTCATCGGGCCTACATCATGAGGTTGCTTGTTAAAGGGGTATCAGTTTATGATTTTTCAATGGCCAAGACAAAGGTTCTACTGCTAGGGGCAGGTTTCATTGCCAATATTCACCTCGAGTCCTATCAACGCTTCGTCCCAGACGCCGAGGTGGTGGGGGTCTACACACGCAATGGGGAAAAGGCAGCCGCTTTAGCTAGCAAACACGGTCTCGAACAATCCTTCGATGATCTCGAAAAAGCCATTGCGACTTCCGATTGCGAGGTGGTCGATATCTGCCTCCCTAATTTCCTGCACCATCAAGCGGTTTTGACGGCTGCCAAGCATGGGAAGCATGTCATCATCGAAAAACCCTTTGCCATGAATCTAGAGCAGGCCGATGAAATGATTAATGTGTGTGACAAGGTCGGGCGCAAACTCATGTATGCTGAGGAGCTCTGCTTTGCGCCGAAATATGAGCGGGTTCGTCAATTAGTTAATGAAGGAGCATTGGGTGATCTCTACCATTTGCGACAGTGCGAAAAACATTCCGGGCCTCACAGCGACTGGTTTTATGATGTCAATCTCTCAGGGGGTGGGGCCATGATGGACATGGGCTGCCATGGCATCGCCTGGTTCCGCTGGATGCTGGGTGGGCGCCCCAAGGCGGTCAGTGTTCAGGCTCACATGATGACGGTCATGCACAAAGAGCGCACTCAGGGAGAGGATGATTCCCTGGTTATTGTAGAATTCGAGAATGGAGCCATCGGTGTTGCCGAAAACAGTTGGGCCAAACTGGGAGGCATGGATGACAGTGTGGAAGTTTTTGGTACAGGTGGAGTTGTCTACGCGGATCTGTTTCGCGGCAATGCTGCTGTTACTTATAGTGAGGAGGGTTATGGATACGCCATGGAAAAAGCCGGCAACTCCAAGGGCTGGACGTTCACGATTTTCGAAGAGGCCTTCAATCAAGGGTATCCTCAGGAGCTGCACCACTTCATAGAATGCGTGAGAGAAAACAAAACCCCGAAAGTCACTGGAGAAGATGGTCGCGCGGTGCTGGAAATCATGCTTGCTGCCTATGAATCAGCAGGCACAGGGCAAAAGGTTGCGCTGCCTTTCCATTCCAAGGTGGCCAAACCCATTGATCTCTGGCTGGATCAAAGACCTTCGTAAGAGGAAGGCCAGTAGAAGTTTTTCCGATCCCTATTTTGAGTCAATCCCGTGCCATCGTCATCGTCCCGACTTACAATGAACGGGACAATTTGCCCACGCTTGCAGAGCGCGTTCTCAAACAGCCTGTAACAATTGACATGTTAGTAGTGGATGATGGGTCACCCGATGGAACGGGTGATATCGCGGATGCGCTGGAAAAAAAGCACCCATCCATTCATGTGCT